>CAZMKD010000161.1:0-1607 GCA_964566575.1 uncultured Verrucomicrobiota bacterium
CGCAAGGCGGTGCGCCAGAACATCCACGAGGGCGCCGATGTGATCAAGCTCTACGTCACGGGCGAGGGTCTGCTTCGGCCAGGTGTGCCTCCCGAGGAGACGATGTACTCCTACGCGGAGATCGCCGTGGCGGTCGACGAGGCCCACAAGCGAAACCGCCAGGTTGCAGCGCACGTCCGTGGCAATGACGGCGTCAAGCTGTGCGTCGCTGCGGGGGTCGACGTCCTCGAGCACGCGACGTACGCCGACGACGAGGCGGTCGCGATGATTGCGGAGCGGAAGGACGACATCTTCGTCGTCCCCGGCCTGGGATATCACTGGGGAATCCTCACGAACGGCCCGGCGTGCGGCATCACACCCGAGCACCTGGCATCGACCGAGTACCAGGAGGAGTGGGAGCTCGGCTGCCAGGCGATGGACAAGCTGAAGGACGCAGGCGTGCGCGTCGTCCCCGGCGGGGACTATGGCGTCGTGTGGTGCCCGCACGGCGAGTACGCGAAGGACATCGAGCTGTTCGTGACCGACATGGGCTTCTCGCCGATGGAGGCGATCGTCGCCGCCACCAAGCACGGCTCGGAGCTTCTGCGCATGGAGCACCTCTGCGGCACGGTGGAGGAGGGGAAATGCGCCGACCTGCTCGTCGTCGACGGCGATCCGCTCGAGGACATCGCGATCCTCCAGAACCGCTCGAAGCTCTCGCTCGTGATGAAGGACGGCAAGGTCATGGTCAACAGCCTCGGGCTCCCGCAGGAGCTGGCGCCGATCCCTGGCAACGTGATGGACATCGAGCACATCCAGAACGCGAAGGCCGCTGTTCCGTCGATGCCGACGGCTGCGGAGGTTCAGCACTGACGATGCGCGGGCGGGGTCGTGCGCGTTCGGCGCCACCCCGCCCGCGGCCGTAGGGGGCCGGCCTCGGCCCGCCCCTCAACCGGGGAGGCCGAGAGCGAGTGACCGAGATCGAGGTCAACGGGGTGCGGACGTTCTACGTGGAGCAGGGCTCGGGTGACACCGTGGTGCTCGTGCACGGGCTCGGAGGCACGGCGACCGCCATCTTCAAGCACCTGCTCGCGCCCCTGTCCGACCGCCACCACGTCGTCGCATATGACCCGCGCGGATCCGGACAGCGCTCGGTCACCCCGGGGCCGTACACGGTCGAGTTGCTCGCAGAGGATCTCGACGCTCTCCTGGCCGCGCTCGGCCTCGACACCGTGTCGCTGATCGGCCACTCGCTCGGCGGCGGCATTGTCCTCGAATACGCGGCGACGCGACCCAACCGCGTGCGAGCGGCGGTCGGGATCGGCGCCGTCACGGGCCTCCCCGAGCAGGGAAAGGCGGGAATGGCGGCCCGAGCCGAGACGGTCGAAAGTCAGGGGATGGCCGCGGTCGCCGAGACGGTGGCGACGAACGGGCTCGCTGCGTCGTTCCGCGAGGCACACCCGGAGGAGTTCCAGGAGCTCGTGTCGCTCATTGCATCGAGTGACACGACCGGCTACGCAGCCCAGTGTCGCGCGCTCGTCGCCATGGACGTCACCTCGCGGCTCGCCGAGCTCCGCTGCCCGGTGCTGCTCGTGTGCGGGGAGAAAGACCAGGCATCCCCGCCTGCC
>CAZMKD010000162.1:0-3899 GCA_964566575.1 uncultured Verrucomicrobiota bacterium
GGTGTTCCGGCAATCAAAGCATGCATATACTGCGTTGTCCAGCTACCGTCCTCTCTACGAACACTTCGAAGCGCATAAAAAGTGCGACTATAGCGGTTGGCATACCATTTCCACTGATTAAGCCACTCGTAATCAGCGTCATCAACAAAAGCCACTTTTCCCTGTGAAAGAGGAATTTCCCGCATTATAACCCCTTCAAAGTGATCCCACAAGTAGGTTGCCTCTGCACTTTTGATTGAATAATTCGACTTATGGCTTGATTCAGCGCGTCCTTCACCTTTTCGAGCAGCGCGCCCGTCACAAAGTTTTCTTCCGTCGCTAATGGCGCATTGACCTGGACGGGAAAACGAGTGTTGCGCAGATCGCGCACTAGCGCTTCGACCTCGCTATTTACCTCATTAAGAAAATCTTGACCTACCCGGGTAAACCGGCCGGCGCGGTTCGCCTGTGAGCAGGCGAGCGCGTGCTTCTTGATTGCTGATTGGTTGAGATCACTCATGCGCTTAACTCCTTTTCAGGTCCTGAAAAGTCTTCTTCGGAGTTGGGATCGTGTGCTCCGCACAGAGCGTCCGCAAGGTAATCCATCTGATCTTCGAGGCTCTCGTCAAAATCAATGCCGGGGGCTAGTCGCTCCAAAAGGCCCTCAAAAAGCTCACACTCTTGGTCAGTGGCGGTTGTCGCGTCAAATCCCGGCGACAGCCGGAAAACGCCTTTATATTTAGAACCCTCAATCTGAATGGTCAACGTTATCATAGTTCAATTACATTTAATAGTTTTGGAAAATTCAAACCCTCTTCCGGCCACCCAAGTTCGCGAGCTTTGTCGTCCCGGACCTGTGCGGCCTCCACCGCCGTTTCAAACAAGCCAAGATAAAAAGATTGTCGATTGTGACAAATACGGGCCTCATATTTTTTAGCGGGTTTTGAAAAAGACACGCCTCGAAAACCTGAAGTCCCATAATAGTGACAAGGGCCGCGCTGGTTATCGGCGTTGGTTCCGATTCCTAAATTTTCCCGTCGATTATCCAGCCCGTCGCCATTTAAATGCAATGTTTGTAAACCGGGCGGGGTTACCGCCAGTAGCGCGTGCATGCTTTGGGTTGTCCACCTACCATGTGCGCCCCGTAGCGTTCGAATAGCATAAAAAACACTGCCTACCCTTGAGGCCGTCCAAGTAAACTGAATTAAAAATTCGTAATCGGCGTCATCCACTTTTGCAAACTTTCCTTGCGATAGGGGTATTAACTTCATATTAATTCCCCGTAGAATCAATAAGATCCGGCCCGTTCGCCCGTGATTGAATTTCTTGTGCAACCCATCCGCCTCGGTATTTCGCCATAGCTAAAGCTTCTTCAGCAGGTTTACGGAAGGACTCTAGATGGGTATCTTCAAGCGCCTTCTCCAGGCGGCGGATGCCCCGCTTGATCTGGTCCGCCCGGTTGCCCAATTGCAGCAATGAGAGCCGCTTGATCATCGCGCAGAACGACTCCTGGTCGGATTTCGGTTCCTTGCGCTCCACGTCAATAACTTGGCATCGCGCCTGGGTGAAAAGCTTGCGTGACTTGTTGGTCAGCTTCTTGCTGAACAAAGCGCGCGTGGCGACCTCGCGCGGGATTCGGCTAATTGGAATTCGGGGGACTGTTGATGCAATTTTCATGTTTAGAAAAGGGGGCTGGGCGCGGCAATGTTGCTCTAATACTCCCAGACAAGTCAGGCAACCCTGATCAATGTGGAGCTACAGGTTATCATTGCCGCTTCCCAGTCCCACGTCGGCTATTCGCCCGCGTCGTCGGTTTCGCGTTGCGGCGCTTGCAGCACGCTGGCAGCGAATTTCAGGAATTCCGGCGTCGAACGTTTGTTCGGCACAAACACAGGCAGCCAGTAGGTGCTCTGCTTGTCCGGCGTGGGCTCCAAGCGGCTCGACAGCGCGAAGCTGTAGGTTGGGTAGCCTTTCTTCAAGCATCCGATGCTGCGCGGGGTGAAAAGGCTGCGCTTAGCTACCGTGTAGGCGCTTCCCTTCATCGCGTAGAGCCCGAGGGCGACCTGCTTGCCGTCAACGGTGTAGGTGAAGACCGCTCCATCATCGGCGCAGGACTCTGGCCTCTCGATTGCGAGTAATGCCTCCGCAAGGTAGTCAAAGCGGCGCACGCCGTCGGCCTTTTTGAGCATCCATTCTTGATATGACAAAGTCCCTCCAGCCTTGCGGACTTCATCTTCTGTGTTGCAGAGGATGCCGTGGCCGCCGCCTTGGACCTTTTCGACGTAACGCGTAGGCCGAAAACCGAGCACTGTCACGATCACGGGCGGAGTGCCTTCCCGCTCCACCTTGCTCGTCTTCGCGTTGATCAGCGGAGGCACATAAAGCACAACGCGTTGATCATACAAGAACGAACCGGGATTAAAAGAATCCTTGAGGCCTCCTACAGAGGCCACGAGGTTGCAGCGCGGGAGAATGATTTGATCGAAGGTTGGCACCTGATCACCCAACGCGAGTCCGCCTTGAGGCGTAGCGACCTGCACGGCCGTGTTAGTGTTTTCGGCAGGCTTCTGCTCCGTCGCCGGAACCGCGCCGTCACCAGTCTTAGCAAATGAGATTTCCATCGTAGATACTTTCTTTGTTTGGTTTTTGATTTTTGTTGTGTTTCTCTAAGTAGTCCGCCGCTCGGCGAAGTAACTCAGAAGAATCTTTAAAACTTCCCAATCCCAAATTACAGCCGCTACACAACAATTCTCTAAGGGCGCCTGTAATATGATCGTGATCAATTCTGTAAGTGCGCTCACGTCCTTTTCCAAAAGTCTCTCCACAAATTACGCACTTATTATTTTGCTGCCCAACAATACTGGAGACTTCCCCCTCTGTCAAGCCATACCGCAACTTTAAAAGACGCGCCCGTCGCAATTTTGCAAGCCTTAGACATTCTTCAGGATTTTTCTTACGTTGCCTATTGTAATCAACAGCACATGTTTTGCAAACCGAAGAGGTGCCGTCTTTGTTGCCGCTACTCCAGTTAAAATCAACAAGCAATTTTATTTGGCGACAGTAACAGCACACTTTCGTTGCTCCCGCCGCCCGCGCGACTCTTCCCGCCTCAAGATTTGCCTCTTGACGCGATTGCTTAACCTCAGCAGGCATGTCCCTACGTCGTCGCCGGTGCCCCTCATTTACACAGCTCTTACAATGACTATCTAAGCCAAGCCCTCTTTTACGCTCGGGGCGTTTAGAAAATTCACCGACATCCTTGATCGTTTCACACTTACTACAATACTTCATGAAGATTTTTCAGTCTTATCTGGCACCGCCTTGAGAAATGCTACTGGGTCTCCTCGCGTCACTGCGCCGTTCTCTTCCAACTCATTTGCAAAGCTCTCTACGGCAGCCGTCTTTTCGCCCCTAGGCGCTTTCAACGATATCATAGTCTCCACCGCTGTCAAGCTAGGCTTGAGCGTGCTTTCATATTCCTCCACGGTAAGTCGGCGTAGAGCGGCGTTGCGGTATTTCTGCGCATCCACAATTTCTCGATTTCCAACACGACTAACAAGCTTGTAACCTGGCGGCGGTGACTGGCCTGTGATTACTCGATTCGTAATGTGCTGACGAAAAGCCTGCGCCCATGCCTCCACCACCGTCGCAAGCTGCCAGGCTTCCTTGACCCGCGCAGGGTCTTGGATTGTGTATGGCGTAACGTCGGCGGGAACCATCAGCGGCGCAAATTTAGAGCCTATTTCTCCCACCAGTGCAGCAACCTTAGGGCACTCCGCAATGCGCTTGCAGAACTGGCAGATCGGCGTGTAGGGCTGCGCCATGTCGAAGTCTCCCGCTTGCCTGGCGGCACGCGCCTTCGCAACGACGGCCTGAATCCGAGCATGCAAATCCGGGATCTCCGAGCGCGCAAAGGGATG
>CAZMKD010000163.1:0-17468 GCA_964566575.1 uncultured Verrucomicrobiota bacterium
CAAGTTACGTCCCCTGCGTGTTACTCTACATTTTCAGTAGTGTATTTGAATTAGACTAATGCAATTATATAAGTAACATCTATGTTACAGTACAAGACAAAAAAAAATCCTCCGCAAAAATTAATTTGCGGAGGATTGAAAAAGAAAATTTGTTTTTTAAAAATTGATTACAAATTTTATCGCTCTATCAAGTGTTGAGAAAACATATTTCATTGGATGGTCACACCATGAAACATTGTACTGCTTTCCTTGTTTATCAATAAATCCAATACATATTAAATAATTAGGTCTTTCCTCTTTAAAAATTTTCCAAGAATTTTTTTCCTCTTTAAAAATTTTCCAAGAATTTTGTTTGAACTGTACGTTTTTATTTCGATATTTTATAAATATCATTTTCAATTACCTCCCTATCCGAATTAATTTTTGATTTCTACCCATTGACGTTTTTCCTCCATCACTACGTCCGTGACTATAAGCGTCAGAACTAGACCGTACACCCGCCCCACTATGATTATGCAATCTTACCCCAGTACTTGCTAACCATTCAATCGCTTTTTGCTTCTTGGCTAAAATGATTTCATTCGCTCTCACTATAACTAATTCTTTTCCGCTTCCCTTTTCCATTTCGATTTGTTTTGTTTCTCCGGCAATCGCTTTTTGCACACCATCTAAAAGACTCTGTGCGAAACCGTCTGCATAGTCACGGCCTTGTCCACGAAAACACCCGCCATATTTTAACCGGGCCATTGATATAATTATTTCTGACCACTCCCGAAACATTGCAGTAGCTTCGATTGCATCATCTATCGGGCCATAAAAAACAAGTTGCTGACGGTATTGTATTTCCTCATTTGCATTAAAAATTAATATCCCGATTGCATTTCTCAATTCGACTTTATTTTCGTCACGGTAATTTTTCACCGTCCCGATTAATAAGCATATCGCCCGAACTAAAATACGTTCCCAAGGTACGGCAGAAGTGGCGTTAGTATTCACTTTTTGTTTTCCGTATTCCTCACGTTCGGCCATTTGCTTTGGTGATTCATCCAAATGTAAATCATTTTCGGAAATGTTATTTTCCATCATCATTTTCCGAGCGTGACGCATTGCATTTTCGATTTCGCCGTCAAAGGTCGAACCTTTTGCCAAGTTGAGTAACTTGGAAATAGTTGCCTTGATTTTTTCTGCTCCGGTTAAATTTTCCATTAGAATACCCTCCCCATTAAAATTATTTCCTCTGCTCCGAAAACTTTGTCCGCTTCACATTCATCACATTTGTATCCCCTTGCATCTGGTTCGATATAATCGTGAACCGTACCGCATGAGAGACAAAAGCCTTGCTGATTTTCAATCGCTTCCTTAATCACTTCGACCGTGAAAATCAGTTTGTGCATTTTTTTTGTTTGAGTAGACATTTTATTTTTTCCTTTTTTGTTTGTGGTGTTTTTTATTTCAAGGTGATATTATTAAAAAAGTTTATTTTTTTTCCCAAATAAAAATGATTTCCTTTCTTTGTTAAAAATTCCCACTCAAGCATATTGTTAGTTATGATATGGCATTGGTCAATATCACCATTATTTTTTTGGAAAATCAATTCAAGCAATTCAACGGACAAACCTTTTTCACGATTTGAACCGACTAAATTAATGATTTGATACATAAGCAAGAAAACCAATTTTGTAACTGATTTTTTTTCCTTGTCCGTAATCATTTTTAATCCTCCTGATTCGGGTTGTGATTTGCTTTTGCTTTTTCCAAAATGACGGCAAACTGCTCCGTCACTTTTTCCAAATTTCCCTTACATCCAAATTCTTTTTTCGCAATCGCATAACAAGATACGCCCCTTGTTAATTTCATGCCGATTTTTTCAAATTTTAAACCGGACATTATTGTCATCATACGATATACGGCTATTGAATTTCCTGTTACGGCTATTGAATTTCCTATTGTCTTAATCATTTTGTTTTAATCCTCCGTTAGTTGTTTATTTTTCACACCAAAAATATAATTAAAAAGTTCGCCTGTTTAATTTCCGTCAATAGTCCAATAGGTCAAATTATCCAAATTTAGGGGTATTCAAAAGGTTTTACTAAGATTTAACCACCCCTAAATACGATTTTACCTTTATTTAACCGGGGACATTTAAGGCTCTGGAACCATTGACACCCCCGGTCAATTTTTTTATATGCCTTGGTTCCGATGAAAACAAAAGGATGGTACCTATGAAAAAAATAATTCGTTCACCACGGAACCTAGCCTATTTTGGATGCGAAATGGAACCAGAACTATTGGCAAGGTTCCAAGCCCTGTGCGTTGTGACTGACCGTGGGAGCCGGGAACTGACTACGGAAATCATTTTGAATCATATTCAGAGATGGGAAAGCAAATTGGATAGAAATTCCCGCATTGCTTACAACATTATCTTGAAAACAAAAACCGTGGAACCAAAATTTGAGATACCCCATGAAGTTTAAAATTGCGCTCGGTGTTGTCAGCGTTATTTGGTTTATCCTGTTGGGAGTAGGAATCTATCGGAGCCAAAAGTGATTGATTGGATTTCCTCTCACGATGAAACATTTGCCGGAGCCGTAGTACGCTTCCGCATTGGCACCCCTTCGCCTGCGTTTTGGGAAGATTGGAAAGGCAATCCGTCTATATGGCAAAAAAGAGGCTATCAATTATTTCAATCACAGGGCGATTGGTTTATAAAAGCCCCTGACAGTATTATTGTGGAGCCTCCCGCAAAAAAAAGAAGTATCATCCCCGCTCCGAATTATTTGCGCAGTTATCAAAAAATTCATTTTAGAAATTTATGGAATTGCCTTAACGATTACACCGCATATATTGACGGTTCAGATACCGGAACCGGGAAAACGTGGGTGAACTTGTCAATATGTCAAGCCTTGGGACTTGTCCCCTTTGTGGTTTGCCCATTAAGTGCGATTGCCGTATGGCGAAAGGTCACAAAAAAATTGGGATTAAAAATTTATGGCATCGGCAACTATGAATACTTCAAGGGTGAAAATTCATACGGCACGATGGAAACAATTTTTTATCCCGGTAAAATTTATCAAGCGTACACCGGAGCCATGCCGAATTTTCCGAAACAAAAATCCTTTTCAGATTATAATGAAGCCTTGGACTATTTGCAGAAACGCACACCTTTGCGGATTCGCCATATAAAAGATTGGGAAAAAAAACATAATAAAAGAATGAGAAGTGTTTGCCGTTCCATTCTTGGATACAGTTGGAACCTTCCCAAAGATACGGCCATGATTTTTGACGAAGTGCATAAATGCAAAGCCGATGATAGTCAGAATATGCGCTTGCTTTCCGCATCCAAACCTTATATCACCCTTGCATTATCAGCCACACCGGGCATATCACCACGGGATTTTAAATCGCTTGGGTACCTTCTCGGTGTTCACCACCTTTACAATTTCAATCTGTGGACTAAGCATCACGGTTGCCACCAAAATCTTTGGAACGGTTGGGAATATGAAAAAGAAAGTGGCGGGATGGAAACACTTTCCAAAGAAGTTTACCCGGCTCATGGGGCCAGAATGAGAATTTCAGAGATACCGGATTTTCCAAAGACTAATATAATCGCTGAATGTTACACGGCAAATGAAGCCAGCGCATATCGTAAAGCCTATGCGGAATGTTTGGCCCGGTGCAAGACATTAACGATGGAAGGGGATAATAAATTATTAGTTATTTCCGCAATACAAAAATATCGGCAAGCTACGGAAATGTTAAAGGTTCCACTATTCTGTACGCTTATAAATGAGCAGATTGAAGCGGGATTTTCTGTTTGCGTTTTTGTTAATTTCCGTGAAACCCTAGCCCGGCTTTCCCGTGAATTTCAAAATCCCCCTTGCATCTATGGCGGTCAGAAACTTGCCGAGCGTACCGGAGCCAATGAAGCGTTCCAAACCAATAAATCAAAACTTATTTTGCTGAATATGCAAAGCGGTTCATCTTCGATTGATTTGCATGATACCGTGGGGAAACATCCCCGCTATTCCCTTATCTCCCCGACTTATAATCCTTATGATTTAAAGCAAGTATTCGGCAGACCGCACCGGGACGGTGCCAAGACTGTATCACAACAAAGAATTATTTACATGGCCGACACTATTGAGGAAGAAGTTTGCGAACGGGTACAAGCTAAAATTTCTGCCTTCGCCACTTTTCATGGTGATATGGCTATGGCACCTTCCGATTTGGCTGAAAAAGAAATTTCGGAAATTTTAAACGACAAAGAATTATCACACATAACCGGAGGATAAAAAATGGATTTAAAAAAAGTTTTTGTTAACGTGGCAGTAATTTGTCCTGTTAACGTCTGTGTTACCTTGCTTCTAAATCGCTTTTTAGAACGTGGCGGGGTTTATATAATGAATAGCCCGATTCAAAGTGAAAAACAAGTGAGCATATTGAACCCAAGTGGTAAGCGTGAAGTCGAATTGGCATTGATGTTTATTTTTCAAATCGGAAAAGAAAATCTGATTGCTTGGATAGGCGATTACGATGAAAAAGAGTTCTATGCAATGGAAAAATTTTTGGATAGGAAATTAAAATGAATAATGAAATTGATTTCGGAATTATCTTATACATCGGCCTGTTCACTTGCGCCATTGGAGCCATCATTGGTTTTCTTATTTGCCTGTTTATGTTTTGGAAAGGATGGTTACAGATAGAACTTGTAATGACAGGGCCAGAAGAAAAAGAGGAATAAAAAAACCTCCCGGCACATGGCACTCAAGCGGAGCTAGGAACCAACTAAAACCCCAAGAGTCGTGCCGGGAGGCCGAGTTAATTTTCAAATACCACGAATATCTTTTTCGCCCAATTCACACCGAAAAAATTATGCCGTGATATTCTTTCATACAATGCCGTTTTAAATTCCTTGCTTGCTTTTATTTTCTTACGCAATGAAATCATTTCGGGATGGTTTTTTGCCGTAAGATAGGGCGAGAAATTTTCCCGTACCCTGCCCGGCAAAGCTAGGATGGTGCCAATCGAAGCCCGATTATCCAATAAAAACACCATCACCCGGTCTAGGGCATCTTCCATTTCCAAGTCGGTTTCCATATTCACATCGTAAATTGTTTCGCTCATGGTGCTTTATTTGCCTCTGGCGGGGCCACCGGAGCCTTTCCCGGCCTTTTGATGCGGATAAACCCCTCCAACACCTTATCAGCCATTTCCGGCCCGGCTACCTTATCCAAATGGTTCACCAAGGCTTTCAAGAAGTTGGGGTCAACCTTGGCTTTATCGGCTATGGGTTTTGCCTGTTCCCGCACCTGTTGGAAAGCCGGGTCTAAGTCACGCTCTACCCCGGTTTTTGTGAATAGCCCGATTATTTCATCGGCATTTTCGGCCAATGCTTCCACGAATACTTCAATCACGTTCCTGTCCCGTGGAGCCACTTTTTCTTTCAAGCCCAAAATAGTGTCCACCAAAGCAAGGGTTTTATCCATAGAATTTTCACTTCCTTTTCCCTGCATAAGCGCAATAATCATAGCGTTGTTCTGCCGGGAACTTTCCATCATCATATTCATTATGCCGAGCAGTAAAGTTTCCTGTCCGTTTTGGTTCCCGCCTCCCAATGCTCTTAAATCTTCAACGTACCTTCGGCCTAACGCCATCGGGTCAAGAGGCACCAATCCTTTTCCGCTTTTGGCAATTTCAAGAGCGGTTTGATGTTCGGCATTTACAATTTCAGTATTTTTTTTCTTTTCCTTGGCTTCTTTCCACACATCTTCCCAATACTCTCCGAGTAGAACCAACTTCACATTTTCATTCTGCGTTTTCCCTTTTTCATCTTTCCATTCGCAATCCACCGAATAGTAACCGGGGCCATGCGTACTCACGATTCCCAAATAGGTCGGCACAACACCGTCAAAATCACCAAGCGTATGGGGCCGTCCCATATAATTTTCATTGGCATATTTTTTCAAATTGACTTTGAAAAGTTTTGTGATATTATTTGTTTGCAGAAATTCCGATAATTCCCTTGGGATACTATCGTTTATTTCAAATTCATCGTCACTTTCGCCCTTTCTAAAAGGGGATACTGTTTCACCGTTCCATACAGGCATTGTTGGTTCCTTTGTTGGTTGTTTGATTCATCGTTTTTTACGGAGCATCTTATATAAAAAAAAAGCACCCACGGCAACTGCGATAGCTCCCAAGCCACCACCACCCACCACCTTTACTTGCCGGGCCTTTTGCGCTTTCAAATCGTAATAATGGCCGGGGTCGGGAGTACGGAAATTTATTCCGGCACCAATGCCAAGCGATTCGGCAATCGCTCCGGCACGTTTTTCATCCGTACTTTTGATGTCAATAGCCAAAGCATTTTTCTTGGAACCGTCCACCCGGTTATGCAAACTATCCGTGGCGGGTCTGGCACGAAGTCCTAATTTTTTACGTCCCGCATCGTCCGTAGCATCCCAAGCCTGTTGCATTGTTTTTTGTTTTATCGGGTCACGGAACCCCGAAGTGACACGGGGTTGAAGCCCTGCCACTTCCAAATTGGAAATAAGTTTCGCAATACTATCGGCAAATGACGGATTCAAGCCGTGAATTTTTATTAAATCGCTCGCTGACATCATGGTAACCTCCAAGTTACGGTAACTTATATGTTACGGTAACATTCATGCTACGGTAACATCCATGTTACTATTGTTATTCTCCAACTGCAAGGGTTTAGCCGGGGCGATTTCGACACCGCTAAAAAACCTTTTGATTTCTTGAAGTTCTGATACGAGATAATCCCGCCTATTCTGCAAGCGGTCGAATATGTTATCCCTCCAAAAATAATGCTGAATGGGAACATCCCCGTGAACCCGCAAATTGGAAAAAGCATCGTTGCTGATATTTATATCCCGACTTGCCGTATAATCAATACTATATGAGGCTCGTGACAATAAAATTTTTCTTCGGGGCCGGGGATTTTCTGGAAAAAGGTGCTTGTGAAGATTTGCACTTTCGAGCGGATAGTTTTCTTCCAAAGACAGGGTATGGTCAATTTCTTTTAGAGCCATATCAAAGCGGTCAAAGGTGATGCCTAGAACCAAATCATAATTGTCATGCACAATTTCGGACGGGTGTTTATCCCACATTTGAATTTCATCACTATCTGCGGTCATAATATAATCCGTGGTGGGAATACTTTTTTTTGCTTTTTCCACGGCACGTTTCCGCAAATCGCCTTCCCCAAATGAAGCGGTACGAATAACCCGCTTCACATTGAACCCGGCTTCCTTCATGGTTTCTTCGCAAAATTTATTTTCGGATTCGTTTTCGCTTTCATGCAAAAAAATCAAATAACTATCCAAATTCAAATCCCGATAATGCGGGACAAAGTAGGGAATCATATCGGCATCAAGTTTCACCGAGAAAAGGGAAACAAAATGGATTTTTGGAATTTCGCTCATAGTTGGTTCCTTTGGCGATTGTGAAAAATTATTCCTTTTGGGCAACACCTGATTCTGTATCGGTGGGGGCAATGTGTTTCCACGGGTCTTGGGATACTCCCATAAAAAGAAAAAGTGCGGTTTTAATTCCGAATAAAACCCAATCCTTCGGAGTTTGCACCTTGTCCAAATCGGCCACAAGTGTTCCAAGGCCAATGGCACCAAGGGAACTGGTGGTGGGTGAATTTTTGATATTGGTAAGTATGGGTTTTATCATGGTATTTTCCTTTCGAGATTTCCAATTTTTTCCGTCAATGCAGTAAGCACTTTCACCGTTTCTTCGCACACCGTAATTAATTTATGCACTAATTTTTGATTTGCCCACAAAGTCCATACCAGTACCCCGCCAATGGCTCCGGTCTGCAAAATTGTCTGGTAAACTTCATTCATCTTGTCACCGCACTTCTATATGGAGTTCTTGGCGGGTTCCCGCTTGGGCTTGGACGGAATAAATATCTGCGTGTAGCCGGGGAACGTCCTCTACCCGGTCGCATACCATTTCCGCTTCCCACGGGCGGGATTGGCCCCATGCCACCGGGAAATGAATAAGCAAGGCGAATAGTGGGTCGTGCAAAAATTATCGGTGACATGAATTTTTGTTTATTGGCAAAAATTGCAGGCAAATCATTTTCATCCGTGGAAGTTTGAATCAGAGCCGGGGAGGGTTCTTTGGGAATGTACGGCTCATGCCGTGGCCGATAAATTACGGACATTCCCAAACCCCTTTCAAGAAATTTCGGTTATCCCAATTCCTCTACGGTCATGTACCCTTCAATGGTAAGGTCTGCCGTCAATGCGACAGGAATTTTGATAGCAAGAATCCCGGCACCGGGCGCACCGATAAATTCTTCGGGAATGGGTTTGTAAACCCAACCAGACAAGGCCGACCAAACATCTTCGGCAAGTACGGTTCCATCCGTTCCTTCTGCGGAAGCATTGTTTCCTGACGTTCCGGTGAAAGCGGAATCACCCGGTTCCATAGGTGCGGGTGTGAAAGCCGTCACGGTTGCCGAAACAGTTTTCCGCAAAATACGGACACGCACTTGCTGATTGGTGGTGGTTCCGCTCTGGCCCAAAAAGGCCGAAAGCAAACGGATACTGCGAACTGCCCCGGCAGTTACTTGCAGAAGCGTTCTGGCTCCACCCGCCACCGTGACGAGCGTAGGGGGAATCTGTATGGTATATGTTCTCATGTCACCTTCTCCTTGTTTTGGTTAAAAAATTACATCCTAATTCTAGTAAAATCATCCCGCTTTGGGAATGGGGGTATGGCATCCCCCTCCGCAAAATACCCAATCCATCTCCCGGCACCATCCGAAGTAGGTTGGGCATCCACCCATCCGTCTACGGTAAAATTTGTGTGAGTTATTCGACAATCAATAGGTGGTGCGGGGACTAGCCCATTTCCGGTGGCAATAACACTATCGAATTGAACCACGGTAGAAACCAAGGAGGTAGCAACACCTGTTGCATCTTCGACCGCCATCGAGCGTTGATTTGCGTTTTGGTCAACGGCACCCATACACCATTCATCCGGTGTGCTTAGAGTATCTGACGCAGGTTGCGCTCGATTGGACGAAACAAGCGTGTAACCCCTTGGCGTAAATGGCACCCCGGTTACCGTTATATTATTACCTGCCGTGACGGTCAGCATTGAACCCGCAAGCCATTGTCCACCGCTTATGGCAAGGATTTGCCATTCCCTACCACCTATACCGGAAACTTCATCCCAAGTCAAATCAAAACCATTTCCATTAACTGCCGTGACTCTCGCCCGTGTTGTAACATTTGATATTCCGCTATCAAGCAACGAAAGGAATTGTCCGTCCTGTGCATAATTAGCGGTATCCGTAGGAGAAACCCCGTCTTGGGAACCTGCACAAAAAGTGAATTGCTGAATTGCATTTTTCGCAAATGTGGCAAACCCCTGCATGAATCGGCTACCCGTAGCTATTCCGGCAAGTACATTCCCTGATGTTCCAATGGCAATAAGCGCATCGGGTCTGCGACCGGGAAATGTGTAACTAACGGTGCCAATAGCTCCCGGCTCGGTAATAATGCCGTAAGTTGAGGCTTCAATTTCAATGCCTTCATAAGCCTTATAGTGTATTGTAAAACTTTGTCCGAATTGGTTGTCCACGGTGAAAGTGGCACCGTCAGCATCGTAAGAAGTAATACGTCCTTCACCATCGACGGTATCAGTACTCGCATTGATAATTTCCACACAACGTAATTCATGTTGGTCAGAGGCGGTGTCAGCAAGTGCCACGGCATCTTTTGATTTTGATGTTGCACAATAATTAACGGACGGCCCTGTGGAAATTCCTGTACCCCGCCTATGTGAAGCGTTACCTATTGTATTAACAAGTTCTGTTCGACCATCCCACCAAAATTGAATAAATGAGCGTCCCGCCACCGGGGTAAAACCAAATCCCGTAAGGGCAACAGTTGTACCCGCTACTCCGGTAGTAGTACTAAAGGAACCGACTCTTGATTTCATTTAAAATCATATACCTAATTTTGTTCGCACTAATGCGGGAGTATTGTACCCGGCAATGCCGATTTCAGCTAACATTAAAACACCATGCACACGCTCCAAATACAATGCTCTGCCTGCGGGATTTCCCGTTCCCGGTGCCAAAGCAATCAGCGCATCAAATTCCGCTTGGTCATTGGGAGAAGAACGCATAGCGGGGCTTCCGATTCTCCATACAAGGGCTTTTACTTGTGCAACGGTTAATCCGGTTCCACCGCTTGTTTGGGAAATAATTTCACCACAAGCGGAAAAAAAACCGTGAATGGGGATTTTCAAATCATAGCCTTCACCGGGCGGGGAGCCATCGTCTTGTAAACCCATCAAGCGTTCAATGAGTGCCATTAGGAAATTCCTTTTAAGTTACTGCGGTTTCAAACATAAGTGGAAAAGTATGTTCCACAACAATTTGCGCCCAAACTAATATCCGCTTATTTTGAAAAGACGGGTCAATGGTTATTGTAGAGAAAAGCGGTCTTAATAATCCCACAGGATGAGACAGAATTGCACCAAAAATAAAACCTTTGTCCGTAATTGGGGCAATAATTCCCTGCGCATTATCGAAACGTGGTTCCTGATAATCACAAATTAAAGGTAACCCAAACCCCGGAACAGAAAAAGTAATGCTCCCGGCATTTATAAAGTTTCCTTGCGGGGACGTAGAATCTATACGGTAACAGGTCAGTGCTACATATAACGTGCGGTCTTGAAAATACCCGCCTGCCGGGAACCCGCCACCACCAGTAAAAACGGGAGCCAAAATTTTATTAGAAACATCTAAAAGGCCGTCTGCAAAATTACAATGCAATGTTATTTCTTTGATGCGAACTCTATCTTTAGTATTGAAAACTGAAATTACCGTAGGAGGCGGTGCAAAAGTTGCCACATTTTGCCCTAAAAATAAACCCTCTGTTGAACCAACATCCACCAAACCTGCCGGCACCTCCCAATCATCCGTTCCCACGATAACAGGAGGAACCTGACCCAATTTGGATGCAACCGTCCAACTCGATAAATTCACAAGCGGAGTGGAAATCAGCGTATCAACTATCGGATTGTATTTAGAACCCATTTTTCACTTCCTCAATCCCGCAAGTTCCAATGCGGATTTCTGTGCTTGTTTATACTGAGAAATAAAACCTGCATCCCGAATTTCCGACATGGCAATGGAAAAAATCAAACTGATATTTTGTTTTCCCGCCAAGGCGGGTAATTGCGCTATTCGTGCTTCAAAGGCACCTTCAAACTGATTGGTGTTTTTTATTCCTTGGAAAGCAATCGACAACTGGTTCGCACCATCACTATTTTCTTTGGAATACACCCGCCATTTTTCATAATCATTATCTTCGCAATACTGCGGAATGGGAATGGATTGATTGAGTATGGGGCCGGAACCTTCACTTTGAACATAGAGGTTGAAACGTGGCACCCCGGCAATACCGCCCGGTGGAGTTGACAGAATATCCATTGACGCTTGATAGTCGGCCTGTTCGATGTCTGCGGTAAAAGAATAATAATGGATTGCATAAAGGTTCTGCGGGTTCAAATCTACCCTTGGATTTGCCGTAATGCGGGATGTCTGCAATGTCCAATCGAAAAATCCAATTTGCTTGGCACCCGCATTGGCCGTGGCAATAAATGTCAAAACAATGGGATTCGTTTTTAGATAAGGTATTTGATTTCTATTCAAATAGTCCATACTCTACCTCGTTATCCGATAACCATTGACAAGGCCGTTGACAAAGTAACCACTTTCCAAAGAATTATTTTCCACATCAATTTTAATTATTCCGTCCTTGGGAAAAAGTATGGGGGTTTTCAGCGCACCTTTACCGCTCCCTCCATACTGCATATTTGACAAAGGTATTCGCTCCAAATGGGGTTCGGCTGAAACAGTAGCTACCCCGTTTGAAAGCCCGGTGACGTTCGCTAACCCGCCATAGATATTTTTCCCGCCCGGTGAAGTGGCCGTAAGCGCAATGGAGATTTGGACATCGTCAGGAATAAGACTTCGGAGCCAAGCGTAGTGCATGGAAGCGGGAATCACTTGCCATTGGGAAACACCATTAGCACGAATAATCACGGTGCCAAGTCCGGTTAATAATAAAGTCGCACCGACTACACCATTAATCGTTCTTATGGTATCCCCGGCAAAGGCCACCAAGGTAACGGTGCCTGTACCGGAAGTTTGCTTGACAATAAAAGATTGGTTTACCGCTTGTCCTAACACAAGTTGTAATTCCAAATTGATATTTTTCAATGATGCGTCAGCGTCTACCGAAAAATCTGAAGCACTAAGAGCGTAATCATCAGTAACGACAGTCGCTTGTATGCTCATTGATTCGCTAGCGTCAATGCTACCGGAACTATAAGGCGAAACAAACCGTGAACCCGTATCCGTAAAAATCGGAGGGTCGCCATTGTCAGATTTTTCCTTGTTCGCACTTACCTTAATATCCGTCAATAAAAACGGATGGTCTTTGGGTGTCAAGATTTGAAATGTCTTTGTGGTATTGGCCGGAACATATATTGTAGCGGGTAATCGCCCCTGCAAATTTGCCATTGCATCGTAAATGCCCGAAGATTTTTGAATGAAAGAAATTAATGTCGGTATCCACCCTTTATACGCATAACGGGATTCACCTCTAAAAGTGATATTCGGAGTATTCAAAAGTGCCGTAGCTTTTTTTAAGGCACGATTATCCATCGGAATTTTCAGAGAAGTTTTCATACTTTTGTCCACATTTTTCTGCCCACAAAACTTATTTTCACAAAATGATACAACTGCTCCAAGGAGCCATCTTGTTCCAGAACATCGGTATTTAAAAATTCCAAACTAAATTTGTTTCCACGGGTTATATAGTACGGAAAATGTACGGGAGCTAAAAATGCCCCCGGCCTATAACCCGGTGCAAAGTGGTTCCGCATATCTGCAAAGGCTTGTGCATTTTCACCTTCGCTACCGATTAAATAACGCTTGGATGCTTGGTCATAAATACGGAACTTAATTCCGCTTTGAGCGAAACCTTGTGACCTATGGACGATGAAAGGAACCTTTAGGAAAGGTGAAGGAATCGGTGAAAGGCTTGCTGATGCGTTTCCACCGCCCTGCTCAAATCTTCGCCCGACCTTATCCGTAATGGCAATCACGGTGCCTGTGATGCCGGAAACTTTGAAATCTGCGTCTTGGTCACATACGATATAAGACTTTGTAATGGGAGGGAAGGATGTAACCCCCGGTGCGGTATATCGTCCACACGGCACCGCTACGGCAAGCGGGAGCGTGTAGATATAATCTACGGTTTGGTTATTCCGCAAGTCGATTGCGGATTCTAACAATCCTCTAAATGCGGAAGGCATGGTGAACCCCCCTTATTTATTCTTGGTCGTTAAATACTTGTATCCATCCAGAGATAAGCCGACAAAATGAAACAGAATGGAAGGGGTATTGTACCCGACCACGGCTTGCGGAACCGCTTGGTCACGATTGATGAAATCGAAAACCATTTTGGAATTTCGCTTGACGTAGTACTTGAAAGGGAAAGGGATATGGAAGGTGCCGGGGTCATAGCCGGGCGTGAAAATAAGTTCCACCGGGACATATCCATCGGTGAGCATGAGCGTAGAGCCACCTTCAAATATGCGAACCATTAAGCCACGGTCAGCATATCCTGTACTGGTGCCGATAAAGGGAAAATTTGTGGGTTGGGGAGGGACATTGGGGTTTTGCACGGCACTTTGCTGTCCGGCCAAACGTATACCATTCATATCTGTGGGGCCAAGGCATGAGCCTGTAATGCGTTCTGCATAAAAATCGGCATCTTCATCCACAACCAACTGCGCCTGTCTTTGGCCGTTGTTGGGAACCGCCACCATTTGCGGATATGCGAATTTGTACCGGACTGATTGCTTGTTTTCCAAATCATCGGCTTCAAGGTTTACTGCCGACTTTGCCCGTAAGATACCTTCGTCCATTTTATCCTCATTTCACGCTGAAAAGCGTTTTCGAGTTTTTTTAAAAACCCGGCTTGCAGAGCGTACCCTGCAAACCGGGAATCACCACGATTTTTCTTACAACGCTCTGGTCAAGAGTCCACGGAAAGTGACGGCAATTTCGACACCGACATTTGCCACGGAGGAAAGGAAGGTCAAGGCATTGATAACCTGTGTGTTCATTGTGGCAACACCGGAACCAAGGAACATCGTCATGGTGAAATTCACCTGTTGCGTAATCGGCACTTTGGTGGGCATGGATACCCAGTTGTGATGGTTGAAATCACCGAGCCGGGCAACCGGGGTAGTCAAAGCCAAAGCGGTACCGCCCTGCTCAAACACGGAAGGAATGAAAAGTGTGGAAGGCGCACGCCATGAGTATTCGACATTGGTGAACTTGAACACCCAATACGAGTGTTGCATAATCACTTTGTAGGAATGGATAATCCGGTCAACCTGTGACGTATAGGCACCTGTGGTCAACTGACCATTGGTGGTGCAAAGATTGATGGATACGGCATTGGCAAGAAAATTCTGGCCGTTCGACAATTTTCCATTATCCTCCATCGAAGTTTCAACGGTTGACTTTTGGTCACCCGCCACGGCACCATATTGTGCGTTCAAGGGAGTACGGAAGAAAACCAAGCCCTGATTGGGGATGGTGGCCGGAACCAACATTCTGTCCCAGATATAATCGTTTTGCGCATTGCCTTTGCCAGTCTGGTAACTGCCATTGGAAAGCAAGGCCAACTGTCGTGCGGTTTGTTTGGTCATAACGCTCATTGGGAACCTCTCAATTTAGGGGTGCTACTAACATCCCCCTGTTTTTTCGCTCGATGCGCAAATGGGCTTTTTAGTTCCCACCGCTTTAAGTTCAAATCGTCAAGGTAACATCTACGTTACGCTCTGTCTAGAGCGAAGCGTAGACACCTTCCCCGTCCATTTCTTCTTCACCGCCAACCAATACGGTTTCCCCGGCAACATTGAAGGTTTCTCCAACCAACTGTGTTTCACCTTCCAAGTCGAAAGTGGCACCGACAAGGTTAGGGGTATGGGGCATATCCAAATCAATTCCGGCAATCGGCATCAGCCCCAACTGCGGAATGTTTTGGGTAATCAAATCGTACAGGCCGGAAACGGCCACGCCCATTCCGGCTTTTTTCAGAATGTTATTGCGAACCTTCAAGGCAATCACGGTGCCAAGACCGAAAGTAATCAGCCCTGCAAACTTGCGGAAAGCGGAAGGAACCTTGGTGTAGATGAATTTTCCACCCTTCACCCCGGCAATGAATCCACCCGCAATGCCGACCGTGGACATGATATTGTCCTTCGACATAATGGCTTTCAAAGCGGAAGGATTGCGGTGATATTTCTTGGTGCGGAAGGGGGAACCGTGGATACCACGGAATAGGCTCAGGTGACGCATTTTATTTCTCCTTGATGGGTTGATTGCATATCCGGTGGGCCGGGCATCTGAAAGCGGAGAAGCAAATACTTGCCCTCCTTGAATGTAGAGCCGGGGCCGGAAAGAATGTCTGATTCCTCCGGCATAATTTTTTGCCCGTGAACGCATCTGATAGGCTTTCATAGCCACACGGGTTTTCGGGAAACGCCCTGTATGTTTTTTGTAAACCGGGGTGCCGAGAAGGGGAAGGGGGCCGAAGCCTTTACTGAAACGTATCGAACGTCTTTTTGCTTTGGCTACGGCTTTCTTTACCGCTTTTGCCATCGCACGTTTGATGGTGCGCTTTTTTGCTGATGCTTTTGCTTTGGATTTGGATTTGCGTTTCGCCATTGTAATCATCCTTGAATCCCACGGTGCGTAACTTTTATCCCGGTGATAATAAGTACGGTGCCTGACGGATTACAAAAGATTTTTGCTCTGGTGCCGAAACGATGCTGATAGAACTTTTCAGTTCCGTCACCACCTCCGTTAAACTTATCTGAACAATAAGTCAAAATCTCTGGATTGGCAAGGAAAATTAATTCGGATACGTCCGGTGTCGGTAAGTTGGCCTGTTGCCTAGGGTTACGACCGTGGAAGGCCCGGTACCTAGAGATGGATTTTTTGGAGGGGGTCATAAAATCCTCTCAACGGCTCCGGTTTCAAAGAAATCCATTTCATCTTTTGTTATTGGCTCACCCCTAAATGAATCTGCATCAATAACCCCAATAAAATAAACTTTCATTTCAAACCTGCGTGTTACGGTCAAAACTCGTTGAACGCTTTGGAAATTGCCGACCAATCTACCCCACGGTATTTGCGGGGGTTGCCGTCCATATCGGGGGTTCCGTTAGGCATCATATTCATAAAAACATTTTTCGCTTTTTCTTTATTGAAACGTCCAAAATGTTTTTTCATATTCACAATAAAACGATAGGCCATTTCATCGTTATGCGCCCAAAGTGCCACATTCCAAGTTTGCCAATTTTTCCAACCGGAATAGCTCATTGGGAACCTCCAAGCAAATTTCTGATTATTTCTTTTCCGTCACTTCCAAGGTGAGGCCATTTTTTTATCATACGATTAAACTCACGGATAGGCAATTCGGACTTCTCGGTGTACCACCCCAATTTTTCGGTATCTGACCAATGGAGATTCGGTGCGTATCCGGTGCCGAAACCATAAGTTTTTCCAGAGCCGTCATGCAATACCATTGCATAATAGACATTGCCGTACATATCCCTGCGACTGTTGTAAACCGTAAGTACGGCCTTGATGTTTTTCATTTTTTCTTCCTCCCTAAAATCAATTTTGGAACAATCAAATACAAGGCCAGTACTCCCGCTCCGATGTAAAGCGGGGTTTTTAAAATTTTTGCCCAATCAAACGCTTTGGAACCTCCACCCTGCCTCCCGGTACTGGTTACTTCTTGTATCAAGGTTTTAGTTAAAGACCATCCCGGCTCCCACCATGATGGATAATTCAGCATCCCGGCAATAAAACCCGATGCCTCACCTTTGGAAATTCCTTTACCCACCAAAAAATTCAAAACTTCCACCCTGCGTTTCATATCCCGATTCAATGGGAAAACTATTTTTTCATCAATACCGTCCCAATAAAGAACGGCAAGTGACTTAACACGCTCGGAAGTGGTACCGGGAGAACTTCCTTGCATGGATTTTGCAATTTTACGGCTTGGAAAGCCAAATGGAACATTCAGAATGGAAGAACCGAGTGTCGGTTTTCCGGTTAAGTCAACGGTAAATGTTTCCATATTATATCACCCTCCCGTATTTTTTTGCCATAGCCTTACGATATTCATATCGCTTTTTTTCCCGTCAACTTCGCCACGATAAACCCGGCAAGGAACCAAAGTGCGGGTACTGCCACTTTCTCCACCACCGGGGTCAAGGGGCTATCCCTGCGGATAATGGTTGGTTTGTTTTGTGATGGTTCCATTTTTTAGTTCTCCCTTTTTTAATAAGCGTATTCAATAAGTTTACTGCAATCG
>CAZMKD010000164.1:0-8845 GCA_964566575.1 uncultured Verrucomicrobiota bacterium
CAAGCAAAGCCTGCGCAGCGCCGCTCCACGAACTCAGGATCAACTCACGGAAGCCGCACGCACCGCCTTCAACGCCATTTCAACCGCCGACTGCCGCGGCTTCTTTTTACACGCCCGTTACGCTATATGATTTATGGAATCACTCTAGCATTTCGCGAATGGCTCTTGCGTCACACCAGACTTGTAGCAGTTGCCGCATTTCCACGATTTACTTTTAAGAAATCAGGTGCTGACGTAAGCGCATCAGTGCTCGTATTGGAAAAGAGGGACAAGCCTCTAAAGCGCGCACGGGACTCCGAGAAGTATTGGTTTCATGCTGGGATACTGGAATCTGTTGGCTGGAGTGTTTCAGACAAGAAATCCGAACGAATTTTCAAGCGCGACGCAGAAACGGGGGCATTCCTCACAAATGAAAACAATGATCCCGTGGCCGATGCTGATTTCGATAGAGTATTGGCAGACCTGCGTTCATCCAAAGTAGTAGATTGTTTCCCTTGGTTAGTTAATAACATCGACCTTGTGGGCGAGGATCGTCCCGGTTGGTGCGTGAACATCCGTTCCGTTTTGGTAAGGAGCGATCTCAGCATAGATGCCAAACGTTGGTGCGAGAGAGTGGCAACGGTTCGCCAACAGATTTCAAAGGTGCAGAATTTCGCACTATCCGATGTCGTGGACGTGATACTCGAAGCAGGGAGACCGTCGAATGACCGAGGTGTCTATCAGTACGTGGAGATTCAAGACACAGCAGACGGCATAGTAAATCCGACCACGCTCCGCGGGTGGCAGTTGCCTGACCGTGCGAAGCATGCAGCAGCGCGGGGCGACATTTTTGTCGGAGGTGTTTGGGGAAGTGTCGGTAAATGGTTCATAGCAGGAGGTGACTGCTCATCGCTTCTCGTCAGTAATGGCTTCCGAAGATTGCGAATCAGGCCGGGGAAAGAAGATTTTCTGATGGATATTCTAGCAGGGCTAAATTCAGAAGCTTACAGGATACAAGCGAGAGCCTTTTGCACAGGTTCTGATGGACTGGCGGAGCTTTCCGAGGATGATCTCTTGGAAATTACATTGCCCCGCGTCACAGACAAAAAAGCGCGCTCGAAGTTGCAAGAAGTTGCTGATGCGTTGTTGGCAGGTCGCGCAACAGTCGCAAACGTCGTCGAAGGTTTACGAAGTGATGGTCTTGCGCCAACGATTCAGGTTCAACGGCGCAAAACGAATTGGGTGCAGGTTTAGGCAAGGTTCGATGAACAACACAAAGGCTTTCCACGCGCCGTTGCATGCTGGTGACACCGAAAGCCAAACGGTCGGCTGCCGCCACACCAATCCTGACATTTGCGCTAAGAACTCACTATCCAAGGTGTGTGTCTTTGTCCGTTCTGACGGGATGTGTCTCTGTCCTGCGCAATCTTGGCCCAAGCAGTTTTGGAAATTGAAGCGAGAGACTACCCACGCGCTTTAGGAGCGATTGTTCGTTCGATAGACTACAGTTGATGAAAACTCCGCGTATCCTTGTCATTCGCGGCGGCGCGATTGGCGATTTCATCATGACGCTGCCGGCGGTTGGCGCGCTGCGCGAACGTTGGCCGGAGGCGCACATCGAGATTCTCGGTTACCCGCACATCACGGAACTGGCGCACGGGCGGCATTACGCTGACGCGACGCGCTCCATTGAGGCGCGGCCGATGGCCGGGTTCTTCATCCCACATGCCGTCCTCGACCCGTCGCTGATGGAATACTTCGGCAGTTTCACTCTCGTGATTTCGTACCTGTTCGATCCCGACGAAATCTTCGCGAACAACGTCCGGCGCTGCGGCGTGAAACAATACATTGTCGCGTCGCCGCGCCCCGAGGACTTGCCGGCGGCGCAGCACTATTGCCAGCCGCTGGAGTCGCTGGCGATCTACGTGGACGCACCGCAGCCGCGGTTCTTCCCGAGTGAGGATGACCGGGCGGGCGGCGCCAAGTTTCTGGCGCGAATGGGCCGCGAGCGGATTGCGGCCATCCATCCCGGCAGCGGCAGCGAGAAGAAGAACTGGCCCGCCGAGCGGTTCGCTGCAGTCGCGCGCTGGTTGGTCGACGAACTGGCCATGCAACTTCTCGTCGTGCAGGGGGAGGCCGACGAGCGCGCGGTGACGCGGTTGAAGGAGCTGCTGGAAGCGCGGCCGGCGACGCTGGCGCGCGGGTTGAAGTTGACCGAATTGGCGGCGGTGCTGGAACGGTGCGCGCTGTTCGTCGGCAACGACTCCGGCATCACGCATCTCGCCGTGGCGGTGGGCGTGCCGACCGTGGCGCTGTTTGGTCCGGCATCATTTTCAGTGTGGCAACCGACCGGCGAGCGCGTGCAGGTTCTGCAGTTTGGTGAGCACGATGTGGCCGAGACGCTGCGCGCCGTCGAGCGGTGGCTGTAGCGGAGCGCGCATGTTCTTGGCCGCTAGGCATTTGGCTTGACGGCAAACTGACGGGTCACTAGAGTCCGTGTCCGGAAGCGTGATTTCATATGGGAGAGAAAACCATGACCAAACGCGATCTTGTCATTCGCATCAGCAACGACACGAACTTGATTCAGCAAGACGTGATGACCGTCGTGCAGAAGACGCTCGATTACATCACCGAGGCGCTCATCAACGGCAAGACCGTTGAGCTACGTAACTTCGGCGTCTTCGAAGTTAAGCTGCGTAAACCGCGTGTCGGCCGCAACCCGAACGACCCCGGCAAAGACGTGCAGATCCCCGCCCGGGCCGTCGTGAAATTCAAGCCCGGCAAGGAAATGCGTGAGCAGGTGTTGGGGTTGACGCAGAAGATCAACACAAACCCGACGCCGCCACCGGCCCAGTAAACGCGACAACGATTTCAGGGCAGGGGCGGGCGCAGGCTCGCCCTTGCTATTTTTGCGATGAACTCATTACCCGGCTTCCGCGATTTCTATCCCGAGTCGCTCGCCATTCGCCGGCACATCTTCGGCAAATGGCGCGAGGTCGCGCGCCGGTACGGCTTCCGGGAATACGACGGCCCACCGCTCGAACCGCTCGAACTGTTCACCCAGAAATCCGGCGACGAAATTGTGACGCAGCTGTTCAACTTTGTGGACAAAGGCGACCGGGCCGTGGCGCTGCGTCCTGAAATGACGCCGACGCTCGCCCGCATGGTCGGCGCGCATCATCGCGACTACAAGAAACCGATCAAGTGGTTCGCGATCCCGCAACTCTTCCGATACGAGAAGCAGCAGCGTGGCCGGCTGCGTGAACATTTCCAATTCAACGCCGACATCATTGGCGAAAGCGATGTCGCCGCTGACGCCGAGTTGATCGCGTTGGCCATCGACAGCCTTCGCTCGTTCGGCCTGAAGGCAAACGACTTTGTTATGCGAATCTCCGACCGTCGTGCCTGGCAACGATACCTAGTAGTACTAGGCATTCCCGAAGACAAACAGGCCGCAGTATTTCAGGCGATTGACAAGTTGGAGCGGGAGCCGATCGAGAAGACGCGTGAGAAATTGGCGGCAGTTACGGCGAGGGTGGACGAGGTGCTGGCGTTCGCGAACGAAAAGACCGCCAAGGACGAACTCCGGCAGGTCTTCGACAAGCTCGGCGATCTCGCCGCGTTCTGCGAAGTCGATTTCAAGATCGTGCGTGGCCTGGCGTATTACACCGGCATCGTCTGGGAAATCCACGACCGCAAAGGCGAACTGCGTGCCATCGCCGGCGGCGGCCGGTATGACAACTTGATCAAACTCGTCAGCGGCGTGGATTTGCCGGCGCTGGGGTTCGGCATGGGCGACGTGGTGCTGGGTGAGTTGCTCAAGGATTGCGGGTTGTTGCCGAAACTCGATCACGGGCTTGATTGCTACGTGGTGATCGCGGACGAGACGCTGCGGGCAGAGGCGTTGAAGTTGATTCACCAGTTGCGTGACGCCGGGATTGCCGTAGACTACGCGCTCACGCCGTCCAAGGTCGGGAAACAGTTTGAAGCCGCAGACAAACTCGGCGCCCGGTACGCAGTCGTCGTCGGCCCGGACGAATGGAAGACCGGGGCGGTAAAGTTGAAGAATCTGGCGGTGAAAACAGAAGAACAGATCGCCGTCGGAGAGGTTGCGAAGAGGATTTCATGAAGCGGACCCATCATTGCAGTCAGTTGCGGAGCGAACACGTCGGACAGAAGGCAAACATGGCCGGCTGGGTGCATGCCCGGCGCGACCTGGGCGGCATCGTCTTCATCGAGTTGCGCGACTGCGAAGGCAACACGCAGGTGGTGTTCGACCCGCAACACAACAAGCCGTCGTGGGAACTGGCGCAGTCGCTGCGCAGCGAATTTGTCATCGCCGTCGAAGGCCACGTGCGGAAACGTCCGGCTGGCACCGACAACCCGAAGTTGCCCACCGGCGAAGTCGAAGTCCTCGCGCATCATCTCGAGATTCTGAATCCGAGCGAGACGCCGCCGTTCCAGATCGACGAGGCTGGCTCGCAAGCGGGCGAAGATCTTCGGTTGCAGTATCGGTATCTCGACCTGCGCCGCCCGAGCATGGCGAAGAATCTCCGGCTCCGGCATCGCGTCGCGAAGACGACGCGGGATTATTTTGACGCAAACGGTTTCCTCGAAGTCGAAACACCGATTCTGTTCAAGAGCACGCCCGAAGGCGCCCGCGAGTATCTCGTGCCGTCGCGCGTGAATCCCGGCAAGTTCTTTGCGTTGCCGCAGTCGCCGCAACAGTTCAAGCAAATGCTGATGGTCGCGGGCGTCGAGCGGTATTTTCAACTGGCGAAGTGTTTCCGCGACGAAGATTTGCGCGCCGACCGGCAACCGGAGTTCACGCAGATAGATTTGGAGATGAGCTTCATCGACCGCGAAGACATGTACGCGATGATCGAAGGCTTGCTCGTCGAGGTCTGGCAGGCGGCGCGCGGCGAGAAAATCCCGACGCCGTTCCCGCGGATGCCGTACATCGAAGCAGTGGAACGGTTTGGCGTGGACAAGCCGGACACTCGCTTCGGCATCGAACTCGTGGATCTGACGAAGGATTTCGCAGAGAGCAAGTTTAAGGTGTTTCGCGGCGCGGTGGATGCCGGCGGCGTGGTCAAGGCGGTCAATGCGAAGAAACTCGCGTGTGCGACGCAAGGCCAGATTGAGCAGTTGACGGAGACGGCAAAGAGTTTCGGCGCGAAGGGACTCGCCTTCATCAAAGTGGAAGGCGGCGAATGGAAGTCGCCCATCGTGAAATTCTTCAGCGACGCGGAGAAGGCGGCCATGGCCGCGAAGCTCAAGATTGAAGAAGGTGATCTGATCCTATTCGGCGCCGACAAGCGAGAGATTGTCTGGGAAGTGCTTGGCCGGATGCGGTTGATTGTGGCGGACATTCTCAAGATCGAACGAAGCGGCTGGAATTTTCTCTGGGTTGTCGATTTCCCGTTGATCAGCTTCGACAAGGACTCGAACCGGTATCTCTCGACGCATCATCCGTTCACTGCACCGGTGACCGAGGATGTGGCGCTGCTCGCCACCGATCCGACGAAAGTACGCGGCCAGCATTACGACATCGTGCTCAACGGCGTCGAACTCGGCGGCGGTTCGATCCGGATTCACCAGCCCGACGTGCAGAAGAAAGTGTTCGAGGAAGTGCTGAAGATCCCGCCCGACGTGGCGCAATCGCGTTTCGGCTACATGCTACAAGCGTTCCGGTACGGCGCACCGCCGCACGGCGGCATCGCACTCGGCTTCGACCGTCTCTGCGCGATCCTCTGCGGCTCGTCCAACATCCGCGACGTCATCGCGTTCCCGAAGACGGCGAAGGCCGTGGACTTGATGACGAATTCACCGGCGGAGGTCGAACCCAAGCAGCTCCGCGATCTCCACATCAAGCTGGACGTGGAGTCGTGACCTGTCCTTGCTGTTCATGAAACTGCGTCAACAACTGCTCGCGCCCGTGCGCCGCATCGTCGTCAAGGTCGGCACCGGACTGCTCACCGACGAGCGCAACCGGCTTGCGCCATCGCGCATTGCTGCGCTGGCCGGGCAAGTCGCGGCATTGCGCGAACAGAAACGAGAGGTCCTGCTCGTGTCTTCAGGTGCGATTGCGGCGGGCATGGCCGAGTTGTCCCTCACTACCCGGCCGAAGCAACTGCGTGAACTCCAGGCCGCCGCCGCGATTGGACAAGGGAAGTTGATGACGCTCTACGATGCCGCATTCGGCAAACACGGCCTCGGCGTCGCGCAAATCCTGCTCACGCACGACGACCTCAAGAATCGCGACCGGCACCTCAACGCCCGCAACACTCTCGAAACGTTGCTGGCCCGCGGCATCGTCCCCATCATCAACGAAAACGACACCGTCGCCGTCGACGAAATCAAGTTCGGCGACAATGACCAACTCGGTGCGTTGACGGCGACCCTGATTGACGCCGATCTGCTCATCATCCTCTCCCATGTCGAAGGTCTGCTCGACGCCGGCAAGAAAGTCATCCCGGTCGTTCCCGAAATCACGCCCGACATCCAAGCCCTAGCCGGCGGCACCGACCGCATCACCAGTGTCGGTGGCATGAAATCCAAAATCGAAGCGGCCCGCATCGTGACGCGTTCCGGTATCCCCATGATCATCGCCAACGTCCTCACCGGGATTATGGCTGGCGAAGAGGTCGGCACGATCTTTCTCCCCAAGACCGGCAAGCTCGAGAGCCGGAAGCGTTGGATCGCCTTTTTCCAGAAACCTGCTGGCATCCTCGTCGTCGACGACGGCGCCCGCGCCGCGCTCTGCGACGGCGGCAAGAGTCTGCTTGCCAAAGGCGTCGTCCGCACCGAGGGTAAAGCCGCGGTTGGCGACGTCGTCAGCATTCAGGACGCGAAGGGCGTCGAATTCGCCCGCGGCTTGATGCGAGAGGGCAGTGTGGTCGTCCACCGGGATGACTTGGTGATTTTATGATTTGGAGTGCGCCGACTCGTCGGCGCTTTGCAGTACCGGTAACGGCAAAGCGGTGACAAGTCACCGCACTCCATGAACGACGGACCGCAGATGGACATAAAACAACAAATGACTGCCTTGGCCCAACGCAGCCGGGAAGCCGCGCGCGCGCTGGCCAAGCTCGATGCTGCGACGAAGAACGAACTTCTCGTCGCGATGGCCGATGCTATCGACCGCGCCGCCGGTAAGATCAAGGCCGCGAATGCCAAAGACCTCGAAGCCGGCAGGGCCGCCAGCCTGTCCGCCGCAATGCTCGACCGGCTCACGCTCGACGACAAACGAATCGCCGACATTGCGAAAGGTGTGCGTGAGGTAGCCGGATTGCCCGACCCGGTCGGCACGACCATCAGCGAATGGACGCGGCCCAACGGCATGCGCATCCAAAAAGTTCGCGTCCCCATCGGCGTCATCCTCATCATCTACGAGTCGCGCCCCAATGTGACCGCCGACGCCGCGTGCCTGTGTTTCAAGACCGGCAACGCCGTCATCTTGCGCGGCGGTTCGGAGGCAATTCACTCGAACCTCGCGCTGGCCGAGGCGATGAACTTGCCCCGCTCGGAGCGGGGCGAGCCGGGATTGCCACCGGACAGCATTACCGTTGTGCCTACGACCGACCGCGCGGCAATTGATGAACTCTTGAAGCTCGACGAGCTGATCCAGCTCTGCATCCCACGCGGCGGCGAGGGATTGATTCGCGCCGTCGCAGAGAAGTCGCGTATCCCGGTCATCAAACACTACAAGGGCGTCTGCCATGTGTTCGTGGATCGCGATGCTGATCTCGACATGGCGGAACGCATCGTCATCAACGCCAAATGCCAGCGCCCCGGCGTTTGCAACGCCATTGAGACGCTGCTCATCGATGCTGCGATTGCAGACAAGTTTCTCCCGCGCATCACCAAGGCGTTTACAGAACATAAGGTCGAATTGCGGGTTGATGAGCGCACACTTCAAATCCTGTGTGGGAGGGCCATTCCTGGCCCGACCGGTCGCGACCAGAATGTCGCTCCCACAAACATCAAGCCGGCTACCGAAGACGACTGGTATGCCGAATACCTTGACCTCATCCTCGCCGTCCGTGTCGTGAACGGCGTCGGCGAGGCGATTGACCACATCGCGAAATACGGCAGCGCCCACAGCGACGCCATCGTGACGAAAAACAAAGCGATCGCCGACCGATTCTTGCGCGAAGTGGACAGCTCCAGTGTCTTCTGGAATGCGTCCACGCGTCTCGCCGATGGCGGCCAGTATGGCTTCGGCGCGGAGATCGGTATCAGCACTGACAAACTTCACGCCCGCGGCCCGATGGGTCTGGAAGAATTGACGAGCTACAAGTTCGTCGTGGTGGGCAGCGGTCAATTGCGCGAATAGCAACATCTTGCCGGTAGGGCGCGACCGCCGGGCGCGCCGCGTGGTTCCGAAACGCCCAGCCGGGCAATCTGCCTCTAGCAGCGACCAGTTCGAACACGCCTGCTTTCTTCTTTTCCGCGAAGATACTTCTCGACTTCCAAGCCAGCTTTTGTCAGGGTTTCGGGCGGAGGAGCGCGCAGGTGGGTGTGGTGTCAAGTCCGGACTACCTGATTGCTCTTGGGTTGCAGGGAATGTTTATGAGAATCTGCTTTCGCGGGATGTACCGACTGGCGGTTGGCAAAGACGCAATGCCATCCTTCCACACACGCACCGACTACTCCCCCGTGAACGCACGGCCACCAATCTTGTCCGAAAGCAGAAACCAAACGAAAGAGAATCCACAATGAAACCTAGCGCATTTTATTCGTGAAGGAAGTCAGGTCGGTCGCAAATAGAATTGGGAAACCCTTTGGAAACCCTGTATTCACACGGCTGCTTTGAATCCAAGGAGGATTTCCTAATGGCTGATTTTGCCCGACAGTCTGTGCT
>CAZMKD010000165.1:0-22169 GCA_964566575.1 uncultured Verrucomicrobiota bacterium
CCGCGAAGTGGACGGCGAACGCGTGGTGGTCTTCGAAGTGCGGCTCAACCCGACAGACGTCGGCAAAGTCATTGGCAAGAGCGGACGCACGATCACTGCGATCCGCACGTTGTTGACCAGCGCGGCCGCGAAGCATGGCAAGCGTGCCATGCTGGAAATCATCGAGCCAGAGCGGCGGCCCCGCGCCGAGCGGGGCGGCGGCGAAGCACCGGCGGCGTGATGGAGTTCGACATCCTGACGTTGTTCCCGCGGATCTTCGACGGGCCGCTGGATGAAAGCATCCTGAAGCGCGCGCGCGAAGCCGGGCTGGTTCAGATACGAGTGCATAATTTGCGGGATTTCGCGCACGACAAGCATCGCGTGGTTGACGACAAGCCGTACGGCGGCGGGCCCGGGATGCTGATGAAGCCCGAACCGATCTTTGAAGCAGTGGAAAAATTGCAGCGCGCCGACAGTTGCGTCGTCCTCATGACGCCGCAAGGTGCGCCGTTCACGCAAGCGCGGGCGAAGGAATTCGCCGGCAAGCCGCACCTGATCATCATCTGCGGCCACTACGAAGGTGTGGACGAACGCGTTCGTGAAGCGCTTGCGGACGAAGAAGTCAGCATCGGCGATTACGTGCTGACCAATGGCGCGCTCGCCGCGGCTGTGGTTGTGGATGCCGTCGTGCGACTGTTACCGGGCGCGATTGGCCACGAGAACGGCGCGGCGGACGATTCGTTCGCGACCGGTCTACTCGAAGGACCGCAGTACACGCGTCCAGCAGAGTTTCGCGGAATGAAAGTGCCCGACGTGCTACAGTCCGGCAACCACGGCGAAGTCGCCAAGTGGCGCGCAGAGCAGGCAAAGAAGCGAACGAAAGAGCGAAGGCCCGATTTGTTGTAGCCGCGGCTCTATGAGCCGCGTTTCGGTGTACGTCGAGAATTTGCGCCTCGCAGAGGCGCGGCTACACCGGCCAGCGGGTGCGAATTTTAGAAGGAGAAGACAAACATGAACGTGATTGAAAAGATACAACAAGAACAGATCCGAACCGATTTAGTCCCTTTCAAGGTAGGCGACACCGTCAAGGTGCACAGCCGCATCAAGGAAGGCGACCGCGAACGCATTCAAGTCTTCGCCGGCATCATCATCAATAAACAAGGCCGCGGCCTGCAAGAGACGTTCACCGTCCGCCGCATCAGCTACGGCGAAGGCGTCGAGCGCATCTTCCCGACTCACTCGCCCTTCATCCAAAAGGTCGAAGTCGAGCGCGCCGGCAAGGTTCGCCGTGCCAAGCTCTACTACCTGCGCAAGCGCGTCGGCAAGACCGCCACCAAAGTCGAACAACAGTCCTAACTCTTTCGCTCCCGATGCCTTTCCCGTCCGTGGCCACGTAACGTGGAAGTGCAGAAGCTCAGCGTTCGTCCTTTCAGCGGATTGGTCAGGCGGCAATCAAGCAGGAGAGGCTGGAATCGGCCTCTCCTGCTTGTTTCTTGAATGGCTCAACCAAATGACGGCAACCAACGCCGCACCGTAAAGCATCTGGCGGACGTTGGCGGCGATGGCGCTGGGGAGGCCGACGAAGCGCAGGGCTTCGGGGACGAGGATCATGAACGCGGCGGCGGCGAAGAGCAAAGCGGCAGAGATTGACCACGGATTACGCTGATCACACGGATTGCCCGAACCGTTGCCGCCGAGCAGGCAGGTGATAGCTCCCTGACGAAGCTGGAAGCTCACCTGATCCAGAATCGTCCGGCCCGGAAAGCTGAAAGACAGTTGTTCGACCGCTAGCATAGTCACGCTCTCGCGAAGATTTGTGCCTCTTTTTCCGCTGGCTCACCAGCCTTTTCTTTTCGGCCGGCGCATTGTTTTGCGGTCTCTTGGCGATCTGCTCAGAAGCATTGACTCTCTCTTTGCAAACTTGGACACTGGCTGCACGATGCCGTCGCTCCGTCACGAGAAACACGCGTACAACGACGGAGCGACCATTGTTGCCGGAGTGGACGAAGCCGGCCGTGGCCCACTCGCCGGTCCGGTCGTTGCCGCCGCCTGCATCCTGCCGCGCGAGTTCCGCCACAAGACGCTTAACGACTCCAAGCAACTCACGGAACGCGAGCGCGAAGAGATCTACGTGGAGCTCACCGCCCGCAACGACGTTCACTGGGCGACCGGCATGTCCGACGTCGCCGTCATCGACAGCTACAACATTCTGCGCGCAACATGGCGCGCGATGGTGCTCGCCCTCGATGCGTTGCCGGTAAGACCCGACTTCGTTCTCGTCGACGGCCTGCGCGTCCCGGCCATTCGCATCCGTCAGAAAGCGATTGTCAAAGGCGACGCCAAAAGTTTCTCCATCGCCGCCGCCAGCGTCATCGCCAAAGTCACACGTGACCGGCTAATGCTGCAACTGCATGAGCAATTCCCGCAATACAACTTCGCCCAGCACAAAGGCTATGGCACACCCGAACACCTTGCGGCTTTGGCGCAGCATGGTCCATCGCCAATTCATCGGAAGTCCTTCGCCCCAGTCCGGCAGGCGGTCGAGCCGGTACAGGCGGAGTTTGCATTGCCGGTGTAGAGGCGCTTCTGTGCAAGCGCCGCAGCCTTTGGGTCATGGCCCCCGCGCTTCGTAGAAGCGCGGCTACAACGCGAGCTTGTTGAGTCGCGGAACTTTCACTACGCTGCCGGCATGGCTTGGACGTGGTTGCGCAAACTCGCCGTCAACCCCACCGCAAAGATGGCGCTGGGCGAACGCGGCGAGAAGTTCGCCGCGCGGTATCTTCGCCGGCACGGCTACAAGATTCTCGTCCGCCGTTTCAAGAGCCGCGCCGGAGAGATCGACCTCGTTTGCCGCCACAAAGACTGGCTCGTCTTCGTCGAAGTCAAGACTCGCAAGAGCGATCAATACGGCGCGCCGAGCGAGGCCGTCACGCGCGAGAAGCAACGCCACATGAGCAAGGTCGCGCTCGAATACCTCCGTCTCCTCGACAACCCGCAGATCCATTGGCGGTTCGACATCGTCGAGGTCATCCTGCAAGAGGGCGCGCGCAAGCCCGACGACATCCGCCTCATCCAAAACGCATTCGACTTGAGCGAGCCGTTCATCTATTAATTGCGCCATGCTTGCCAAAGTTCATTCGGCGGCAGTCCTCGGCATCGACTCCTATCCCATCGAGATAGAAGTTAATTCTAGTTGGGGGCAGCCGGCGGTGATTATCGTGGGATTACCGGATGCGGCGGTGAAGGAATCGCGCGACCGGGTCAAGACGGCCATAGAAAACAGCGGCTTCAAGTACGTGATGGGTCGCACAACCATCAATCTCGCCCCGGCCGATGTGAAGAAGGAAGGGCCGAGTTTTGATCTTCCCATTGCCATCGGTATCCTCGCGGTCAATGAACAGATCGTCGCGCCGAATCTCGACGACTTTGCCATTGTCGGCGAACTAGCGCTCAGCGGTGAAGTGCGCAGCATCACCGGCGCGCTGCCCATCGCGCTTTGTGCCCGTGAGCAAGGCAAGCGCGGTCTCATCGTGCCGGCGGACAATGCGCCGGAAGCGGCTGTCGTTCAAGGCATCGAGGTGTACCCGGCGAAGACGTTGCGTGAAGTGGCCGAGTTTGTCTCCGGCAAACGAGAACTCGCGCCGCTGAAGGAAGACCCCTCGTTGCTTTTCCAACAACATCGCAACTACGACATCGATTTTACCGATGTGAAAGGGCAGGAGAGCGTGAAGCGCGCGCTCGAAGTCGCGGCGGCCGGTGGCCACAACATTCTGATGATCGGCCCGCCCGGCAGCGGCAAGACGCTGCTCGCGAAACGCGTGCCGACGATCATGCCGCAGACGACGCTCGATGAGGCGTTGGAAACAACAAAGATTCACAGCATCTGCGGCTTGTTGCCGAAAGGGCAGGCGCTCGTGGCCACCCGGCCGTTTCGCTCCCCGCATCATACGACCAGCAATGCCGGGTTGCTCGGCGGGACATCGAATCTTACGCCCGGCGAAATCAGTCTCGCGAATCACGGCGTCTTGTTTCTCGACGAACTGCCGGAGTTTCATCGCGACGTGCTTGAGGCATTGCGCGAACCGCTGGAGGAGGGGCGCATCGTGATCTCGCGCGCTTCCGGCACGATGACGTTCCCGTCGAGTTTCATGTTGGTGGCGGCGATGAATCCGTGTCCGTGCGGTTTTTACGGCGATCCGAAAAGGGAATGCCGGTGTTCGCCGAACATGATCACGAAATACCGCAACCGAATCAGCGGGCCGTTGCTCGACCGCATTGACATTCACATCGAAGTGCCCTCGGTGAAGTACAAGGAGATGGCCGGTGAGGCCACGGGCGAATCCTCCGAGAAGATACGCGGTCGCGTCGAGTATGCGCGGGTCATTCAACGCGAGCGATTCGAGCATCCGAATGCGCGAATGTCGCCGAAGGAGATTAAGGTGCATTGCCGGCTCGACGAGGACAGCCAGGAATTGCTGAAGATGGCGATGACAGAATTGAACTTGAGCGCCCGCGCCTACGACCGCATCCTGAAAGTCGCGCGCACCATCGCGGATCTTGATCACAGCGAAGCGATCCAAACCCAGCACATTCAAGAGGCGATCCAATACCGGTCGCTCGACCGGCAACTGTGGGTGTGATGCGCGGTCGGGTGCTCGCTGCGCTGGCCGCGGTGTATTTCATCTGGGGATCAACCTATCTCGCCGTCCGCATCGCACTCGAATCCTTTCCACCGCTGATTCTTTCCACGTTGTGGTCGCTGATCCCGGGATTCATTTTCATCGTGGCCATGCGTCTGCGCGGCGTTCAGTGGCCGACGCGTCGTGAGTTTGGGACGGCGGCAATCATCGGCCTCTTACTCGTCGGAGGCGTAAGTGCGTTTGTGTGGGCGGAACAACGTGTGGCGTCCGGTATCACGGCGTTGATGCTCGGAACAATTCCGTTGTGGATGGCGCTCGTGGAATGGGCGTGGGGCGGGGGACAACCGACCGGTAAGGTGTGGATTGGATTGCTGATGGGATTCGCTGGCGTCGTAGTGCTCGGCGCGCCGCAACTGCATCTCGGTGCGGCGGTGCCGTTGGAGAGCGCCGGCCTCTTGCTGGCGTCGGCAATCTTGTGGTCGATTGGTTCGGCGTATGCCCGGCGGGCGAAGTTGCCGGACTCGATGTCGATGGCGATTGGAGTGCAGTTCATTACCGGCGGCGTGGTCCTCGCGCTCGGCGTGGTTGTGGCCGGCGAGACGGTGCGCCATGTGACGATGCGATCGGCGGTCGCGCTGATCTATTTGGCGCTGGTGGACTCGTTAATCGGTTATACGGCGTACGTGTGGTTGTTGCAGAAGACATCGTCGGCGTTGGCGTCGACGTATGCGTTTGTGAATCCGGTCGTCGCGCTCGGGCTGGGCTGGTGGCTGGCGGACGAGCCGTTGACGGAGCGGGCGCTACTCGCGGCGGTGGTGATTGTCGGCGCGGTCGTGCTGATTACGCTCAAGCCGAAAAATTCCGCGGCTTGAAGAACCGGTAATTCTGGATGCGGGTATCATCGGGCACGAAGATCGCCGCCGAATGCGCCGGTAGGTCCAACTTGATGTTGCCGGCTTCCATATTCACGACCTGCGACGGATCGAGCAAGTTCTTCATCGGCAATGCGTGATACAGATGCGAGTGCGGCGTGAACACGATTTGCCGGAGTGGCTGTGCGGAGTTGTTCAACGCCACGAGGGCGACCTCATCGATCTTGTCGGTGTGGCGCAGGAACACGAGCGCGTCGGATTCGAGCATCGTCAACGCCCCGCGTCGGAGCGCGGCTTGGGATTGCCGGATGGCGATGATGTTCTTGTAGAATGCCAGCGTGTCCTTGTCCCAGCGTTTCTCGTCCCAGATCATCGTCCGCCGGCAATCGGGATCGTGGCCGCCATCCATACCGATTTCCTCGCCGTAGTAGATGAACGGCACCCCGGGAAGCGTGAACTGCGCGATGACCGCGAGCTGGCGCAGCGCGGCATCGTGAATCGTCCAGCGCAAACGCGGCGTGTCGTGACTGGAGAGCATGTTCCAGGAACAGACCCCGCCAGTGTGTCCGTAGCCAATCGAGTAATCCTTCATCGCAGATGAAATCTGCCGGGTGGACACGTCGCCGTGCAACCAGCCCAGCAGGGCGTCGCGAAAGTAGTAGTTCATCACGCCGGTAAAATCCCGGCACCAGTCGCCGGCGAAACACATCACCTCGCCGAGAAGCACCGTGTCCGGCAACGTTTGGCGCATCGCCTTCACCACCGGCAAGCCGACATCCACCGCCACGTCGAATCGCCATCCGTCCACGCCCATCGCCGTGTATTTTTGCAGGACGCTGTCCGGTTTACGGAAAAGAATGTCCTGTAGCTTCTCGTCGGCGAGGTTCAACTCCGGCATGTGCTTGAAGCCGCGCCAGTATTCGCCGGTCGTGAACTTGCCATTCCACGGATGCGCGTCGCTGACGTGATTGAAAACCGCATCCAGAATCAGCCGCATCTGGCGGCGCTTGAGTTCGGCAATGAGTTTGTTCAGCGCCGCTTCGCCGCCGAACTGCGGATCGATGGTGAAAAAATCGGTGGTGTCATACTTGTGATTCGACGGCGAGATGAAAATGGGCGTGAGATACAAACAGGTCACGCCGAGGTCTTGAATGTAGTCGAGCTTGTCACAAATGCCCGCCAGATCGCCGCCGAAGAAATCTTTGCCGCGGGACGGATTCTCCGGCATCTCATTCCACCGGCGGCGCTGGTAATCGCCGGCTTGATACTCCGGCCGTGCCAGTTTCGATTCTGACGAGTGTGGTTTGCCGATGGCGAAACGGTCGGGAAAGATTTGATACGTGATTTGGTCGGCCATCCAAAGTGGGTCACTGTGCATGGCGCGAGTTTAGTGACTGTGATAGCGTCGCGCAATGCCCAAGCCGGCCGCATGGAAAATCGCCGCCGCGCTCGCCGCGGTCTACGTCATTTGGGGGTCGACGTACCTCGGCATCCGCATCGGCATTGAGACGATCCCGCCGTTTCTGATGGCCGGGATGCGACAAACTACGGCCGGCGTGGTGCTCTACGCGTGGCTGCGGTGGCGCGGCGCACCGCGACCGGAGCGGGTGCATTGGCGGTCGGCGGGCGCTGTTGGGGCGCTGATGTTGTTGGTCGGGAACGGTGGTGTGGTGTGGGCGGAGAAAGTCGTGCCGTCTGGGTTGACGGCGCTGTTGATCGCAACGATGCCGTTGTGGATGACTTTGCTCGACTGGCAGTGGCACGGCGCGGCCCGCCCGGGCGCTCAGGTGGTGGCCGGACTGGCGCTCGGTTTCGTCGGTGCCGGACTGCTGGTGGCGTCGGGGCAGTTTGCCGGCGGGACTCACATCGATCCGTGGGCGGGCTGGCGCTGTTCGCCGCGACGGTGGCCTGGGCGGCGGGCGCGTTGTATTCCCGGCGGGCAAAGTTGCCGGCGTCAGCGCTGCAAGGTGCGGCGATGGAAATGCTCACCGGCGGCGCGCTGCTGTTGGTGGCGTCGGGATTGTTCGGCGAATGGCGCGGGTTCAGGCTTGCACAGGTTTCGCAGCGTTCGTGGGTCGCGCTGGTGTATCTGACAACGCTGGGATCAATCGTGGCCTACAGCGCGTACATGTGGCTGATGAAAGTGACGACGCCCGCTCGCGCGTCCACCACCGCCTACGTCAACCCGATTGTCGCTGTGTTGCTCGGCTGGTGGCTCGGCGGCGAGCCGATGAACGCTCGCATACTTCTCGCCGGGTGTGTCATTATTTTGGCGGTGGTGCTGCTGATTTCACACCGACCAGCGCCGCCCGCAGAGATCGCGTGACCGCATCGCGTACGAGTGGGTCGTCGTGGCGGTATTCTCGCTCGGCCAGCGTCAGCGCGCGCGGATCTTTCAATCTCGCCATGGCTTCAATGATGTGTAGCCGCGCACGCGGCAAGGCTTTCGCAGACGCGCTTCGCAACGGACCGATGCTTGATTTGCCGAACGCGACCAGCGCGTCCTCGGCGGCGTAGCGCACGTCGTAGATTTCGTCATCAAGCGCGGTAATGAGTTTCGGAATCGCACGTTTGTCGCCGATTCGGCCAAGTGCCTGTGTGGCGCGCAACCGGACTAATTCACGCTCAGTCGGCCGAACCTTCATCGCCGGTCCGAACGCTTCTCGGGCGCGGAGATGACCGAGCGTGTAGAACGCAACCGGTCGCGTCAGGTCACGGTTGAGCAGCGGCAGGACATGCGGGATGGCGGCGCGCGCCTTCTCGTCGAAACGCGCGAGGAAATAACAACACAGGCGTGCGACTTCGTCGTTCTTCGCATGGTCGATGCCGGCAATAAGTGTGGGAATTGAGTTCGTGCCGAGATGGTCGATTAGTTCTTCAGTCTTCACGCGTACGAGGACGTTCGGACTGTCGAGGCGCGTGAGTAAGTAGGGCAGGGCATCGGTACCTTGTTGCTTCAGTTCGTCCCAAGCCTTGCCGGCATTCGGCTGATCGCTCATCGCGACGCGGAGAAGATGTTCGATGGGGTGATGCGAATCGACGGGGGCGATGGTGTAGAGGCGCTTCTGTGAAGCGCCGTGGGGTGTTACCGGGGAATCCGCGCTTCGCAGAAGCGCGGCTACAACGTTAGTCGGTGCTTCGAAATCCAACCCCGACCCATACAGCGGCTTTAGCCAAACTGCATGATTCGATTGCCCCTGCGAATACGTGTCCTTGCCGGCAAGATCGAGCATCAACGCAATCGAACCGTACTCGCGCTTATCACCATTGTGACCGGCGGCTTGTGATTGTTTCGGATCGGTGCCGGTATAGGAATCGTCGCCGGCATGATCGAGCAGCATCGCGAAGGAATTGTTGATAGCTGAGCCCTGCGCCGTGGTGTCGCCGGTATACTTGTCGTTGCCGGCACGATCGATCAGCATGCCGACGCTGTAATCGTGCGCCGCGCCTTGGCAGATGTGTCCGGCGGCGTACGTGTCGTCACCAGCCCAATCTACGAGAGCGCCGCTGCTCAAATGGATGCCGGCGCCTTGGCAATACTGGTGCGCCTCGTAGGTGTCGTTACCTCCGACGTCGAGCAGCAGTCCGACTGAATACCAATAGCTCGCGCCTTGGCCGTACACATCGGCGACATAATGATCGTCACCTTTCAAATCGCAGAGAATCCCCACGCCCCCGCCGGCAAACGGTCGCATCCCGTAGCCGAAACCTTGCGAGAGCGAGAAGTTGTGGCCGGGCAACCAGCCGCACGGATACTTGCCGCCGGCAAAGTACGAATCATTACCGGTTTCGTCGAGCAAGAGGCCGACACCTTGCACGCCGCCGAAGCCTTGCGCCATTTCAGCGGCCTTGTAGGACGTGTCGCCACCCCGTTGCCACAGGATGCCCGTGCCGAATTGCGCAGCGCCTTGACAAAACGTATCAGCGGCAAACTTGTCACGTCCGCCGTAATCAGCGAGCAGCCCGCAGCCGAAGAAGCCGGCACCTTGCGAGAGATGTTTGGCTTCGTACACATCATCGCCGCTGCAATCCACGAGAATACCGATGCCGAACACGCCGGAGCCTTGCGAGAAACTGCGCCGCGAGATGTACTGATCGTTGCCGGCGAGATCGATCACAATGGAGATCGGTCGCCCGACTAAGCCGTTCGCACCGCCCGTGGAGTTTTCGTACACATCGTCGCCGCCCAGGTCGATAATGAGGAACGCTTCATTGGTGTACACATTGTCCCCGACGCCACCAATGATAATGCGGCCAAGCTCCGTGTCCGTCGAGATATCGAATTCCTCGGCAAATTTCTTTTTGCGGAGCATTTCAATTGCGTCGTCAATGCCTCCTGCCAGAATGGCTGACGCCGCACATAGCAGCTTCAAGTTGAATCCGTCGCTCGCGTTCAGGATAGAACCGGCGAGCTCGTCGTCCTGAAGCTCAAGTTCTGCATCCCGCCGTAGCAATTCCTCAAGCTTGTCGCGGTCTAGCCCGCGGTCACACAGCGCTTGTCGCTCCGTCTTGTCATCCTGCACATGCAGGTTTTCTACAGCAAATGCGGCGAAGGGCATGACCTTCTCGCCACGATAGGCAAGTTCCTGCACCTGCCGGCCATACGTCGCTGAATTCACAAGCTTTCTGACAACCTCTGCGACTGCGGGGTCGAGTGCAGAGAGGAAGTTCGTATCCACAAGAATTGGGTCGTGTATGTAACCAAATCCCAGCCGAGAAATTCCCAATTGCGCATGACAAGCATTTGCCAACTGCCAAAGAGTGCACTGAGCGCTGAGGTTCGAGAGGACCGTTTGAGCTTGGCCGGCTAAGACAAGTGGCTGCTGCAAGAAGACCCGCGCAATCTGAAGCACAAGTTCGGATTCAACGTTCGTCTTCGAGAACGACAGATCGTGCTCGGACATCTTGATGGTGCGAAGGGCGAGTTCGATGGCGCGTTGGTCTGTGGCGTCGAGGGCAGGTTCGGCAGCGAAGGAATTCACCACCAAGACACCAAGGCACAACGAAATCAGGAGAAGCGTTCTTCTTTCCACGGGTCAGCCGTATTCGAGTAGCCGCGGACTTCCCAGAAGCCGAGGTGGTCCGCCGGCAGGAAGATGATGTCCTTAACCCACTTCGCGCCTTTCCACGCGTACACCTTCGACACGACCACCCGCACCGGGCCGCCGTGCTCACGTTCGAGCGGTTGGCCTTCCCACTCGTGGATGACCAGCGCGTCGTTGAGGCAGAAGTCGAGCGGCAAGTTGACCGTGTAGTCGTCGTAGCCGGTAAACAACACGTGCGTGGCGTCACTCTTCGGTTTGACGAGATCGCAAATAGTCTTGAACTCGACGCCTTTCCAATGGTTGTCGAACCGGCTCCACGTCGTGACGCAATGAAAGTCGTTGACCTTCTCAACTTGCGGAAGCGCCATAAAGTCCGGCCACATCAGCAGGGCCGGCTTTTCGACGAGGCCGTCGATGTTGAGCGACCACTTGTCCTTCGGGATGTCCGGCTGGATGCCGAGATCGAGGACGGGCCAGTTCTCGACTTCGTGCTGGCCGGGGGGAAGACGAGACGGAATCGCGACAGGAATGTCGCTCCTACGAGGACGAAAGCGCGCGATGCGCTCCTTGCCCTTGATCAGCTTTTCGTTGAGTTCATCCACGGCCGCAGCCTAACCGGGTCAGGGCTTCTTGACAAACTCCAATGCGGCGGAATTGATGCAGTAACGCAACCCGGTCGGCTTCGGGCCGTCTTCGAAGACGTGGCCGAGGTGGGCATCGCACCGGGCGCAATTGACTTCGTTGCGTACCATAAATAGACTCGCGTCGGTCGTCGTGCCGACATTTTCTTTGGCGATCGGCTCGTAAAAACTCGGCCAGCCGGTGCCGCTTTCAAATTTCGTGCCCGAGCTGAACAACGCCGGGCCGCAGCAGACGCAGCGATAGATGCCGGCTTCGTGATTGTTCCAGAACTTGCCGGTGAAGGCGATCTCCGTGCCGTGCTTGCGCGTCACGTCAAACTGCTGCGGCGTGAGTTGCTTGCGCCATTCCTCTTCCGTCTTGATAACTTTGTCCACCGTGATCACTTCCTTTCGTTCGCCGGCATCGGTGAACTCGACAATCTTCACCTCGGATGATTTCTCATGCGGTGCATCCGAAACGGCCGGTGAGCACCCGGTCAGAGTGAGCGCAATCAAAGCATGCCAAATCAATCTCATAACGCCATCTTCTTGGATGCACCCGAAATGAATTTGGTTCAACCTTCTTATGATCGGGCGCCGGGTATGTTCAACCGTGTCCGATGACTTTCTCAATGAGCGTCGTGCCGCCGACCAACCCGACGCGGCCGGGCCGGGCATAGGTTTCGAGGAACTCACGGTTCGATTGCTTGGTCATAGCGAACGCAGCCAAGCTAGCAAGTCGTCCCGGCTTTCGGCGATTCCTTTGTATTGCAGCACGGCCGGCGTCATGGACTCGATGGCGGAGATGACTTTCGCACGCTTGTCGCGCTCGAGTATCGCCAGATCTTCAAAGTACGTGCGGATGGTGAACAGACTTGCCTCGACCTCCGGGAAGCCCCAGATGGTTTGTCGCTCGATGCGGAGAAAGGCGCGCGGGTTGGCCGGGTCGAAGTGCCGGCCACGTTCTTTGCTGGGATGATGATTGAGCCGGTCATCCGTGGCTACACCCCACGCGAACCGGACGAGGCCCTCGGTCGCGTTGATCATCGCGTCCACCATTTTGTCGGCCTGCCGGTTGATGGGCTCGATGCCGGCGACAGGCGCGTGAATCTCCGCGAATGTCTTGCCGTTTTTCTCTTCCGCCGCCCAGTGATTCGGGAAACACAAATGAATCGCCGCGAGCCAGTGCCGGTTACCGTCGCATTGAATCACCGCAAGATCTTCCTGGACCCGACAGGCGAGGGCGTCCAAGCCGAGCTTGCGAGACGCGGCGATGATGTTTTCGCCGCAATCGGAAGGATGGGTGAGGGGCAGTCGTTCAACAATAAACCGCTCAATCATCTCCGCCGTCGCGGGTCGGTAATTGTCTGTCAGAAAATACTTCGAAAGCTGCTCCTGCCGGGCCGCCATCTTTTCAGCGTGATAGCGGGGGAATTGATCGTCGACTTGGAAGACGCGCTCGTCGGCCGCGCCGTTGCCGAAGGAAGTGCCGAACTTGAACAGACTCGGTTTGACTTCGTACCGGCCCGACTCAATCGGAAAGTAGCGAGCGGGAGACATTGCGGTCGGAAGAATAGCATGGACGCTGGCAATAACAATGTGGTGCCGTTGTTGGAGAGTGGCCCCGCTTCACTTCATACTCGCGCCACTCGAAACCAATAGACGAGCCAACCCGCCGCGGCCAGACTCAATTCACCACGATCACTCGATAAAATCGCTGCGTTTGAATTGTCGCTTCCGTGAACGATATCGAATTGGTCGAGGTGGTGACATCGGTCAGATCGGTCCAAGCTGGGTCAGATAGTTGCTGCTTCCATTGAACCCGGTAGATTCGGCCGGGAACGGCGGTCCACGATAACCCGAAATTGTCATTGGTGAAGGTCACGGAGGTCAAACTGGGAGCATTGGTGACGAGAATCGTGCTGAGCAACTTGGCGAGGCGCTGACCGCCGATGGCCATGCGCTGTTTGGTGGCGGCTTGGGTCCGATTGCTGTAGCTCGCTGAAGCCGGTAGGCCGTTGGTGACTCCGACGTAGGTATTGGTCCGCGCAATTTCCCGTCCTTCCCACGCCCAGTCATACGGGTCGGGAATCAAACCAATCGAGAAACTGTATGCGTAATTGGTTTCAACGTCGACGGCTTTGCTGCTTGCAGTGCCGCTGCTAAGGTAACCGCCGCCGCTGTCCCAGAACGAATGGAGATTGCCGCTGCCGAGGCTAAACTGATTGCCACCAGCATCACCGTCGGGATTCGAAGCCCAAACGGCTGCGGAGCAATGCAGCGGCTGCTGAATATCACCCACGAAGTGAATCAGATAGCGCAAGGCGGTGGCTTTGGCGGTTTGGTTCGAAGCTGGGTTTTGAAGCGTGGCAATGTGCTGTTGAATGGCCGAGACAACATTAACAGGGTCGTCGTAAAGGCCGTTGGTCGTGGTGCCGTCGAGACTTATCCAGATATCGGTGTAGTGTTGCGGAGCCGTTCCCGACTCGCATCGACCGTCCGCCCAAGTTGACGAAGTTATGAATGAACTGCTGAATGTCCCACAAGGCACGGCATTCGTGAGTAGGTTATCGCATATGATTTTGACCTCAGGGTCGAGGTGATTGTAAGCGATTTGCGCCACGACCTGATGTCCAAGGAAATTCCAGGCCAGTACAGGAGGAGCAAGGCAGAAACAGATGCAAAAACCGGCCAGCAATTGGGTGATTCTAGTAAACATAAAATACCACGACCTTTTGCTACCATACTCCAACCGTTTCCAGCGTCAATGACGAGTTAGCGAAGTTTTGACGTTCGCGTTGGCAGAACCAGTATCCACAAAGGTCGGTGGACACATCCAAGATTGAGAAGAGTCTGCGGGTGCTAGACCAACACCGATTGTTTGGCTGCCGAAGATGTGGCAGTATTCAGCAGCGTTTCCACCTTCCGTTGCGCTTCGTCCATCTTCGGGTACCGGATCTCGCGGTAACCGCGGACTTGCTCGACGCACCGCAGAGCTTGGACGTACCGCTCGTAGGCGGGTTGGCCGTCGACGTTGCGGAAGTTTTCGACGAGGGCGATGTACCAGTCGCGGAATTCTCTCTCGCGCCGGTGCCAGGCGGGCATCGCGCGGCGCAGCCAGCGCATGTGTTTCATCGTGTTGAGCATCCACTTCTTCGGAGAAAACTTGAAGCGGACGTCGCGGCCGGCCACGTTGAACTCGGGGCGGTTGAGGTGGTGGTAGACGATCTTATCGCCGCGGGCTGGGTCGACGTGATACCGGTGGTTGTCGCGCATGGTCTTCTCTTCGCTGGTGAGCAAGTGCGCGACGTAGACCTCGTCTTTGATAATCATCGCCTTGTGCAAATTCCAGATGACGGCCTTGGTCGCGGCGTGATCGGTCTGGGCGGAGTCCTGCGCGTAGATGCGTTCAACTAAATCGAGATAGCGCGTGGCGTATTCGCCGGTGCCGAATTCTACGAGGTCGTACAACCGCCATACAATGTCGCGCTCGACTTGTTCACCGAGCTGAATCGATTTCTCGCTGCGGTGGACGAGCTCCTCGAACTCGCGTGCCCAGCGTTTGCCCCACCGGTGGTTGCGCTTCAGCACGTCCATGCGCTCGGCGATGAATTGCTCGTAAGTCTCGTGCAGTTCGTGTTTGTGGGCGAGTTCGGGTTCGAGCACTAGTTTGCGGCCGAGTTGGAAGGCTTTGAGGTTGTCGGCGGCGGCGCTGCCCATCGTTTCCTTCAAGCCCCACTCGATATTCTCGAGCGAGAGCGGGAGTTGGCCGCGCTGGAAGGCGATGCCGAGCATGACGACGTTGGCATACATCTTCGTGCCGAAGAAATGTTCGCTGATGCCGGCCACGTTGAGGCCGAAGTAATCGCCGGCACGCGTGTAACGTTGCAGCGTCGCCTCAACTTCGCGGACGTCGAAGTTGTCCTTGCCGAGCAATGTGAGAATCGTCGGTGTTTTGAAGGAATTCACGACCGCCGCGGTGCGTTCGGGCGAGCCGACGCGCAAATTGCCTTTCGGGTCGAGGCTGCGCAACGCTTCGAGCGGGTCGACGCCGATGACGAGGTCGGCCTGGCCGTAGGGAATGAGCACCGAGGCGTGCTCGCCGTTCTTCGTGAACGTGACCTGCGAGTAGACGCCGCCGTTGCGGATGGCGAGGCCCTTCTTGTCGCAGAACAAAACGTTGTAGCCTTGCCGATGACCGGCGCGCACGATCGTGGCCGTCGCCACGCCGATGCCCTGGCCGCCGACGCCGGCGAGATGACAGTGCCAAATCTTGTCGAACATGGGTGGAGGCGGTAGGGGAATGTCGTTGAGGTCCACCGAGTCGATCGGCGCCGGTGGTTTCCGTGACCGGACGATGGTGATTTCTTCAAACGATGGGCACGCATAGATCTTTGTGCATGCCGTGTCCGCGACGCACCACGAGAGATCGGTCTGCACTTTTGTGCCGAAGGGCGTCTCCACGAACGTCAGGCCGGGACAGCCGGTGGCCATCGTGCATTCGAGGCAGTTCTCGCAGACGTCGGGGTTGACGTTGACGAAACGTTTCTCACGAAGGAAGCCGCGCTCACGAGTCTCTTTGCGTTCTTCCCGGCTTTCGCGCCGGTGATAGGTGATGCCACATTCTTTGTCGGCCACGACGACTTTGACGCCGTCGCGCAGAATCGTGTCTTCGAGCGTGGACTTCCAAGTTTCCCGGTACGCGGGATTGGCGCGCACGACGTGAACGCCTTCGCCGAGCATCGCTTTGACGATGCCGTCGATGTTCTGCTTGTAGGTCGTCTCACCGACGATATCCACATCCATGCTTGGCGTCGGCTGATGGCCGGTCATGGCGGTCGTCTGGTTGTCGAGGATGATGTAGGTGATGTCCTGGCCTTGCTTGAGCGCATTCGAGATGCCGAGCATGCCGGAGTGGAAAAACGTCGAGTCACCGAGGAAGACGACTTGCTTGTTCGTGATGAACGGATCGATGCCTGCGCCCGTACCGCCGCCCAGACCCATGCCGGAATAATTGTGCATGAGCTCTTTGGTCGGTTCGAACATCAACATCGTGTAGCAGCCGGTATCGCCGTGGAACACCACGTCTACCGGCCCACGGCGATGCTGGCGTTGCATGTACCGGGCATCCATGAACTGCCTCTTCACTTCGATCAGCACGCTTGCCGAGTCGCGGTGCGGACAGCCCGGGCAGAACGTCGGCGTGCGCGGCGGGATGTTGATGGCGAACTCACCGGTCTTCTGGACCAGTTCGACAGCGCAATCGATTCGTTGCTGGTCGAGTTCTAGATTCGGGTCGTGAAAGAATTTTCCGAGCGGCGCGAGACGTTCGATGAGGATGCTTGGGTTGAGTCCGCGCGTGGCCGGTATGCCGTGCAGGCCGGCCGGAAACTCTTTGCCCCAGACATTCGTGCGATTTGCGGCAGTGGCGATCTGGTTGAGCTTGCCGACAATCTCGCTGATCTGTTCTTCCATGAAACCGCGCCGCTCTTCGACGACGAAGACGCTGCGCACTTGTTTCGTGAACTCCTCGACCAACCACGGATCAATGGGGTAGCTAATGCCGAGTTTGAGAATCGGCACTTGCCCGGTTACGCCGAGTTCTTCGAGGGCGTGCTGCAGGTAGCAGTAGCCGAGGCCGGTCGCGACGAAACCGATCTCGGCGCGCCAGCGCGGGTTGTCGCGGGCGTTATCAATGCGATTGACGCCGTGCCGGCGGGCGCAGTCCCAGAGTTTCGCAAAACGGGACGGGAAGGCTGCTTCCCGACGCCAGGTACGCGGCGGTAACAGAACCGTGTTTTCAAGATCGATGTGCGCAGTGTCGATGGTGAATGGGTGAGCCGAGTTGATCTCGGGATAACGATTGGGCCGGCAGGCGACACTGCCGCCGCCGTCCGCTTGATTGGTCGTGACAAGGTAGCCGAGGAACAGGTTGGCTTCGCGTGAGAGCTTGTAGCCGAGGTCGATCCAATCCTTGAGTTCCTGAATCGTGGCCGGTTCCATGACTGGCATGTACATGTGCTTGCAGAGATACCGGGAGTCGGCCGGAACTTGGGTCGAATCACTCCACGGGTCGTCGCCGATAATCACCAGTGCGCCGCCCTGCGGATGTGCGCCGGCGAGGTTGCCGAGCGCGAGCGCGTCGGTGGCGACGTGGAGACCGACAGATTTCATGGCGCAGATGCCGCGCAACGCGCCCATCTGCGTGCCGTTGAGCATGGCCGCGCCAAGGGCCTCGTTGTTGGCGATGCTGGCGTGGATGCCTTTGTCCTTCAACAGCGGCGCGACCAGTTCCATCGCGTCGAACAGGCCGGCAATGGGCGAGCCGGGATAGCCCGTGAGAAGATGTGTGCCGCCTTCGGCCTCCAATGCGCCCTTGAGGAGAAGTTCGTTCCCGGTGAAAACTTCCGCACCATCCTCCTTGAGAAACCGAGGATCGACTTTCATGTGAATCAGATTTGTAACACAGCCGCCCGTCAATGGCGAGTGTTTCGTTTGCTTGCGTTTGGCGGCGTAGACCCGTAGAAAGAGACGGACATGAAACCTATCCTCGCCGGTTTGTTGATCGCGTTAGGGATCGGCTGCGCGAGCCAGCCGAAGGTGACGCTGCGGTTTCACGAGCAAGTCAGCGAAGCGCTGCCGGAGAGCCGAGTGCGCGTCGTGGACGTGCCCCATAGCGACCAGCGCGTGACGGTGGATCCATTTGCACAATTGACCGAAAAGGACGTGCTGGAGGCGCAACTGCGACCGACGCCGGGCGGCAATGCCGTGTGGCTGCGTTTCGATTTGCACGGCGCAAACAAACTCAACGAACTCACCACACGCATGCGCGGAGAATATTTGGTTGTGCTCATGAACGATCGGCCCGTGGCGGCCGTGCTCGTGGACAGACGAATTGTCACCGGCGAGTTTCTGCTCGAAGGCGACATGACCGACGACGAGGCACGCGAATTGGTGGATGGGTTGAATCACTTTTCCGGTCGTCGCCGTGACTACGGCGACACACGTTTCAAGCCGTGATCGCGCTGGTGGCCGCCCTGCTGGTGTCGTTGCCGATCGCCAACGACGCGCTGCTCCGTCCGGGAGGCGACGCCGAATTCTTCCAATCCACCATCGAGGGCACGACCGAGACTGGCATGTTCGGCTGTGTGCGACGTGCGGGACGAAAGTTTCACGAAGGCATCGACATCAAGTGCCGGCAACGGGACCGGCGCGGCGAACCACTCGATCCCGTCCACGCCGTTGCGGACGGCGAAGTGGTGTTCATCAACAAGAAGCCCGGTCTCTCCAACTACGGCCGGTACGTCGTGCTCGCACACCGCTGGGACGGCGTCGAAGTGTTCACGCTCTACGCTCACCTGCGCGCCGTCGCCGACGGTCTCATTGTCGGCCAGCCGGCGCGCAGAGGGCAAGTGATCGCCACGCTCGGCCGCTCAACCAACACCCGCGAAGGCATCTCGGCCGAGCGTGCGCACCTGCATTTCGAGATCAATTTCATGCTCAATCCCGGTTTTCGCGTCTGGTATCCAAAACGCGATCCGAAAGCGCCACCGTTTGGGAATTTTAACGGCAAGAATCTCCTCGGCCTCGATGCCGCCGCGTTTTACCGGGCCTACGCTGCCAATCCCAAGCTCAACTTCGCCGACTACATCGCGCGCCAGCCGGTCGCGTTTACTGTGCTGGTTGGCGCCCGTCCGTTCCCGTGGTTGCGGATGCACGCCGAACAGTTGCGCACGGCGACCGGCCCGACCGTCGCGTATGAAATCGCGGTGACCGCGTGGGGTTTGCCGGTTGCTGTGTGGCCACGAACGGCCAGCGAGATCGACGGACGGAGGCTGCCGGCGCTGAACCGCGTCAGTGAGGCCGAGCTGAAGCGCAACGGTTGCCGGAAACTGGTCGAGCGTTCGAGACACGGCTGGCGTCTCGGCAACGAAGGCCACGAGTGGGTGGAGCTGCTGACTTACCCGTAAGTCAGTTGGCGACGGGCTGGCCGTGGAACGCGGCGAGAGCGTAGCTCACATCGGGGAAGCATTCGAGCGGATCGCCGTTGGCGATGAGGGTGGCGACTTGTTCGATGGTCGGCGCGAGTCCGGCGCACTTGATATCACCGCCGCGCGCGCGGGCAATTTGGGCGAGGTCGAGCAGTTCCTTCAACTCGGCACTGCCAAAGTAATTGATGCGGCTGCATTCGAGGACAACCTGCGGTGCTGGCCGCCCGAGCAATTCGTTTAGGAGGGCGAAGAGACTGGGGAAGTTCGTGGATTCGATGGCGCCGATGAGGTGGATGACCTCCGTGTCCGGCAATTGCTGCGTCTCGATATGCAGTTGATGCACGCTTCTGCTTTGAGCAACGGCTGTGCCCAGCCGACACACCGTGCTGGACGCGCGTAATTCTGAGCAAGTGGACAATTTTGGCGGGCGAGATGAACACTTATGGCTTCACTTCTTTGTCCGCGGCGCAGCGAAAGCCAATTATGTCGGAGCGTGTCTCGCGTGGCCGGTCGGACTGCAGTCGTCCGCGTTAGCGTAGACCTCTGTCGTCTTGAGCGAGGCGTGATCGTGTGACGCGTCGAGCGGCACTGCGCCCCTTGCCCCACCGGCTCGCACCGAGTTCCGCCTCGACCTCAAACGCGCCGACGGTCTTGCCGATGAGACTCATGGACTTCGCGCCAACGAAGGCGGCGCGGCGAACACGTCCTGAAGTTTCTTCCGGTAGTACGCGCGTACGACGTAGCCGGCACACTGCTGGGGCGGGCCGAAGAACTTTGCCGAGAGCGTTCGTGTTGAGAAATTCTCCCAGTCGAGCGGCACGGCGATCCAGACTGGACTCTTGCCGGTGGTCGGGGATATGAAAAACTGGACGCCGACGCCAACGCTGCTGGCATCCAGTCGGCGCTCGCCGACCTGCGCCTTTACCTGGATGCGCACCGTCACCGCGTCGGGCGCGTCGACACGGTCAACGCGCACGATCTTGATCATGCGATCCAAAACTTCCGTCGCCGGAGTCGGAATATCCGTCACGTCCATTGCCGGCAACGGCGGCAACAGGGTCGGCGCGGCCGGCGTCGTCGCCTCGACCCTTCGCTGTCGGGTTCCTTTAACGATGTCGGTGCGTCCGCGCCGCGGGTGCGGTTGCGAGAAGATCCAGCCAAACAACACGCCCTGCCCGGCAATCAACAGCGCCACGGCACACACGGCGACCAGTTGGAGCGGATCAAGCGCCCGCCGTTCCGGAGGTGGTTCGTGCACGATCTCGAACGCCAGACGGACGCCACCGACCTCGATCTCATCGCCAGTGGTCAACCGTTGACTGGCGATACGTTGGCCGTTTACACGCACGCCGTTGGCGCTTTCGAGGTCGCGCACGCAATAGCCGTCGGTGCCGCGCTCAATGGCGGCGTGGCGATCGCTCACGCCTTTGTCTGTGAGCCGCAGCGCGCTGGACGGATCGCGACCGATCACCACAGTTGAATCGCCTCCGACGAAGGGCGCGCGAGCCGCGTCGAGATTTTGAAACGTCAGCCGGTACATGATCCGATCGCAGTGTAACATAGCGGTCGCCATCGCCCAGCGAGATTTCGGGGTGTTTCTCTCTCGTGAGTCTGCTAGAGTCATTTTGGAAACGACGATGGCAACGGCATTGCAGAAACTATCGGACGGCGAAATTGCGCAGAAGCTTTCCGCACTGAAAGGCTGGCAACGCGAGGGCAACACGATCACCAAGGAATTCGTGCTCGGCGGTTTCACTGAAGCGACGCAGTTCGTCGCCAAGCTGGCCGAACCTGCCAATGCCATGGACCATCACCCAGACGTCCATCTCTACCGGTACAAACGCGTCAAGATCTCGCTGACCACGCACAGTGCCGGTAGGCTGACGCAAAACGATTTCACGCTGGCCGGCACGATCGATTCGCTGGCATGAGCGCACGCCGGGTCGTAGTCACCAAGCAGACGAAGACGCTGACGGTGTTTGACGGCGAGGAGGAAGTGTTGCGCCTGCCGGTCGTCCTCGGCAAGAATCCAACAGACAAAGAACGCGAAGGCGATCTGGCCACGCCAGAGGGCGACTTTTATGTCTGCGACAAGAACCCGCAGAGCCGGTATCACCGGTTTCTCGGCTTGAGCTATCCGAACGTCGAAGACGCCGAGCGCGGCTTGCGCGACAAGCTCATCGGCCCGGACGAGTATGCGCAGATCCGGGACGCCATCGCCGAAAAGTCATGCCCGCCGTGGAAGACGGCGCTCGGCGGCGAAATCGGCATTCACGGGCCTTGTCCGAACGTCACCTGGACACACGGTTGCGTCGCGCTGACTGTCGAACAGATTGAGCGGCTCTACGACTGGCTGGAACTCGGCGACGAAGTGACAATTCTACCGTGAGTCAGCGTTTCCTCGTATACCCGGCACTGTTTGTCGTGGTGATGCAGTTGGTGCCGCTGCTGCGGCGCGACCGGCGCTGGAACGCCGCGCAGATCGCGCAACAGGCGCTCATTCTGCTCGCAGCGGCGGGCGCGATGATCTTCGATGACGATCCGACATGGGTCGTGTTGGTATGGGCTCAGTTCGTGGCGTTCGTCGTCGCGCCGCGGCTCTGTGTGCGACTCCGGTGGTGGCGATGGGCCGGTTGGCTCAGTTGGGGACAGCTTGGCCGGTTGTTTCGCCGGTATGCCGACGCAGCCGAGCAGCGAACCGATGCGCGAACACTTCTCGACACGCCGATGCCGGAAGCGGTGCGGGGAGATGTCCGTGTGTTTCAACTGCGCCTGTTGACCGACGCCGGCGACTGGCACGGCGCACTCAACCTTTACCGGAGTGTCGAAGATTGGGGCACACTCTTCTCGGCGACTCGTGCGCGGCTGCTGGCGGCGCGAGCCTTTGCTCATGACGGAGATTTTGAACGGGCGTTGTGCTCGCTGCAGTTCGTGGTGATGTCGCCACGGATGCTGGGCGACCTGTACCGGCAATACTTGGCCGCTCGCGAGGAGATTCTCGCGCTCGCGACCGTGACGCCGG
>CAZMKD010000166.1:0-30211 GCA_964566575.1 uncultured Verrucomicrobiota bacterium
GACCGCCGGGCGCGCCGAGATCGTTGCCACACGCGGTTGAGAGTTTTTCAACAGCTAGCGGGTTAAAGTGGTGCCGGAGTATTGGTTCGTTTGTTCCATGGCGGTCAAGTCTGCCAGCATGCGCCGATAGTAACTCGCATACTCGCCACTGTGGGCAATGCCGTTGTCCACAACGCGTCTTGCCTCTTCGGGATGGCCGGTCTTCAGGTAGGAAACAACCAGCGCCTGGTCCGCAGCGACTAGATCGGTCCGGTTCAATTTCTTGCGGCTGGCCAGCAGGTAGGGGATGGCTTCCTCGAACTCACCGCACAACTGGTGGAGCCGGCCGAGGTAGCGCTCGGCCAAACCGAAATCCGAATAGCCATGTTGCAGGAGGAACCGGCCTTGTTTAATTTCTTCCAGTGCCAGCGTCTTGTCCTCACCGGACAAGGAACCCTGAAGCTTCTCCTGGCAGGCCAGAGCGAAATAGACGTATTCCATGTGCCAGGAGGTGTAGTCGGGGACGGCATTTTGAGCGATCCGCAACAGATCCAAAGCCTCGGCGTATTTTCCCTCGCGCATCAGCACGCGTGCCACCATACCGGTGATCGGGCGTTTGCCGCCAGCATGAGGCGTCGCCGTTTGGTACTCACGCATTACAGTCTGCACTTCCGTAGGGTAATTGGTCTCGATTCGCGTCGCCAGCTCGTTGAAGCGCGCGTAGGCCTGTGGATTGGTTTCGCGCATGAACGAAATGTTGAAAATCACGCGCATCATGTGGGCGACCGCGTAGCGATCGAACGGATTGTCCCCAAGCCGGCGCGCATATTCTTCGGCATTTGCCAAATGCCCATATCCCTCGCTCGAAACGTGGAGTTGTCCGTTCAGGTTCGTCAGGCATTCGACCCACGTGCGCGCTGCCAGCCACTGACCTTGCAACGTTGGGTGCACATGATCGTCCATCAGTTCCCAGCCGATTGCGCCTCCGGGGCTGGCGCCTCGAAACGCGTTCTCCAAATCACAAATCAACGCCCCGTGCTGGGCGGCGGCCCGCCGAATCGCTTCTTGAGAACGGCTGGGCGTGCGCCAAGGCATCGTGTCCAAGTCACGGGCTTGAGTGAAATACGCCAAAGCTTCGGAATACTTCCCGAGCGCGAACAGCGCCTTGCCAGTGTAGAACTGCGCGGTGGCGTGTTTTGTGGTGATCCCCAGCGCCGCTTGGAATTGATCGAAGGCAACGCCCGGACTTTGGGGAAGGGCAGCCATCCCAGCAGCCAACAGCCGGTTGAATTCAGCTTGCTTCGCACCATCGAGCAGGTCAAGTTTGTCGGCGCCGACCGGTGCCAGGTCGCGCTCGTTCGATGGTTGTGTGCAGATCAGAATCGGGATGCCGCGTGCCTGGCACCGGTCGATCATCGCGCCGACGTTGTGCTCCAAGTTATTGGCCGCTGCTCGCCGACGCCAGTCTTCCGGCCCCACGTAGCTTCGCCCCATCATCGTCTCCATGAGCGTTTTATTCTCTTCTGCCCCCCGGCTCGGCAGGACTTTCTCCATGGCTTGGACCAGCGCGAGCGAATGAACGAATCGGGTGAAACGCAGCATCCAGGGTTTGCCGCCCGCCCAACCAATCGAAGCCACGCCGTAGGTGCCGAAGAACTCGTTGTGGCCGGTGGAAACGATCACCAAGTCCGGCTCGTACTTCAACGCTTCGGTCATTATTCCCAGCACGGGAAAGCTGGCGACGGCCGTGGTGCCGAGGTTGATGACTTCGACTTTGCGGTCCGGCCAGACATCCTTCAGCATCTCGCTGAGAAAGGCCGACGCGGCCAGATGGCGTGGTTGGGGGAAGCCTTTCATCGCCGATTCGCCGACCAGCACGATGCGAATTGTCCCGGCGGGCTTCGGTTCGTAGAAGGAATACTGCTCGTTGTAGCCGGGGCGCTTCCGGTTCGCAAAAAACCAACTGGCGGCGCCGGCGGGATCGGTGATGATCAGTTCGCCACGCTCGGTCGCTCCGATCGGATGGATAATTGGGGAGCAGCCACCCAGACCTTTCAGCCGCAGAATCCCTTCCAAGCTGGCGAGGAGCAGAAACGGGAGGAGAATACAGACTAGACGGAAAACGATGATCCGCCTGCCAGACACAGCGGATGATTTAACGTCCTTCTTGCTATTGAGATCTGGGTTCACGAGTCTACCCGAATTCACTCACTTCGCGACGATCACAATCCTCCATACTGCAAAAGAGGAAACGCGCCAAGAAGTAACGCGCGGCTCACCGCATGCCTCCAGAGAAGCAGAAAGGCCGTTGCTTTACGCAACGGCCTTTCCTGCAAAACCAAACAACTACTTACGCACGCCGACGACGCAACCCTGCAACCAACGCCAGTCCGCCCAAACCCACTAACGCTAACGTACCGGGTTCGGGAATCACGGTGATGGTGTAGGTGTCCTGAAGCACTGAATCGTAGGGATCGCCCCAATCAGCGATGGATTGTGAAGGATTTGCCAAGGCGTCAACCGCGCCGTCGCCACCACCGCCGCCGGAAGTGTAAACGTCGAAGTTGAAGCTACTGCCAGGGCTGAGTCCCAAACTGGCAAACGGATAAGTGAGAGTCACGGAACTCGTATCCTTGCTGATCATCAGCCCCCCCGGCGTAGCGTAGGTGGCATTCTGAAGTGCCCACGACCCGGTGTAATTGTACACCTCGGCGCCGTTGGGAAAATCCACCCAAGAGCCAATCCAGTAATCCATACCGGAACTCATGCTGATGGGACGCGCCCAGCCGTTGCCGGCGGTGTCGCCACCCGGAACGGAATCAATACCGACCATGTACTTGCCCCAATCCGTCGCGACGGGGTCTCCGGCCAAATTGATTTTGAAAATCAAGTCGGTCGCAGTGTCGGTCACCTCTACAGAAGTGATGTCCAAGATGCCGCCGCCTGCCCCGGTGAAGTTCTCACCGGTGGAATCGCCAAACGTGGTCGCGCGTGCTTGGTGTGATGCTGCCGCAAAAGACGCTGCGGCGACGATAGCTACTGCCCATTGACTAACCCTATTTCTCATGTCTCCCTCGCCTATGTTGATTGTTAAGTACTTCTCCAACTCGCAGAATGCACCCTACAGCTAATACGCTTTACCTGTCAACAACAAAAATGACCAAATAAAGAAAAACCCTTGAGCTTGCCGATCTAGTCGATGGTCTCGAAGTGCCACTTACCCTTGGGTTCAATATCATCATAATCTTTCTGTGCCTCAATGAACCATTTGTCTACGCTCGCGCTGTTGATCCATTCCACGTGACCATCCGTGAAAACGGCATTTCGGCCGGCAGCGCCATGGTTATCGTGTGAGTCTACATCAGGCGTAACCTGACCCGTCGTCGATGGTGGAGCCGATTGCCCGCAACTGGCGTGCATCCCCCAAGACTCGTCGGCCATCAGCATGTAGGTCTTAAAACCTTGTTTGGTGTTGAGCCTAGACACGTAGAAATAGCTCTTGTTATTCCATTGCATCGTGTCCACTGACGCTGCGGCAGAGACCCTCCTGTGGTTCGGCCCACCAAGAGCCTGCGTAACGGTTCCGGCTTCCCGATCACTCGGGCAAACAAACACCTTTGGACTTGGGATATACTTGTTCTTGATAAGTTGACGGAAGAACTGCGTAGCTCCATTGTTGCTGGCGGCGCCGCCGACTCCAGTGCCGATCTTATTGCAGGCGCTGCAGTTGCCGGGTGAATAGCCGTCAGTGGCTGAATAACAGGTTGGGAAGTAGCCGTTGTAATCGTCAGCATAGGTAAGCATCGCGAGACCAATCTGGCGCAGATTGCTCGCGCAATTGATTCGTTTCGCCTTTTCTCTGGCGGAACTAAGTGCTGGCAGAAGCATGGCGGCAAGAATGCCGATGATGGCAATCACCACGAGGAGTTCGATCAGTGTAAATGCACGCAGTCGGGAACTCCCACTGCGGCACGAATTCTTAGAGCAGTGCATACGTTAAATCCTCCGTTCGGCCCGTCTGTGCATATTAGAAAACAAACCGAGACCAATGTAAAGCAAAACCGCTTTACAAGAACAATCAGTTTTCTGCTGACCCGCCCAAGCACGGTGGTAAAAGGGACTTGAACATTCGAGGGTAAGTTGAGATACTTTGGTGAAGCGGTTTCGTGTAATCATGGCTTGGAGCGCCTTACAAACTTGGTTTCTCCTGTAGCCGCAGCGTGAGCTGCGGTTGGTTGACCGCCCGAAATCGGCGGCGAATGCCGAAGCTCACGGTTGCGGAGGACCGCGTCTCGTCGGTCTCGGCTCGGCTACAGGTTTTGAAAGGCGCTCTTAGCGCACAACGAATGAGCAGAAGGACTATGGGTTCGCCAAAGAAACGTCATACAATTAAAGATATTGCCGAACGCAGCCGGGTTTCCATTTCAACCGTCTCGCTCGTGCTTAACGGCAATCCCCGAATCAGCGCGGCGACTCGCGACCGCGTGCATAAGACGATCCAGCAGGTGGGTTACCAGCCGAACCGGATGGCGCGGACGCTGGCTTGGCAGCGCACGCGAACACTGGCCGTGTTGATGCCGCAGCTGAAACACGGCTTCGCGGACGTCTATTTCGGCGAGATCGTCAGCGGGATCTACGACAAGGCCTGCAAGCTGGGCTTCAAGATTCTGTTGGAAGTCGCGCGCCCTGAATTCGTCGAAACCAAGGAGTACCTCCAACTGTTTGACCAGAAATTCGTGGACGGCATCTTGTTCATCGGATCGAATTCCCGACACCGGTTTCTTGAGGATTTTGTCGATGGAACGCGGCCAATGTTGATGGTTAACAACTATTCCAGGGAATTCAATCTCAACTACATCGTCTCAAATTACCGGCACGGCGCCTGGCAGGCGGCCCAACATCTGATCAAGCTGGGGCACCGCCGCATCGGTTTCATTACCGGTGGACAGCATGAAATTCAGACCAGTCAGGACATCTTCGAATCGTTCCAGGAAGTCCTCACCGAACAGAGCATCACGCTGGATCCTGATCTGGTCGTCGACGGGTGGCTCACCGAGGAAGGCGGCATGAAGGCGACCGAGCAACTGCTCCGGCAGGCCCCGGAGTTGACGGCCATCTTTGCCCTGAATGACAAGATGGCGCTCGGCGCAATCAAGAAACTCAACGAACTCAGCCTCCGGGTGCCGCACGACATCGCCGTGGTCGGCTTCGACGACATTCCGCAGGCGAGCTTCGCGATTCCGAGCCTGACGACCGTCCATCAACCCTTGTACGAGATCGGCAAACGGAGCTGCGAGCAATTGATTGAATTGATTCACGACAAGGTGGAACGCGTCCAGGAAGTGATACCGATACACCTTGTCGTCCGTGAATCCTGCGGCGCGAAAGCACAGAAGGTTGTTCCACTGCCGGTGTGAACCGGTAGGAGCCATCGCCATGATGCGTTTCTTCAATCTCGTAACTTTGTTTGTCGCTGTCACCTGTCTGCGGGCTGACGACGAGATTGCCACCACGTTCACGTACACTGACCCAGCCGCGACGACTGTCGAAGTGGCCGGCGAGTTCAGCAACTGGAAGACGCTTCCCATGGCCAAAGATGCTTCCGGCAGTTGGACCAAGACGCTGCGCCTGAAGGCCGGTCGGTACGGCTACAAGCTTGTAGTGGACGGCGAGTGGAAACTCGACCCGAAGAATCCTGCCCGGAAGACTGTCAATGACATCGAGGATTCTGCCATCACCGTCGGAAATGTCTCCGCAACCCCGGCCAGCGCCGCAGACGAGACTGCCACCACATTCGCCTACACCGATGACAAGGCCAAAACCGTGTTCGTGGCCGGGCAATTCAATGACTGGAGTGCCACGGCCAATCCCTTGAAGAAGGACGAGACCGGCCTCTGGACGGTCACGATTCCACTGAAGGCTGGCAAACAAACGTACAAATTCGTTGTCGACGGCGACTGGCGAATCGATCCGACGAATCCGGATTCGGTTGATGACGGCGGCGGCAACATCAATTCGGTCAAGACGGTCGCGCGGTAACGTTAGGAGAGATGCATGAGGTTTCGCGCCACGGTTTTGCTCACGGCCATTCTCTGGTTGGTCGCCGCGCCGGTTCGCGCCGAACTTAGCGCGACGGATAGCTTCGACGGCAGCTCCGGCGACTGGACGACGGCGTGGAGTGGTTGCTCGCAGTTTGACGGCGGCTTTTTTACCAACACTTTGTCGAAGATTACCGGCGCCAACAGCCTTGGCCTGTTCGGCAACGGCGGCTCGAATGGCACCGGCGTACGGCGCGCCTTCCCGTCCACGGGTGGCCAGATTCGCTTTCGCTGGAGTTACCGGGCCGATTACGATGTCACCAGCGATGATGGCGACGGCAGTCTGAGTCGCCGGCTCGCCCTAACGGTGCGCAATGGCGACAACGCCGATCACTTCACCGGCCAACGTCTTTCATTCTTCTTCGCCGAGGGCAACGCCAACTTCGGTTGGTACGACGGCACGGATCGTAACACCAACGCCGTCACCTTCGGCAGTGGCAATGTCTACGATTGCGATATCACCGTCAGCACTGGTCTGCGCGCGTACACGTTATCGGTCTCCAATCGCAACAACGCCGCGAAATTTATCTACAGCGGCTTGTGGACGACCGGCGGCGCGGGCGATAATTTGGATTCCATCTCATTCCTGATGCGCGGCCCCAGCGGCGGCAGCAACGATGCGTTCCTAGATGAGGTGAGCGTGACGCAAGCCGGTGTTCCCTGGCCGGGCGGCGCGACGGCGGGTTACGCCAGCGATCCGGTCGCTCGGGTCCATCACTTCAAGGAGCAGCCGGTCATCGGCAACGGCTACATCCTTTGCATGCTCGACTTCAACGGCTCGCTCTACGACATCTATTATCCAAGCGTCGGCAACCGGCAAGGCTCGGGTACGGCGAATGAAGGCTACCGCGGCGCCGAAGAGTTCCCGTCGTGCCCGTTAGATGCCGAAGCCAACGGCCAGATGAACGTCATCAACGCGATGGGCGGTATCGGCCTGATCAGCGGCGGCACCAACTCCATCCACTGGTTGAAGAATCAGGTCGGCACCGATTACACCAACGTTGGCCAGAAATGGCTAAACGACGATGTCAACGTCGTGCTCACGACCAACAACCTCAACATTGCCGGCAGCAACTTCCTCGTGCAGCAATACGATTTCGTCCCCTCGACGGACGCCTTGCCGGTTATTACCGACTGCCCGGGCTCGGGCTGTCGCACCAACTACGGCGTCTACATCAAACGCTTCCTGCTCACCAATCTCGAAGCCACGGACAAGACCATCGATTTCTATTACGACGCAAACTTTAACGTCAAAGGCGCGAACATGGACGACGGCATGTTCTTCGAGACCACCGTCAATGGGACGAACTACAACGCAATGGTCGTCTACGACAACACATTCCGCAGCGTGACCGGCACCGGCTGCAGCCCGAACGGCTACGGCGATGATGGCGTCGGCAATTTCGACGCCACGCGAAACTATAAGCCCACCAGCTTCGGCACGAGCTACGACCGCGGCTTATCTGTTTACTTCGCCACGGTCATGAAAGTTGTGACCAATTCCGCCACCGGCCTCGGATTACCGGCGGACGGCAGTTGGCGCGACCACACCAGCACGGACAATCAGGAAGGCTGGATCGGCAAACGCCTCACCATCCCCGCCGGTCAGACGAATGAAGTGGACGTCATGGTCGTCGGCTCGTGGGACGACGCGGCCGCGCAAACCGACACGTACAATTTCTGGGGCCGCCCGATGATCACATGGTTCTACACCAACAGCATGGCCACGGCGCAAACCATCACCGAAGGTTACTGGTCCAACTGGGTCAACTCTGGCGTGACGATTGATTTGCCCGGCACGGACTACGACCGGCTTTGGAAGCGGCAGTTGCTCGTCTCCGCGCCGCACCAAGACCGGGTCTCGGGCGCAATCATTGCCGGCTCGCACAACGGCGCGTATCCGTTCTGCTGGCCGCGCGACGGTTGCTACGCCGCAATCGCCTTCGCGCGCTCCGGCCACACCAACGAGACGCTCAATTTCTTTCACTTCCTCAACGACGTAGCGTTCCGCGACACGAGTTCCGGCTTCACATCGCATCATTTCCAGAAATACAGCACGGACGGCTACAAGATTTGGGCCGCCGCGCAACCCGACGAATCGGCCAGCGTGCCGTGGGCGATGTTCTATTATTACTCGATCACCGGCGACGCGGCTTACCTGACAAATAATTTCAGCATGGCGTTCTCGACCGCCAGCGCCGTCGGCTTCGCTCCCACGGGCGGCTCGCCGTATGACGCCAACCTTTATTACGATTCCACGTTCTCCTTGGTCCATGGCAACAACGTCTGGGAAGATTCCAACGACGAGTTTATCTACTCGAATGCCGCCATCGTGCGTGGCCTGCGCGACGCCGCCAACATCGCTGACCTCGTCGGCAACGCCAGCACCGCGACCGCGTTTCGCGCGCGGGCCAACAGCATCAAAGGTGGCATCGATGCGCGCATTGACGCCAGGGTCGAACCATCCGACATCAGCCACATGGGCTTGGTGGTGCCCTACGAAGTCTACGAGCCAAACGACGCGCGCATGACCAACATGGTCGAGTGGATTCACGGGCGCCAAGCGTCCGGCGGCCACACCGATACGTTGGTGGAAGCTGATACCGTCAACTACCCGGACAGCGTCGGACTGGTTAACCGCTACATCTACAACGTGAACAACAATCACGACAACTATTGGAACACGGCCGGCAGCCCGTTCGGCCACAGCCCGTGGTTTCTGGCGACGTCCTGGTACGGCGAGTACTTTGCCCGTTGGCAGGACTACTTGCCGGGCAAGTCCCTGATCAACACGAACCTCTACACACTCAATCTTCTGACCAACAAAATGGACCAGATGCTGATCGGCGCAGAGCAAATCGCGCCCAAGACATCGCTGCAGAAGTACCCCGGCTTCTGGCTCCAGACTTCGTGGCCGAACCTCTGGGAAGCCGACCTCACGCTCGTCGACCAGATCATGATGTTCCTCGACTACAAGCCGCAAGCCACCAACAACACCTGCTACTTCGCCCCAAAACTGCCAAGCGCGTGGAGCACGATGGGATTCAGTAACCTGCTGTTTCAGACACAGCGCTTCGATGTCAGCGTCACCGAAAACACCGGCAACGTTCGCATGGACTTGAACAAACGAACCACCGGCGCGCTGAACATCGACCTCTTCCTACGCATCCCCGCCGGCAACGTGCCCGCCCTCGTCGTCACCAATGCCACGCCCTACGTGCCGGCGATCGCCGATTACGACACGGCCACCGGTCGCGTGCGCATCCACGGCCCGTTGCGCAGCGCGACCGGCAACAACGCGCTCATCGTTTACTACGGCGCCACCGATTCCGTTGGCGATGGCGTCCCGGATTGGTGGCGGATCCTGTATTTCGACCCGAGCGGCACCGGCACGACAACCAACAATCAATCTTGCGCCGCCTGCGACCCCGACGGCGATGGTCAGAGCAATCTCGCTGAGTTCCTCGCCGGCACGAGTGCCAACAATGCCGGCTCGTTGCTCCAGATCCGCACAATCACGCGCCTGCCCAACGGCGATACCGTGGTCGCTTGGGACAGCACGGCCGGCAAGAAGTACGCCCTGCAATCGACCGATGCTCTCACCAACGCCTTCGCGGCGATTTCATCGACCAACACCGCCGCCGGCAGTGCGATGAGTTTCACCAACACGACCGGCGCCGCGGCCCGGTACTACCGCGTGCAACTCATCCCGTAGCCGTGGACACGACCGTTCAGAAATCCACGCGGCACGACCCGCAATTGAGACGCTTCGTCAACAAGCTCGACAACGGCCACGTGCTGCTCAAACTTCAAAGCGCCTGTGAAGACATCCGGGACGCCCACATTATTACGAGAGATGGCAAACTGCGTCCGCTCGACCGCATCGGACACGTCAACGGCCAAGAGTACTTCAGCGCGATCCTCCCGGCGGGTAAGACCATCGAATATGCCTTCCGCATCCATGCGTGCGGAGCCGAGCAATGGATCGGGCCGAAAGGCTCGGACACGTGGTATCAATACAATCCCGGCGCGCACGTGTCGTTTGAAACGCCGGCCTGGGCGCGCGATGCGGTGTTCTATCAGATTTTCCCGGACCGGTTCTGCAACGGAGATCGGGACAACGACCCGCCACGCACGGAGCCGTGGGGCACGGCGCCGACGGTCCGTAACTTCATGGGCGGAGACTTGGAAGGCATTCTCGAGCAGTTGGACTACCTGTCCGATCTGGGCATCACGGCGATCTACCTCACGCCGATTTTCAAGAGTGCGAGTAATCACAAGTACGACACGATCGATTATTTCACGGTGGACCCGCACTTCGGCGACTTAGCGGCGTTGCGCAAACTTGTCGACGCCTGCCACGCGCGCGGCATCCGGGTGATTCTGGATGCCGTCTTCAACCATTGCTCGAATCAGCATCCGTTCTTTCTCGATGTTCGCGAGAAAGGCGAGAAGTCCCTGTATTGGAATTGGTTTCACATCAAGAAGTGGCCGATCCCGGAGAAGTTTGCCAAGCACAAGGATGCACTCGAATACTACGAATGCTGGTGGGGCTTTCACACTTTGCCGCAGCTCAATTACCGCAATCCGGAAGTCGAGGAGTATTTCCTCCACGTCGCGCAATACTGGCTGCTCGAAGCGCACACCGACGGTTGGCGACTCGACGTGCCGAACGAAGTCATCCAATCGTTCTGGCCGAAGTTTCGCAATGCGGTAAAGCAAGCGAATCCGGAGGCGTATATCGTCGGCGAGATCTGGGACGACGCGCAGTCGTGGCTGCAGGGCGACCAGTTCGACGCGGTGATGAACTACCGGTTCCAAAAGGCGTTGCTCGGCTACTTCGCGGAAAGTAATCTGAGCACGACGCAATTCGACCACGCGCTCCGGCAAGTGATGCTGGATTACCCGGAGCAAGCCACGGCCGTCATGCTCAACCTGCTCGGCAGCCACGATACCGTCCGGCCCATGACCGCCGCCAAGGGCGACATCGAATCGCTCAAGTTGATGGCGACGATGCAGTTCACGTTCGAAGGCGCGCCATGCATTTACTACGGTGATGAAATCGGCATGGAAGGCGGCAAAGACCCAGACTGCCGGCGTTGTTATCCGTGGGGCAAGCCACCGCATCCGGAGTTGCTCGCCTACTACAAGAAACTCATCGTCATTCGCAAGGCCAACCCGGCGTTGCGCTGCGGCTCGTTCCGGCCGTTCGTCGTCGACAACGACCGGCAACTCTACGCCTTCGAGCGCATCGCTGATGGCAATCATTGTATCGTCGCGCTGAACCGCAGTAAGGACGGACACGAGGTGACGTTGCCGGCCAGTGTCCGCGCGACCGAGCTACTCAACCGCAAACCCGTGCGTGGCTTGCACGTGCGCGTGCCCGCCCGGCATGCCATCATCTTGCGAGGCGAATGACGATGGTGGCGCGGCTGCTGTTTCTCCTCCTGCCGGCTGCGTTGTTCGCGCAAACCAATCCACCGTTGCCCCAACTCAATGTCGCCGGCACGTTCAACGACTGGAGCCCCACGAACGCCGCGTACCGGATGACGTCGATCAGCGACCAGGAATTCCAGCTGGAGACGTTTCTGCGCAGCGGCCTGCACAAGTTCAAGTTTGTGTTCGACGGTGGTTGGGCAAAGACCTGGGGCGAAGGGCCGGGCGGAGTCCTCATCCAGCCCGGCGCGGAAATTCCGCTCAAGATCGCCAAGCCCGGCGAGTATCGCATCACGTTGAACCTCGCGGAGCATCGCTGGAAGATTCAAGACGCACCGCTCACCGTTCCCCATGCGGTCGTCAACGTGCCCGGCCCGGTCGAGTTGAACGTGCCGATTACGCTTGACGCTTCGGAGAGCGTCGTACGCGAAGGTCACCGGATTCGCATCTTCGAGTTCGCGCAAGACACCAACGATGCCGTCCGCGCCACGATGTTGGACAGGCAACCGACCGATCCGCAGGCGCGGGTCAGGCTGACGAAGGAAGGCGACTACCATTTCTGGGTCACAGTCAGCGATGGGGCGATGAGCCAGCCGGAGTTGGTCACACTCCAGGCGCGCATGAGCTATCAAGTCGTTGGCGATTGGACGGCGAACGATCCAGCAAAGCCGGCCACGTTCCTCGCGCGTGCCGGGCCGACGACGTTCGAGCGCATCCTAAAGTCCGCCAAGCCAGCCGACCGGCAATTGCTCCTCGTTCGCAATCACGATGCCGGCGACATCGTAACGAATCTCACGGTCAGCATCACGCAGATTCACCCCGCTCCGAGCGGGGCAAGCCGGCAATTCTGGCGCGTCCGGTACGACGAGAAGACGAAGCAGTTTCGTTGCGAGCCTGAGTCGCTCGTAGAGTTCACGTACCGGCCGAAGGACGACCCGAATCTGAAAGGTCGGGCGCATGTCGAGACCGTCAACATTGCCGGCTCGTTCAACGGTTGGAATTCGTCGGCGACGCCGATGACCGATCTCGGCGACGGCGCCTACACGACGTACTTGAAACTCGACGGTGGCTTGCATCAGTACAAGCTTGTTGTGAACGGCGACATCTGGATGCAAGACCCAAACGCCGATCCTGAGTTGCGCGCTGACGACGGACACCAAAGCTTTAACTCCGGCATTTTTATCGGCGAACAGGGCAAAGATTTCGACGCGGCACCAACCAACGACGTGAACATGACCGCAGTCCGGCACGACCCCGGGCAGGCGCGTTATTTCAACGTCGTCGGCAACGACTGGATCGACGTGCACCTGCGGACGTTGCACGGCGATGCCGGCTCGGTCGCGCTCCACCTTGGCTCACGCGCGGTTCCGATGCGCGTGACCGACACGGCCTTCGGGTTCGATTTCTGGGGCGTGAACATCTTCCCGGAAAACACGAACCAGACGTTGACGTACTCCTTCACACTCGCTGATGGCAGCGCGACAAACACGCTCGGCCCGTTCAGCGCCTCACTCACGCCACGGTTTGCGACGCCCGAGTGGGCGAAGAACGTGGTCTGGTATCAAGTCTTTCCCGAACGGTTCCGCAACGGCACGCCCGAGAACGATCCGCCGAAGACGTTGCCGTGGCGGCACGACTGGTACAAGCTCGGCCCCGGCGAGCACTACGTCGAGGGCAAGCCGTTCTCAAACGACTGGTATGGCCGCCGGTTCGGCGGCGACTTACAGGGGCTGATGGAGAAGTTGCCGTACTTCCACGAACTAGGCGTGACGGCACTTTATTTTTGCCCCATCTTCGAGGCGAACTCAAATCACGGTTACGACACGGTGGATTACCGGCACATCAGCCGGTACTTTGGTGTAAAGGAAGACTTACCGTCCGAAACACTCGATCCGTCCACGTGGAAGTGGACAGCCTCGGACAAGTTGTTCCTCGAATTCATCAAGAAGGCGCATGCGCAAGGGTTGAAAGTGATCGTGGACGGCGTGTTCAATCACATGGGGAAGGGGAGCTTCGCGTTGCAGGACGTGCTCACTAACGGCCTCAAATCCGCCTGCGCCGATTGGTTCGATGTCACGGATTGGGGGCCGCCGGTAAAATACAAGTCGTGGGACGGCGGCGGTTGGATGCCGAATTTCCGGAAAGATCCGGATACCGGCGTCGCCTCAGCTTCAGCCCGGCAATATATTTTCAACATCACGCGCCGCTGGATGGATCCTAACGGTGACGGTGATCCGTCCGACGGCGTGGACGGTTGGCGGTTGGATGTTGCGCCGGACGTGCCGGAACCGTTCTGGATCGAGTGGCGCAAGCTCGTCAAAGGCATCAACTCCAACGCCTATATCACTGGCGAAGACTGGGGGATCTCGACCGCACACTTGCAGGGCGACCAATGGGACGCGGTGATGAATTACCCGTTCGCCCAACGCGCGATCCGCTTCTTTATCGATAAGCAGCGCAAGATTTCGCCAAGCGAATTAGACCGGCAACTCAAGTCCCTGCTCGGCAGCTACCCGATGCAGGTGAACTTCGTGATGCAGAACCTTTACGACTCGCACGACACCGACCGGCTCGTGAATATGGTCGTCAACCCCGACCGCGATTACGACGGCTGCAATCGGATTCAAGACGGTTGCCCGTACGATGGTAGTAAGCCCGGCGGCGACGCGTACGGGGTGATGAAGCTGATGGCGACGTTTCAAATGACCTTTCTCGGCGCGCCGATGATCTGGTACGGCGACGAAGCCGGCATGTTCGGTGCCGACGACCCGACCGACCGCAAGCCGATGCTCTGGAAAGATCTTCAACCGTACGACAACCCGCAGGATGCCGTGATGGGTGACGTTTGGAATTACTACGCCCGCCTCATCGCCATCCGCAACACTTATCCCGCGCTGCGCACCGGCCTGTATCAAGCACTGCTCATCGACGACGCCAACAACACCTTTGCTTTTTCTCGCACACGTCGAAACGAAGTGGTCGCCGTCGTCATCAACAACAGCTTAGAAGATCAAACCGCGGACGTTCCCGTGGCATTCCCGGATGACACGCGTGTCGTCGATGTGTTGAGCGCGCCCGCTGAACTCTACGACGCTCCGATGTCGGGCATCGGCTTCCCGCAGTTCGCCAAGGACGCCACCGTGCGCGCCATCCGCGTCAGCCCCAGCGCCGCCACGCTCGTCGTGCGCGACAGCAAACTTCGCCTCAATCTCGGGCCTAAGTCCGTTGCGATCTTGGTCAGACAATAACGCGAGACCTCAGCACTGGCGTAATGCTTCCGCCAACAACGCCAGCACGTGGGTCCGGTATGTTTCGTGTAAGCCGCGGACGGCGATCTCCTCTTGCAGTGTAACAAGGCAGCCGAGAGCCAATCTGATGTCGAAGTCCCGGCGAGAAACTCCTGTCCGTTCGAGCAGAAAGGGCACGAAGCCGGCCTTGTTCATCGGGTGTAGGTCATAGATTGGGTACTTAGCAAAGCCGAAGAGAAAATCTTGATAACACGCATTCTCAAAATCCACGAAGCCCGTCAGCCTTGTGCCGTCCGTCAGGAAGTTCGCTGGTTGATAGTCTCCTCCGGTGAACACGAGCGGATCAGGAACCTCAGCGAGCACAGGGCGAAGTTTGGCGACAGCGTTGAGGAAAACTTGTTCTCGCAGCCAAGGGCCTCCATTCTGGACGACATTCTCCATGTTCTCCGAAAGGCTAATGCTTCGCAGGAAGTCCAGTTCGGGGGACCTCTGGAGTTGTCGAGTCAAGGAGGCCATCTTGGCTGCGCCCTGAACAACAAGCTCAGTCGCCGTCCTGCAGCCTTCGGGCGACGACTCAGCCAATTCTTGGAAGTTGCTTTCCTGGCAGGAAGCTGTAAACCGCCATAACCGAAGCGTCTCGCGAACTGGGGTCTCTCTCCGGACCGCACAAGACTTTGGGAACGGGGATTCCCATTCTGGCCAGTACCGGCAACAAACGGGTTTCTGTTTCTACACTTCCGTGCCGCGCAAGACGAAGCACGAGGATCTGCTTGGCCCCGTCAGAGAGCTTGACGACCACCCGAACTGGTCCGGGCGCGTATTCCGGTGTGAAATACTCTGTTTGAACCAGCTCTGCACCATCGGGACAAACAGAAAGCAGAAGGCGCTTCTGGAACGCCGTGACCTCCGCATGCCTTCCGCTCCTAGTCGGCACGTCACCCAGCCGCGGAGGTGTATTCTTCGTCGGTGATGATGTGGCGGCCCATTAGGACGTAGTCGTGGGCGATGGCTTGCATGTCCTTGACGTAGTCTTCGAGCACCAGCAGTTCGTTGAAGCCGCGTTCCTGGAATACGCGCCGGGCGGCTTTTTGTTCGCCGAGGAATTCAGCCTCGAGTTTTTCCAAGCCAATGCTGCGGGCGATCTCGATGAGTTCGGTGACCAGCACGCCGGCCAGACCTTTGCCCCTGGACTTGGGATGGACAACGACGCTGACGCGGCCGATGTGGCGTTTCCAGCCGCCGAGCGTTTGGTGGAGCGAGGCGTCACCGACGACCCTGTCGCCGTCGAAGGCGAGCAGCGGCAGAATTTTGCCGTAGTCGATCCGGTGGCACCAGTCGTGGATCACCTGAGGGTCGGTCACGCGATGTTTGAAGAGAATGCGCTCGTTGTCGGGCACGGCGACGAAGAAGGCGTGGAACGTCTTCTCGTCGGTCATCTTTAACGGGCGCAATGTGACCGTCGAACCGTCCTTGAGTTTGACCGGCTTTGGGTACTGCTCAAGAATATCATCCAATTGCATTGGCTCACCTCGCGCTTGCAGACTAGCCGAGAGTCGCCGGCGATGACAAGCCGTTTCCGCAGCCGTGGCTACGGAAGCACTTTGACCTTGTAGAACAGTTGCGCCGAGCCGAAATCGATGTCGTCGGTGAACGTCATTGACGAGCCTGCAGATGGTAGGGTGAGGCTCACCTGCAAATACACGTCCGAGAGGTCGGTCGCGACCCAGACTTGGTAGTGCCGGCCCGACACGCTGCGCCACGTGATCTCTCGGTCGCCGTTGGGTTGGACCACAATACTCATGATGCGTAACGCTGATTCGCTGTCGGTCGGGTCCGTGCCGGCGACGAATTCCGTCATATTGTCCATGCCGTCGCCGTCGGGGTCGCACGTGGCACAAGATTGACTGTTGGTGGTCATCCCGTCGCCACCGAAATACAGTTGCCGCCACGAATCGGGAATGCCATCGCCGACGTGATCTAGGGTCACGCCGGTGACCACTGTGCGGGTGAGCCGTGTGAAATGGCCGGCAACGTCATCGGTGAGGTTCATGTTCGTTGACGAGCTAGGCTCGCGCAGCCGCACTTCGATCAGCGCCGTCGCGCCATTGTTGGGGATGTTGCCGTAATTGAATCGCCATTCGAGCGGATAGGTCGTGTTCAGTCCCCCCGTCGGCGGCGAGATCTGCGTGGCCCGCGTCCAAGCGCTCGTTACATTGCTGTCGGTAATCCGATACCACGCCTCAGTGGTGCTGCGGTCGGTGCGCACAATCACGCCGTAATTCGAGTTGGTGATGACCTCGTTGGGTGTGGGAACCAGGATTTCGCCTTCCGGCGCCTTGGTATCGTAGTAAATGGTCTGGACGTTGAGATTGTAAATCGAGGAGCGCGTTGGGTTGTCGCGTTTGAGGAACGTCTCTGTGCGTAGGACGTGGAAGCCCTCGTCGATGCCCGTTTTGATCACGCCATAATCGTTGTGCGGATAGAAGGAAACGGCCTGCGCGTTGAAGTTGGTGATTTGAAAAACCGTCTCCATTCGCTTCTTCATGGTGATGTCGCTGGCGTTGAACGGAAACCACGATGACGCATCGTTGCGGTAGACACCGATTTTGTAGCGCAACACCGTGCTGCTGGACATCGCCGGCAGTGTGACCTTCCACCAGTCGGGCAAGCCGGTGCCGTCGTTCGGGCCGTTGCTGTCGAACGTCATTTCGGCGACCTGCGTCGTGCCCTTGCCGACGCCGGCGCTGCCTTCGGAATAAGTCGTGCCGTCGGTGGTGTAATACATGAACGCCTTATGCGGCTGGCCCGAATAGCCGATCTTGACCCAGATTGTCACCGGCTGGCCGGCCGCGCTTTGCGGCGGGGGATTGAATTGCAGCGTCGCCGTGACGAGCTGGTTGCTGGCGGCGGGATCATGATACACCCAGGTGACCGTGCCGTTCGCTGTGTTCGCGCCGCTGCCGTTGTTGACGGTGAAACCGGCCGTACCGATGTTGGCCTGATACGTTTCGCAGCCGGGCGAACCGATGATGTTACGCGCCACATCACGAGCGGCGAATTTTTCGGCGAGGCGCCGGACGAAGCTCATCTGTTCGTAGCCGAGAAACACGTCGGTGGCAACGGCGGGTGCATTGTCGCGTTTCCCGCCAGTTTGTGGGCCGATGCCCATTTGCGAATTGAGGTCGATGCCACCGTCAAGCTTCATCAGAATGTTTTCACATGAGCCGTCGGCGCGGGCGATAAACGTAAGGTTCGAGGGGCTGGTAATGCGCGGGACGGTCATGGTGTAGTTGGTGTTGCCGGGAACGTAGTTTGGCACGTTGTACGGATTGAAATTCGGATCACCATTGCGGCCGTCTTTGCGGATGTAGCTCAACGTGCCGACCGGCTGACCGTCCTGCAAAATCGTGATCGGTTGGACCTGGCCGAACATGCCGTCGTCCCACACCAGCGGCATCTCGGGGTTGCGCCACGAGAACGCAAAGTACCCGCCCGCTGGGGCGACAATCAGTCCGGTATCGTTGGTCAACCGGCCGTTCGACGCGACGGTGGCTTGGAACGCGCCGCCGAACGTCGAATAGTTCACGAGTCGGGCGCCGACCGGGAATGTCGTGGGGTAATCGCGCGAGGCTCCGCCGGAGCCGTTGCGTGCCATCATGAACAACAACACCGTGCCGTCGGCGTCAGACATGCCAGCATTCTCGCGTTTGTCGCGACGTTCGTAGGCACAGTACGCCGCGTCGCCCCACTTCCCGATTTGGTCGCCGCGACCGAAGAGTTGGTGGATATAAAGCAGATTGGGCAGATGCTTGTCCCCAAACTGTCCGAGGAATGCGTTATAACCTTGTGCCGGGAAGTATTTCCCGGTGGCGGGTTGAGGAGTCTGTTCCATGTTGTAGCCGTCGGTGTAAACGGACGGCAGACCCGCGCGCGTCAGTAGCAACGCGTGGGCCGATGTTCGGTCAGCCAACGGGATATCGTTGTAGTCGTGAGTGCCGACATGGATGAGGCCGGTGCCGACGCCGCCGAACGAATACGCGCCGGGCTGATCCAAACCCGTGAGTCCGCTGCAACTGCCGCAGACAGCTAGAAACATCTGACCGTAGAATTGGTTGTCGTCGAGGCGCATGCCGGCATCGACGTATCCACTCTGGCAAGTGTTCTGGCAGGGGGTTGGTTGGCCCAAGTGTTCGCCCCAAATCATCGCGTCGTCGCGCGATACCTGATCGTTGAACGCTGTGTCGCGGTGGTTATTCCAATCGCCGTAGCCGTGGGTGATGTTGAATTGCTCCTGAATCTGGCCGGAATAACCGGCGTTGCTAAAGTTCTTGTCCGCGCCCGATTGTTGGCCAAAGAAATAACTTGGCACATGCTTGACCGCATCGAGCCGAAACCCGTCGCACTTGGTCTGGTCCAAGAACCATCGCACGGCGCGGAAAAGCATCCCGTTGACGTCTTCGGAAACAGGCTGCCCGACGCCGGTGAACGGATGAACCGGTTGGCCGGCGCCATTGATGGCAGCCGTGACGTTCGTGTCGGGGTACAACTCCGGACGCGTCGATTGCCGAATGCCTGACCACTTCGGATACGTGCTCCCTTCGGTGGGTCCAAAGCTGGCATTCGGGCTCTCCTGCGCAATGTCGAGACCGAAGGCGCCGCGATTCAGCAACTGCCACTCGTTGTTGAAGTCGATGTTGCTGAGCGTGATATACGTTCCGTTGGTTTGGACCAGATGAAAATCCTCGGGCACGAAGCCGGGCTGGGTCGTGCTGAGCGTGCTCGGGGGAGTGTTCGGGGTCGGCCCACCGTTGTGGGCCATAATGTTGTCAAAGTACACGCGGATGCCAAATTGGTGGGCAATGTTCACCATGTTCAACAGATCGTCCGCTGTCCCGTAGCGGGTGACCACGCCCCCGCTGCCAAAATTGAACCGATTGAAGGAGTCGTACCCAACCGAGTTTTGGTTACCCCCTTGAAACGGCGGTGGCAACCACAGCGCTGTGTACCCGGCTTCGGCCAGTTCCGGCATACGCGCGGCGATTTCGTTCCAGGAGGTGTTGAAGTATTGGAGGATGACTTCTGCTCGGACCTGTTGTCCGAAAAACATTCCCAGCGCAAGGACAATGATGTACGTATTGGTTCTCACCTGAATTCGGGGGAATCTTAGCATGTATTGCTCTCGCTGTCCAAGCTACGGCCCGATCAATTTCACCTTGTAAAACCTCTGCCCGGCCCCGGTGAGGTCAGGGTAACTCGTCATATTCACTTGTCCAGTAATCGTGCCACTCAACGGTGTGAACACATTGGTCATCTCGCCGGTCGACCACACCTGATAGAGCTTGCCGGTTACGCTCTGCCAGACCACTGAGTAGCCGCCGGCCTGCGGCGTCACGCTGGTGATCTTAAACACCGACGCGGCATTGTTCGCCGCTGTCCCGGCCAGAAACTCCTGCAGATTCGTCATTCCGTCGCCGTCCTTGTCTTGATTCGCGTCGTTGACGAGTGGGTCCAACCCGTTCGCGACTTCGTAGCCATCCGGTATCGTGTCGTTGTCGGTATCAGGGTTCTCTGGATCGGTGCCGGCGGTTACCTCTGCAGCGTTCGACAATTCGTCGCCGTCAATGTCCTGGGCGCTGGCCGGGCTGAACGCCAGCCACGTCGCGAAATTCGTCGCGGTGTTGTAGACCTCAACTTGCTCGACCAGCGGCAACTCGCGGTTCTGGTAGCCGGCATTCGGCAGGTTGGTGATATTGAGGGAGTTGTTGGCTCCCCGCACCGCGTAGGTCGCGCCGCCGAGTTTGTTGGTCAGGCCGTAATAGAAATTGTTGTCCGTGTGCACAACCAGATTCGAATCGCCGTGGTGCAGCAACTCAAATTGGTTCGGCCCGAGGCCGTGCCGGATGTACAACGAGCCTACGCCAGTGCCCAGCGTGTAATTCGCCCGCACCGCGTCGCGACCGTTGTCGAGCGTGAGCCGTTTGCGGATCTTGCCGTCCTGCGAAACAAACTCCCAAAAGTTGGAGCCTTGCGTGGGCGCAGTGAGCGCGTAGTCGAGGTCCACGTATATGTTCGTCCCGCCGCCGGTCACCCAGCGATCTTTGAAGCCTGAGCAACGGTTGTTGTCCGCGCCTTCCGCGTCGGTTTCCCCGGAGGGATTCGCCGCCGGTACGCCGATGACTTGTATCGCGTCTTGCGCGACCGGGTCGTAGACGAAAGCATAGAGCAACCGGCCGCCCCAACGTTTGAAACAAAGGTACACGCGGTTGTTGCGGAGGATGTACGACGGCCATGCGTCGTCGTCCACGTTCTTGAGTTCGGCAATAGTCGCGGCAGTTTGCGTGCCGTTGGAAATCGCCTGCACCCACGCCGCAGCATCGGCGAGGATGCCGACCTTGCGCGCGTGGCCGTGCAATCGCAGTGCCCAGCCGGAGGTCGGATCGTTGGAGTTGGAGTCCTCGTATGAGCTCGTCGCGGCGCGATCAAACGTGATTTGGTAGTTGCGCGATTTGTAGGCGTCGAACCAGTTGCCGCCGCTCCAACCGGTCGGCGCGTTTTCGTCGTGCCACGCGGTCTCGAATATCATCGCGGAGTACGCCCACTCGGCCAGCAGACGCAGATTGCCGGCGGGCATGCCGGCCACCTTGTCCCACGAATCGCGAACGAGCGTATTCGTCGTATTCATGTCGCCGTACGGTTTCGCGTTGAAAATGCCGCCGCTCGGGTCGGAGGCCGGATGCCGTTGGGCGAAGTTTTCTTCGACGACGCCGTTGCCGGTATAACCGTAGTACCAGCGATCGTAATCATGTTCGCTGGCTTTCGTCAGCCACTCGTAGGTCTGCAGGCTCTTGTTATAGACGTAACCGTGGTCGACAACCCAATTGGTGTCGCTCTGCGCCAACGTGAGAACGTCTTTCAGTTTCACGATGTCGATCCACTGGTGATTGGCTGCCCAACGAATCGTGTTGTGCCACTGGTCAGCGTTCCCGTTGGCGCCTTGGCCGAAGGAGTTGCCGGCGTAGGCTTCCCAATCGTCGAACACAATCGTGATCTTGGCCGGGTCGGGCGAGAGCGCCTTGTCGAGCAGGGTGTAGCGCGTGTCGTTGCGCATGCCACCGTCGTCGTTGCCGAATTTCGCCTGGTCTTCCCGGTCGTTGATCATGAACGTGAGCACGCCATTGATCTTGTGAATCTTGTGGTGATACGGCTCCTCGTCGTTGCCTTCGCCACCGGCCCAGCGGCCCCAATTATTTTCGTCCCAGCCGGGATTGTTGGTCTCGCCAGGATAGAACCACCAGTGCAAGTGCGTGACTTCGTCGAGGTACGTCGCTGTGTAGCCGCCGGCCAGAATATCCTCGAACGGCTTGCCTTGGAGCACGCTGCCTTTGTGAACCCAGTTCGTGTTCGAATGCATCACGCGTTCGGGTGTGTGCATGACTTTCATGTCGTTGGTGGTCAGACCAAACGTCGTTTGTGCGAGGTCGTTGAACGCCCGGACCGACGACCGGTTCACCTCGCCCTCGAAGTACGGCATAATGTGCTCGGAGTACACGCCCCCGATGATCGCGCCCTTGCCGGACTGCACAAAGGTCTTCAGCCGATTCAAGAACGTCGCACCATCGCGGCCCGGGAAGGCGGTCACGCCGGTATTCTCCGACGGATTCTGCCGCGCCCAAAGCAGCGAGCTGATGAGCGAGCCGCTGAGATGCATGTTCAGCGGCGCGCCGAGCATCTCGTGTGTGTCAATGGTGCGAATGAAGCCGGGAGTCAAGGTGCCGTTGTCGCGCAAAATGTGATCTTGCGTGCCGGTACGCGCGGCGATGGATTGATTGGCGTGGGCGATGGCGGCGTACTTGGCGCGACCCGTCGTCGAGGTCGAGGGAATCGGCCCGGTCAAGATGCCGGTGCCGTCACCAATGTTGCGGGTCAACGTGCCGAATGAGTCCACGATGTCGCTGCCACCAATTTCACCGGCGCCCGTGTGGTTATCCGGTGGACACGGGCACGTGTCATCCCGGCAGGTGAAGACGTGGAAATAAACCGGGCTCGTGCCGTTCCAGCCGGCCAGCGCGTTGGTCTTGATCCCGAACTCGACGCCGTCGAGATCGGAGCGCCAGTAAGAGCCGAGCCAGGCGGTGGCGTTGGTGCTGAAGTCGCTGTTGTAAACTTTGGCGCCGGTGGCCGTGGCATTATATAACGCGATGCAAACTTCCCATTCGTAGTTGGTCGTCTTGGTGTCCGTGAAATCCGGAAACCACTGCTGGCCGCCGGGCGCGCAGTCAATCGCCAGATACACATCGAGGTACGCGTTCTCCGCGCCGAAGAGCAGGTCGAAAAAGTCGAGGCGGAAGTAATAGTTAGCGCCCTCCTGCCGGGAGTAAAGCGCCACGATGTCGCGGCCGGAATCGTTTGTGTCGTTGAACTTGTACTCGTCGTTGTTCACGTCCAGCGCGCGCACGTCGTTGCTCGACCAGTCCTGAAACTCCTGATACCACGTCGTGCCGCGCTTGTCGGTTGGGGTGAGCGCCGGACCGGCGCCGATGGTGATGGACTGGGCTGAGCGCGCAGTAGCAAGAATCAGAGCGGCGGTGAGCATGAACAGGGTGTTCTTCATTGTTCAGTTGGCCAGTTTGACCTTGTAGAACCGTTGGGCGACCGCCGTTGCAGTGATGTCCGTGTACGTCATACTGCTCTGGCCACTGCTACCGGTCAACACCGGGATGCCATTCGACGACCACGCGCCGTCAAGCGTGCCGCAATACATAAGTTGGTAGGCTTTGCCGGGCACCGATGGCCATGAAACCGCAAACCCGTTGCCGGTCGCCTGCACAACGCTGATCGCAAACAGGCGCAACGGGTCGAGGTAATCGTAGCTGCCGTTGCCGGCACTGTCGATGATGGTTACCACTGGCACGGCGAGGAATTCGTTCGATTCGATGTTGAGGTTAGCGTTGCCGGCCGGCGCCTGCGCCACAAGATTGCCGGCATTGGCAGTCGTGTAGGCCGCGGCACTCAGGAACAGCGTGGACGGTATCGAGCCGAAGGCTTGGGCCAGGTTGATTATTCCCTGCAACTGACCGGAGGTGGCGGGCGCTTTCATCGCTTGGTTGGACGCGGTCGCCGATGATCCGTTGAGATTCTGCCAGCCTGTGTAGATGCCCTGACTTTCGGCGGTCAACATAACCTTGTTCAAGGGGATTGCGATGCCTCCAGTCTTGGCCCACGGCGAACTCGTCGTCGGCGAAGCCAGAATTTGATCGGAAACTAGAATAAAATGATCATTCGGTCCGTTGCTGCCCGGCGACCACGTGGCGACGTACAACGTGGTGCCGCGCACTGCTACGTACAGCGTCATGCCCGGCGAGTTCAGGAGATATCCGGGGTAGTTGCTGGCGATGCCATTCAAGACAAACGATGGTGGCGGCAATTCCAACGTCGTCGCGCACGTGGGAGACGAGAACAGTGAACTGCCGATGCCATTCGTTGCCGCGATCATGTAACAGTACTGCGTGTTGGGCGACAGTCCGGTATCGCTGTAGTTGGTGGCCGATGTTGTCGCAATCGGGCTGCTGCCGCGTTCGATGATGTAGCCAACCGCACCGGCCGAGGCCGACCAGGCCAGATTGATCTGATTGGTCGCGACGCCGGCGGCCGTCAGGTTCTGCGGCGGCGGCGGGCCGGAGATCGAGGTGCACGCGGGCGCTGAATCGGCCGAGGTTCCCACATTGTTGGTGGCGGCCACCGTGTAGCAGTAATTCGAGCCAGTCACCAAGCCGCCATCAGTGTAGGACGTGACGCTGGTCGTGGCGACTTGCAAACTGTCGCGTTTGACAACGTAGCCAGTCGCGCCGCTTGAAGCACCCCAGCTCACGCTGATTTCGGTTGCAGAGACGGGTGCGGCGGTGATGCTTCCCGGAGTTGGCGGCAGTTGCGGCGTGCTGGTGACTGCGAAGTGCCAATCCGCGCCACTGTTGTTGTCCCACGTGCCGGCACCGTTGTTGAAGACACAATCGAGTTGCGTGGCGATGTTGGTGACCGTGGTGGTGTACTCCCAGCGATTCGACGCGTTGAGCGTCATCGTCGCATCGGCCAACACAATCGCCCAGTTGTTCCAGCCGAGATGAATGTAAACTTGCGCCGCATTGGTAAGCGGTCCACCGGCTGGACTGAACGTAATCGTCACCGGATTCCCCGCCACGGGCGGTGCGGGCGAAACGCACACGCGACCGTTACAGCCATTCGTCGGGCCACCGCCACCGCCGGCCGCGACGTAAACGTGTTGGATGTCGGCCTTGGTGACGTTGCCTTTGTTGTCAGTGGCTTCGATGTAGTAATCGAGTAGCTTGTCCTTGTAGCCGGTGACCTTTGTCCAGTAGTAGTCGGCGATGTAGTCTGGCTGGATGAAGAAGTTGATGCCCTGGTCGGGTTCGCCTGCGCCGCCGTTGTCGCCTTGTGTTTTACTGATGGTGCGTTTCGTCATCGCAAGCGGCACCCACGCGCCGACTTCGGAGCCGCCGGCGTAGGTTTCGTTTTGATTGCTGGAAAGCGGATTTACGCCATCGTTGTCTTGCCGGACGTAGAGAGTGACGTTGGATACGCCGGACACGTCGAAGACATGTGTCCAGATGTAGAAGTCCGAGGGCCATGGTGGCTTGTTGTTGAAGCCGACCTCGATGTAATGCGTGAGTTGGCCCCAGCCCATGCCGCCGGGATTCCACGGGAAACGCTGCGGCTTGAAGACGGTGGGCGGGGTCTGGTCAAGGTTCGGGTTGGCGTCGGTGATAATCTTAGCCAACTGGACGGCGCGGTTGCAGGCGAGCGACTGTTTGACCTCATCGTCGATGGCGATGCCGTAATACATGAAACCGCTGTCGAGGCCGCCGAGGTAAAAGTGCCAGGCGCGTTCGGCTTCGTTGGGGTTGTTGTACGTGCCGTTCTTCTGATACGGCTCCTGAATCTTCCTTGCTTGGACTGTGCCGCCGTTGCTGATGGTCATTTGCTCGGCGGTCTCGCAGAAGTTGGCGCCGGCAATCAACACAGCCCAGTTGCGCCAGTCTTCGGTCCAGCCGGGTGTCTCCAAGTCGAAGAAAGTGAGTGGATCGGACGCATTGTAGAGCGGGTTGGTGGTGGATCGTGCCGGGGGGTACAGCCAATTGATGAACTGAGGATGGCCCCAGTCGTTCGCGGCGTTGAACCACGCGCCATCTTCGATGTGAACCACATCGGAATCGGAAACAGGCCAATCGGCGAGGAACTGCTCGATGGTGGTTGGATGATAGCCTTTGTTGACCGAGTCTTGCGTGAATTGCGGCACTGATTCGGAGTAGTAGCTGTTGCCGCCGCCCCACGAATTGTCGCCATCGTGCGCCATCAAGACGAGCGACGGTTTGTTCGGATCGTTCCATGGCGCGATCTTGGAAGGGATGATTGAGGTGTCCATCGTAGCGAATCCGTTCATGTAACTGAGCAGGTCGCACATCGGGACGATAGTGATTCTCGTTTCCATGCCGGTATTCGGATCGACGTATTTTGCCTTGTGCGCTTGATAGGCATACGGGGCCGGGAACACGCCGCCGCGCCCGTCCAGTTGGCCGCTCCACCATTGATTAGAGGCAACAGTTGGCCCCAGCACGTCGGCGCCGTTGGGCGGATCGATGTTCCAGCCGCTCGTCCCTTTGGTTGCCACCTGAATGTAATTTTGGCAGGTGCGTGCCAGATGGCTGTTGGGGACGATCACCCAGTTGTAGCCTTCGCTCGCCAAGACCGGGATGATTGTGGTGGAGAACGCAGCTTCCGGCGGCCAGAATCCTTTGGAGTGGTCGGTGAGGTTTGAATTGCCGTCCCAACTCTTCCACCAGATTTCTTTGAAGATCTGGATTTCCTTTCGCAGCACGGTCTTGGGAATGAGCGGGGAGAACGCGTGGTGGTACGTCATTCCCACCATATCAGCGCGCGGCTTGCCGCCTGAAGTTGTCCAGCCCTGTGCGGTCGTGTTGTGACTATTCCAGTTCGACGCGTATCCGTATGAATTTGCCGACCCGAAGCTCCAGATGTTCTCCTGCAAAGCGCCCGAGTAACTGATCTGCGCGCCCGCGTCAGGAAAGGAAAGAATCGTCGCGATAGAATTCTTGGGCACAGCCTGATAGGCGCCGACGCGATCTGCCTTCGTGAATACTTCGTCATAAGTGCCGCCATCGCCGTTGACGAGTTGATTGCGTGGGTGTTCGAACGGCGAACCGGCATAGTAGTTGCCCGTGTTCGCGAGTTTCAGATCAACCGAGTCCTTCGCAAACTGGTATCGATTCAGACCGGGTTTGTAATCCGGCCAGTAGATCGGCTGGTGCAGGTGCCAGTGGTAGGCGATATGGACGCTCGTATTCGCTTGGACCGGCAATGCGACTGTCAGCAGAGCGGCAATGATTATTTGGAAGGGAATGCTATTTGGCCGTCGCATATATTCTCGACAGTGCGTTCAACGTCATGTAAATCGCTTTACCATCAGCCAAACAAATGGCCTCTAAATACCAAAATTGCTCATGTCCTTCATTCCCAAGACTCCAGAATTCGTATCAGATGTGGCCATGACACGCAAGATTTGTTCTAGTCTGGTTGCTCACACCTCGGCCAGCAACTTCGCCAACTGTTCCGCCGCATTGCTTGAGATTGCCGTCGGCGCTGCCGTTTTCGCGGTCCTGCCGCAGGTGATCATCTCCCGCAGTGCAGCCGCAAGTGCGCGAGGCTTCGCGCAATCCACAACCGTACCGGTCGCGCCATAATGCGCATGGGAAATGATCCGGCAACCCGCCGCCTGCGCCTCGGCAATCGTCAACCCGTAGCTCTCGTGCCGGGATGGTGACACCAGCACGTCCGCCCGGCGAAGCAGCGCCGCTTTGTGCGCGCCAGTTACGTGTCCGAGAAATTCCACCCGTCCATCAGCCAAGCGCCGCAGTTTCCGTTCGTAGCGTTTGCCCTTCATGTATGCCGGCGCCCCGCAAATCCAGACGCGCACTTTGCCGGTCACCAACGGCAATGCCGCCAACAATCTCTCGATGCCCTTTTCCGGTGACAGCCGACTTAACGTCATGATGATAAACTCATTTTCATCGGCTGGATAGGGTGCGGCCGCCGGTCGGATCGCGACGTCGCCCCACGGCAACACCACGATCTTCTCCTCCGGACACCACGGATAACATCGCCGAATCATCTCCCGCATTGGCGGAGACGGCACGACAATGCGCGAGGAATACCGCACGCAGTCGTGTTGTTTGTGAAACACCAGCCTCAACACATCCGGCAACGGCCAGCGATGCCACCGTGCCGTTGTTTCCGGCCGCACGACATTGTACAGGTAGAACTTGGTGAAATACTCCACTACATCCACGTGGAAAATTGTCACGAGCCGGTAATCTCGCAGCGCCGCGAAGGCCGGCCCTTCACTAATGTCGTTGCAGAGCACGACACATTGCTGCGGGTCATGCCGGAGGATTTCCGCCGTTGTAGCGCGCTCGAATTGACGGCAGAACCTCGCGTACTGGAGTTCGCTCATTTCGGTGAGCTTCTCGCCGAGTCCAAACCTAGCCGGGCTAAGAACGGTCAACGATCCCGGCCATTCTCGGATCAGGTAGTCGGCGATGGCTTTACCGCCGCCGAGTGGCTCGGTATCTGGAAACTCGGCGTGCGCGGCGGTGTACAGGAACAGCACGGTCAGTGCGGTAGCCACATCGGCTTATTGTGGAACTTCACGCCGGTATGCTCGAAGGCTTTGATGAGTTTGGAAACCCAAACGGTGATGGCGTCGAAGCGACGGCCGTTCAATTCGTCCGGTTTGCCCTGTTGTGCGACTTCCTCGACGCCGAGCAATAGGTGCGTGGTTGCGCGCTGCACATGCAGGCCTCTCACCCGTCGGCCCAGTTCCGTCTGCCATCGTTCCAGAGCGGTGAGCCGCGCTTCGATGGAGGAATCCGACGGGCGAATCTGTTTAAGCACCTCTTTGTCGGCGGTGTTGAGTCGGCCATGGCGGACAAACAAATCCGTGATTTGCGACAGCAGGTGCTCCATGGCCTCGAGATGTTCCAGCGCGTGCGGCAACGGTGTCGCTGGCGTTGCTTCCGCCGTCGCAGGGGTCGGTGTCGCGCCGAGCATCGGCGTGGTCTGAGGGTGGATAATGCTGTGCGAGACATGCCGGTCGCTGACGTGCAACACGGGTCGCTGTGCATGTTCCTGCACGATCTCCTGAGCGAAGTCCTCGCCCGTCGCGAGAAACAATGCGACCATGTGCGTGGTGGGATCGACGAGCGCGCGGAGCGAGCGGGCGCGAAACAGTTCCTGCATGCCTTCGACGCTGTGTAGGTTTTCGAAGTTGTGCAGCTCGCGGGAGGTAAATTGATCCAGAGCACCGAGAACATCATCGCCCGGTTGCGCCAGTTGCAGGCCAAGATGCGTCCGCAAAAGTTCCGCGATCCGGGTGAAGTTCGGATGTTTCCCACCGGAATGTCCGCCGAACAGCCCCATAAGTACCGGCTAGTTTAGCGTGTCGGCAGCGCACTAGGCAAGTATTTCTCAACCGCCGTGGAATGCCAGTTACTTGACCTCGCCACACTTTCTCGATAGTCTCGCCCGTCACGAGAGTCATGCGGAAACGCGCGCACGTGGTTTATTCGGGACGGGTGCAGGGTGTCGGATTTCGATACAGCGCGCGCGAGGTCGCATGCGGTTACGAGGTGACCGGATTTGTACGCAATCTACCCGATGGCCGCGTCGAAATGGTGGCTGAGGGCGACGAAGAGGAAGCAAAGGAGTTCTTGGCGGCGATTCACGACGGTCAACTCGGCAGCTACATTCGCGGCACGGATGTGAATTGGATGGCCGCGACGGGGGAATTCAACCAATTTGAAATCAGGCACTGATGGACGCAATTCGAACTGAGAATCTTACGAAGAAGTACGGTCTCGGCTGGCGGAAGGGCCGGTTACTCGCGCTCGACCAACTGAATCTTCGGGTGCGCGAAGGTGAAGTCTACGGCCTTCTCGGTCCGAACGGGTCCGGCAAGAGCACCACGCTCAAGTGCATCCTCGATCTGGTCGCGCCCACTGAGGGCGGTGCGTGGATTTTCGACGTGCCGTGCGACAAAGTCGAATCTCGGCTGCACGTCGGGTTCTTACCGGAGAATCCATACTTCTACAACTACCTCACGGGCGTCGAGACATTGGAGTTCTACGGCAAGCTCTGTGGATTGCACGGAGCGTCGCTACGCACCCGCATCGATGAACTGCTCGCACTGGTCGGACTGGCGCATGCGCGCGACCGGCAACTCAAAGGGTATTCCAAAGGCATGCTGCAGCGGATTGGGCTGGCGCAGGCGTTGATTCACGACCCGAAGCTGTTGTTGCTCGACGAGCCAACTGCCGGCGTCGACCCGATCGGCAGCCGCGATATCCGCGACCTGATTCTGCG
>CAZMKD010000167.1:0-22514 GCA_964566575.1 uncultured Verrucomicrobiota bacterium
AAAACTGCACTCCTGCCGGTGCTATTTTCCACAACTCGGCAATGGCCATGTCGCTGCCGTATGCGATGATGGCATTCGCTTCTGCCATTGCCCCTCGCGTCAGCGCGGTTTCCTCTTTCGGCCAATCGAGCACGGCGACGCTGCCGGCCAGATCGGCGTCCACTTCCCGCAACGATTCGACAAATAACTTCGGGAATACCGGGTCATTCGACGAGACGCGAACGATGTTGGCCGATCGGAGCAACAGGCCACAGCAAATACTGACAATGCCCGGTGGGGGAACGTTGCCGGCGAGGAAATGCGCGATCAGTGGTGGCCCGACAGCACGACGGTCTATGAGTTCTCGGTCAACCAATTCGGTGAGAGCCTCAGCGGTCAAAACTCCGAACGTCAGGTCGACCGCCTCGTTGACCATTGCCTCCGAAAAGCCAGTTGGCCCCGGCGCTTCCACTACGGCACGTTTCCGCCACGGACTGTTCGGGGCAACCCAATTCTTCGCCGCCTGCGCCAATGTTGCGATGATGTCTCCGACGTCGCGAGGTTTGTGCGCGCGAGTCTGCGCGATCGTTTGTTGGAGTTCGGCAATGGTCATTTCGCGCGCAAGGATTCGGCATTCAACGAACAGCCGCGGACTTCGACACCGGCTGCCCGGCCGAGGACTTCAAACCGGCCGCCTTCGTGTGCGATGCCGAGGTCCTCCGTCTGGATGCACAGACTACTCCAAAGGTTGGCGAGATCGAAGACGCGAATCATGCCGCGCTCTCCTACGGCAGCCTCTTTGCCGGTATTTGGATTGATGATCAGCACACGCGCCCAATGTGGCACGTCTTTGACATCGCTTTGGTGGCCGACGACCAACGTTTCGTCATAGAATTGTGTGCTCAACTCGGTCATGCCGTACTCGTTGACGACCTGTTCGATGCCAAACCGTTCGCGAAACAGCCGGTACAGCTCGCCTTTCGATACCTCGCGCGAACGCCCTTTGTAACCACCGGTTTCCATCGCGCGGCTGCCGGCCGGCATTTTCAAGCGCACGTTCTGATCGAATAAGCTCATGAAGGCAAAGGCCGTTCCGAGCAGCAGGACCGGTCCTTCGACTTCAGGCAGATGAGCCACGTATTGACCATGGGGCGCAACCACACCCATCATGTGCGACAACGACGAATGCGGTGACTCCTGCGACGACGGGGTGAATATCAAAACCGCTAAGTTGCCGGGCTGCAAATGTGCCTGAAAGTTTGGACGAATGGCGGCATCGTACAGCTCCAGTGTCTTAAAGGAATGCTTGCCGGTTTTCTCGCGCGTCGTGCCGCTGGTGTGAAACTCGGCGATGGCTTCCTCGACCGGGAAGCATGTCAGAGCGAAATCTTTGAACGCGCTCGTCGGCACGGCCGGGATGTCCTTCCAATGTGAGACGCAGGCTTGCCGGTGTTCACAGTAGGCCCGGTAAACCGCGTTGTGCTCGCGTTGAAAAGCGTAGACCTCCAACGCCAGCGCGTCAAAGTCACCGGGCGCGCCGTTGATGAAGGCGAGGATTCGATGTTGCAGGTCAGTAGACAAAGGGAATCAACCGTTTGGTTCGTTTCCGGTAGGCAAGATACTCCGGGAAACGCCGCGCGAGCAACGTCTCCTCATAGTCCATCTTCAATACCAAATCCCCTAGCAAAACCAACCAAACGACCAGCCGTGCCATTGTCGGCTGATCGATGACGAGCGCTCCCATCGTGATGAGCACCGCCGCGTACATCGGATGCCGAATCCACCGGTATGGCCCACGTGTCACCAACCGCGCATCACGACGCGGCTCGGGAAGGGGATTCAGATACCGGAGTTGCATCGTGGCCAGCGCCCAGACGCCGACCGCGCCCCCAAGAATCTCCAGCCAAATCCACGCGGGCGTCGTCAGCCAGTAGCCGGTCAACAGAATGTAGGCCATGCACACCACCTGCACGCCGAACAACAAAACGCCGCGCCATTTCTTCATCGAATCAACTCGTGGATAACGCGGATCGCATGATCGAGTTGCCGGCGTGAGATGGTCAGCGGCGGCGTGATGCCGAGTACTTCGCCGCGATCGCCTTCCGGCAAGGCGAGGATACCGACACGCAGCAATCGCTCGCACAACTTGGGCGCGTTCTTGACCAGCAATCCCAGCATCAAGCCTTTGCCGTGGGCGGGCAGTTTGGATTTCAGATACCGGCCAAGTTTTTCACTGCGTTCATCGAGTTTCAGTCGCTTCATCTCCGCAATCGCGGCGAGGGCAGCGGCGCAGCCGAGCGGATTGCCGAGGAACGTACTGGTGTGAATGGCTTCGCCTTTCGATTCCGGCCAGCTATCCATCACCTTCGCGAGTCCGACGCAGGCAGACATCGGAAAGCCGCCGGTCATGCCTTTGCCAACGCAGATGAGGTCCGGCGTGACTTTCCAGTGCTCGCACGCAAACCACCGGCCCGTGCGGCAGAAGCCGGTATAGATTTCGTCGAAGATAAGCACCAGCTTGTGCCGGTCGCAGTATTTTCGCAACGCCGGCAGGAATCCATCCGGTGGCACAATGATGCCGCCGCGCCCTTGAATCGGCTCGACAATCACCGCGCCAACGCCGGCAATCGAACGGGGCAGTGTTCCGAAAGGAATATGCGTCACGAATCGTCCGAGTTGCCGGGCGAACGGCGCGCGAAAGTCCGCGCGCGATGTCGCCGCGAGTGCGCCGTACGTCAGTCCGTGGTACGCGCCGGTAAAGGCAATGACGCCGGGACGCTTCGTGTGAATCGCCGCCGTCTTCAGCGCGATCTCAACAGCTTCCGCGCCGGAGTTGCCGAAGACGACGCGGGAGGGGCTGTCGAACGTCAGCTTGCAAAGTTCGCGAGCCAGTTTCAGCTTGAGTTCGTTTGGATGCACGTCGCCCATCGCATGCAGGAGTAGCCGGGATTGCTTCTGCACAGCCGCGACAACGCGCGGGTTGGTGTGGCCGACGCTGGCGACGCCAAACGCGGCGGTCAGGTCAAGATACCGGTTGCCGTCCACATCCCAGACATTGGCCCCGGCAGCGCGGTGCCAAAACACCGGCCAGTGTTCGGTCACGAGTGTGATGTTGCGGGACTCGTAGCGGTGGAGTTGCCGGGCGAGGGCGCGCGAGCGCGGGCCGGGAATCGGCGTGCGGAGAAGAGGCAGTTGAGTGCCAGTTGTCATGTGAAGTGCTGCGACTTGTCGCAGCTTTGCCGCTCAGCGGATCCGAAAAAGCGCCGACAAGTCGGCGCACTCCAAACTAGGAGTGCGCGTAAATCTTGTGAAAAGTCTTACCGGGTTCATGGTCCACGAGCATAACCAAATGGTGAACCTTCATCGCGTCGAGCAGGTCGTCCACGCTTATTGGTTCATACTCTCCGCCGGTCTCACTGAAGTGAATCCGCAAATCCGTCTCGCTGTCGCGCCGTCGGGCCGGAGTGCCGTTGCGGTCGGTAATCCACTTCGAAATCTGGTCGGGCTTGAGAATGATGCGTAGCGACATTGCGTTACACTCCTCGGGCGTCGGCGCCCCAGATGTATTTGTGCCATTGGGTCTGCATGCGGACCGGCAGTTTATCGGCCAGAATCCAGTCGGCAAGCGTTTTGAGCGGCAACTTCTCCCACACCGGCGAGAACAACACCGTGCAAATCCCGGCCACGCTCCGGTCGGCGAGCATCTGCTTCGCCCAATCATAATCCGCCCGGTCGGCAATCACGAATTTGACTTCGTCCTTCTTGTCGAGATGCCGGAGGTTGTCGTAGAGGTTCTTCTCGGCTTCGCCGCTGCCGGGACACTTCAAATCCATGATCTTCACGACGCGCGGGTCAACGCGCGACACGTCCACCGAACCGCTCGTCTCCAACAACACACGTTTACCCAAATCACACAGCCGCGTCATCAGCGGAAACACATTCGGCTGCAGCAACGGTTCGCCGCCGGTAATCTCGACGAGCGGGCAATTGTATTCGAGCACCTTCACGATGACATCGCCGAGCGTCATCGGCTGGCCTTCGTGGAACGAGTACGTCGTATCGCACCACGTGCAGCGCAGGTTGCACGCGGTCAACCGCACAAACACGCACGGCAGCCCGGCATAGGAGCTTTCGCCCTGAATGCTGTGGAAAACCTCGTTAATGACCAGTGTCTCCGCCACGCCAAAAGCCTAGCAGAGCAGGGGAAAACCGTCAACGCACTGGCGGGCCAACGGTCAAGACTTGCCGGTGGCATATTGAACTTGCATCCGCCGGTCGGGATTCGTCTTGCGGGCGTCAACCGGCAGAGCTAACGTGCTGACAACGAATGAACTGCCGTCAAGGTGACGCATTCTTTTGCGCCTTATGGCGTCTACTTCATGTTAGACTACGAGGGATGAGATTATGCAGACTCGCATCGCAAAGGTGGTTCTGACTCTGCAGTTGGTTTCTTGCTTTCTGCTCATGTTGTTCGTAGTAACGGCGTCATTCCAGACGGGTCTGGTCGCTACGAAGGCCGAACGATTGAGCAAGGCGCTGCAAGGAGCGCAGAATGAGTTCAGTGAGCATTCTGTCCAGGCGCAGGTTTCGACAGAGATTGCTGATTGGATACAGTCCGTTCGTGGCTTGCATCTCGCGCTCATTGCGATCTTCATGGCTTTCGCTGTCAGCGCAGCCATTGGGATTGCAGGTTGTAGTTCGACCGGTAAGTCTAGCCATTCGGTCCCGCCAACCGCTACCGACTCCACTGCCGGCGGTGGGTGAACCACTTCGTGTCTTGTCGTGGTGAGAGACGGTCGAGATTCGGTCCGGTGGCGCACTCCTTGACATCCCCCGGCAATCTTGTTAGTTAGATTGTGAAATTTGTAACAAGGTTTATCCCGCTCTGAGCGGGGCTGGCGTGCCGTCTGTTACAGTGAAAGATTCTTACGCAGCACAATATCTATTTGTTGTAGTGTTTCTAGCGGTCGCGGTGGCGTTTCCACTCGCGCCGCTGGTTCTCGCCCGTCTTTTGGCACCCCGCAAACCCGCCCAGACCAAGAACGATATCTACGAGTGCGGCTTGGCCTCCAAGGGCGACGCGTGGGTGCAGTTCCGGGTGGGCTATTACATCTATGCGCTGATCTACGTGATTTTCGCGGTGGAGACGGTGTTTCTGTATCCGTGGGCGGTGGCGTTCGGGGGGATGGGGCTGGCGGGATTTGTCGAGATGATGATCTTCGTGTTCATGTTGGTGGTGGGTTTGCTGTACGCGTGGGGCAAGGGAGCGCTCGACTGGAAATAGGCCATGGCTTACGACGAAGGACTAAAGAGCGAACTGCAGAAATCGGGGATATTCGTGCTCCCGTTCGAGCAGCTTTATAATTGGGGACGCAAATCCTCGATCTGGCCGTTGCAGTTCGGGCTGGCGTGTTGCGCGATCGAAATGATTGCGTCGGCGGCGTCCCGGTATGATCTGGCGCGGTTCGGCGCGGAAGTGTTTCGCGCAACGCCCCGGCAAGCGGATTTGATGATCGTGGCTGGGACGGTCACGAAGAAGATGGCGCCGCAGGTGGTCCGCTTGTTCAACCAGATGCCGGAACCGAAGTACGTCATCTCCATGGGCGCGTGCGCGATCTCGGGCGGGCCGTTCAAGGACGGGTACAACGTGTTGAAGGGGATCGACCGGTATATCCCAGTGGACGTGCACATACCGGGTTGTCCGCCGCGGCCGGAGGCGTTGATTCACGCGATCATGACGTTGCAGCGCAAGATTGCCGGTCAGCAACTCGGCAAGGATCAGCGCTGGTACGACAAGACCGCCACGACGGAGTTTCCGATCCCGGTATTTGGCGAACACGACCTGCAGCCGCAGGCCAATCTTGAGATCTGGCATCCACCGCGCAATTACAAAGACGTGACCATCGCGGAGGTCTTGAAGAAGGATTGATGGAATCCATCGAGAAAATCAAAGAACAAGCCCTCGCCGCCGTACCGGGCGCGCAGATCGAGATCATTAACTCGACGCCCGCCGCGGCGCAGCCGGCATTGCTGGTGGACCGGGAACACGTTTACGGTGTGGGAAAGTTCTTCAAGGAAGACCCGCGGTTCCAGATGGATTTCTGTTCGTGCGTGACCGGCGTGGATTACCTCAAAGCCGGTCACATCGAAGTCGTTTATCATTTGTATTCCGTCGCGCAGAAGCACGGCCCGATCGTGCTGAAGGTGCGCACGCCGCGTGAGTTGGAGCAATGTCGAGTGCCGTCGCTTACACTGCTCTGGCGCGGGTGCGAGTTTCAGGAACGCGAAGCGTTTGATCTGTACGGCGTGAAGTTCGATGGTCATCCCGATTTGCGGCGCATCCTGATGTGGGACGAGTTCAAAGATCATCCGATGCGCAAGGATTACGTCCCACCGGCTGATTACGAATGGGAGCCGACACCGCACGACGACACGTTGGAGCGGGCGATGGAGACCCAAGGCATCGTGCCGCCCACGGCGATTGAGGAAGCGGAGAAGGCGAAGAAGAAATGATTCAGCCACTCACAGACCCAACGCCGAAAGGTTGGATCGAGACGCAGACGCTCGAAGTCTCAATCGGCCCGCAACACCCGAGCACACACGGCGTGTTTCGGATGGATGCGACGCTCGACGGCGAGAACGTCATCGGTCTGAAGCCGGTCATGGGCTATTTGCATCGCAACCACGAGCAACTTGCCGAGCGGATGGTCTGGCTCGGCTCGATGCCGTACACCGACCGGCTCGATTACTTCAACTCGATGACGAACAACTGGGCCTACGCGCTCAGCGTCGAGAAGCTCGCCGGCATCAAAGTGCCGGAGCGCGCCGATTACATTCGAGTCATCGTGAGCGAATTGACGCGCGTCCTGAATCACTCGTGCGTCATCGGTTTCATGCTCCAAGACCTCGGCGCGTGGGGCACGCCGTTGCTGTACGCATTCCGCGAGCGCGAGAAGATTCTCGATTTGTTCGAAGCTCTCAGCGGTTCACGGATGATGTGCAATTACATGCGCTTCGGCGGTGTCCGCGTAGATTTCACCGAGCAGATGCTCGCACAAGCGAAGGAGATCGCCGAGAAGTTCCCGCGGTTCCTCGATGAATTTGAGAAACTGCTAACAAACAATGAAGTCTTGCTCGCCCGCACGCAGAAGGTCGGCATCCTGCCGAAGGAACTCGCCATCAACGCCAGCATCTCCGGCCCGATGGCGCGCGCCAGCGGCGTCGAGTACGACATCCGCAAGGTGGACCAGTATGGGTTGTACGGACGGTTCGATTTCCGCGTGCCGGTTGGCGATGTCGGCGATGTGTACGACCGGTATTACATCCGCGTGTTGGAGATGCGCGAGGCGTTGAAGATTCTCAGCCAGGCATTGAAAGATATACCGGCGGGACCATTCATCGCGCCGGAAGTGAAGCTGCGCAATTTCAAAGTGCCCCAAGGCGATGGCTACGGCCGCATCGAAGGACCGAAGGGTGAACTCGGTTTTTATCTTGTGTCCGACGAAGGCGGCAAGACGCCATACCGGTATCATGTTCGTCCGCCGAGCTTCATCAACCTGACGATTCTCGAAGACATGTGCCTCGGTCAAAAGGTGGCCGATGTCGTCATCATTCTCGGCAGCGTGGACATCGTACTGGGGGAGGTAGACCGGTAATGGGTTTCCTCGGCAAGGGTTTGTTCGAAGGCATGGCGGTCACAGCCCGCAACTTCGTCGGCAGCTACTTCGATAAGGAGCTGCTGACGACGATCCAGTACCCTGAAGAGCGGATGCAGTTGCCGGAGAATTCCCGGAGTTTTCCATTTCTCGTGTTCGACAAGAGCGCCGACGCCATGCGTTGCGTGGCCTGCAAGATTTGTGAGGTCGAATGCCCGCCGCAGTGTATTTACATCGTCATGGACCGCGACGAGAAGGGCAAGCCACGCCAGCGCCCGAAGGTGTTCGACATCGACATCAGTGTTTGCATGCAATGTCAGATTTGCGTCGAGGTCTGTCCGTTCGACGCCATCAAGATGGACAACGACTACGAGAAGTCGAAGTACGGCCGCTTCGACGATTTGGTTGAACGCCTGCCGGACCTTCTCAAGTCGAACGAGTATTACAACAAGATTAAACCGACTGAAGCGAAGGCCGTTGACGCCAAGCTGAAGGCCGACGCCGAGAAGAAGGCGAAGAAAGCCCCACCGGCCGCGAAGCCGGCAGCGCCAAAGTCAGCCGCGGCAAAACCCGCGGCCGCGCCGGCTGCGAAGATCACTGTCCCGGAGGATGCGCCATTCAATCCCGAGCAACGTAAGTGGCTCGAAGGTTTCTTGAGCGGCATCGGCGGCACGGCTCCGGCCGCCGTGAAATCCGCAACGGAAGAAGCCCCAGCGGAAGCAGCCGAGGCGGCGCCGGCAGCCGAAGCGCCGGCTGGCGGTTGGGCATGGCACGATCCCGGCATGGGCATGCAGCAACGGATGGATTTGGCGAAGGACATGCCGATTGCCGACAAATTGATGGCTGCGATGGCGCAAACAGATTGTCATGCGTGCGGCTACGATTGCCGGGGTTACGCCGACGCCATCGCCGCGGGCTCGGAAACAGATTTGTCGTTGTGCTTGCCGGGCGAAGCGGAGACGCAGAAGAAAGTGGAAGAATTGATGAAGGAGACCGGCAAGCTTTAACATCGTTGTAGCTGCGCTTCTGTGAAGCGCAGGGTGAGGGGACGCAACGACGGCGCTTCACAGAAGCGCCTCTACAACGACGTTGTTCAGAGAACATGGAGACGATTTACCAACTGATTGCGAAATGGTTCGAGGGCAAGCCCGAGTGGCTGTCGCTCGCCATCGCCATTGCCGTGCCGATCCTGTTTGTTGTCGCCGTGTTTCCCGGGATTTTTGCCTACACTACGCTCGTCGAACGCAAGGCACTCGGCCGCGTGCAGAACCGGTACGGCCCGAACCGTGTTGGCCGCTGGGGAATTCTCCAGCCGCTTGCCGACGGCTTGAAGCTGTTGACGAAGGAAGACATAGTCCCGCGCCGCGCCGACAAGTTTGTCCATTTTCTCGCGCCGGTCATGGCGGTGATTCCGTCGCTGCTGCTGTTCGCAGTCGTGCCGGTCGCGCCGGGACTCGTGCCGGTCAATCTCAACATCGGCATCCTGTTCGCGTTTGCCATCAGCACGGCGAGCGTGCTCGCTCTCTTCATGGGCGGCTGGGCATCGCGAAATAAGTTTTCACTTCTCGGTGCGATGCGTGCGGTGGCGCAGGTCGTTTCGTATGAAGTACCGATGGTGTTGGCGGCCGTCGTGATCGTGATGGCGGCCGGTTCGCTTTCGACGCTTGATATCGTGCATGCTCAGAGCCGCGGCGGATTGGAAGTGTATGGCTGGTTTGTGTTCCGGCCGTGGGGCTTTGTCGGGTTCGTACTCTTTGCGATTGGAGCGATGGCGGAATCCGCGCGCACACCGTTCGACATACCGGAAGCCGAGTCGGAGATCATTGCCGGCTATCATACCGAGTATAGCGGCTTCAAGTTCGCGCTGTTCCAACTCGGCGAATATCTCGCAGCGATTGCGATGGCCGGTATCACCGTGACAATGTTCCTTGGCGGCTACCTCGGGCCGGGCTGCCATCTGCCATATGTCGGCATCCTAATTTCGATGTTCTGGTTCTTCCTGAAGCTTGGCGCGATGATCATGCTCAACATCTGGATTCGCGGGACTTGGCCGCGGATGCGAGTCGACCAGTTAATGGGGTTCGCGTGGAAGGTCTTGCTGCCGATGGCGATTCTCAACATCGCCGTCGTCGGCCTCTGGCATTTCATGGACAACAAGCTTTGGGCGTGGGCGGTGACGGCGGCCATCCTCGGGACAGCATTCGTCATCCTTGCGAAGTTCAACTCCGTCGGCAACATCGAGAAACGCACCTACCGGTACGCTTCCTGACATGGACATCGCCTTCTGGATCATCTCCGGTATCACGGTGCTCGGCGCGTTGCTCGCGGTGACAATGCGCAATCTCATCCACTGCGTATTATCGCTGATTCTTTTTTTTCTCGGTATCGCGGCGCATTACTTTTTGCTCCGGGCAGACTTCATCGGCGCGGTGCAAATCCTGATTTACATCGGCGCGGTGGCGGTGCTGATCCTGTTTGCGATCATGCTCACGCGCAACGTGACCGGAAGCGAAGGCCCGCGCGAGGTGCTCGGCGTGAAATGGTGGGCAGGCTCAATCATTGCCGGCGTGATGGCGGCGATGTTGTGGTGGGCCGTGCAGGGCGACAAACTTTCGCAGGCGTTGCCGGGCGGCGACAAGGCGAAGACCTCGATCGCTGAGATTGGCCGGGGGTTCATTGCGGATTGGGTCGTGCCGTTTGAGATAATGGCCGTGTTGTTGACGGCGGCGTTGATCGGCGCGGTGGTCATCGCGCTCGAGGAGGTCATGAAACGGCGATGACGATTCCGCTCGGACATTATTTGATTCTGGCCGGTATCCTGTTCGCCATCGGGTTGGGCGGGGCGTTGACGCGCAAGAACGCGATCATTGTGCTGATCGCCATCGAAGTGATGTTCAACGCCGGCATCCTGAATCTCATCGCGTTTTGGCATTACCTGCACTTCGCGTCGCTGACGGCGCAGATGTTCGCAATTTTTGCGATCTCGATCGCAGCAGCAGAATCGGCGATTGGGTTGGCGTTGGTGATTGCGATTTACCGGCACTACAAATCCGTGGACGTGGACGAGATGAAGAGTTTGAAGGGCTAGATGGAACACCTCAACGAACTGGCTAAACAACAATGGCTGATTCCGTTCCTGCCACTGGTGGCGGCGGCGATTCAGTCGTTGTTGCCCCGGTCACAACGGAAATTGTCGGCGGGACTCTGTCTGCTCGCGATGGGCGCGTCGTGCGTGCTGGCGATCCGGGCGTTTATGGCGACGCTCGGTCATCAGGAGAGTGCTCGCGCAGTTTACAACTTCACCTGGTTTGAGTTCGGCTCGACGCAACTGCAGCTCGGTTTCATCCTCGACCCGCTGACAGCCGGCATGGCCGCGATGGTGACATTTGTCGGCTTCTGGATTTTCGTCAACGCCACCGGCTACATGGACGAGGACGAGAATTTTACGCGCTTCTTTTGTTTTCTGTCACTGTTTGCAGCGGCGATGCTTGGACTGGTTGTCTCCAATAATTTGCTGCTGCTATTCATGTGTTGGGAACTGGTTGGCTTGTGCAGCTACTTGCTGATCGGTTTTTGGTTCCACAAGCCGAGCGCAGCGGCGGCGATGAAGAAGGCGTTCATCACCACGCGCATCGGTGACGTCGGGTTCTTCCTTGGCATCCTGATGTTGTATTGGAAGACCGGCACGCTGAACCTCTACGACAACGGCCACGGAGCACTCGAACAAGCCGGTGCACTCGCGACTGTGACCGGCTGGTGGGGCTTGAGCGTGGCGACGACGATTGCCGTGTTGCTGTTCATCGGCGCGATGGGCAAGAGCGCGCAATTTCCGCTGCACGTGTGGTTGCCGGACGCGATGGAAGGCCCGACGCCGGTATCCGCGCTCATCCATGCCGCGACGATGGTGGCGGCCGGTGTGTTCATGGTCGGGCGGATGTTCCCGGTATTTACGGCGGGAGGCACACCGGAGCATCCGACATTCGCGATGGATATGGTGATGTGGGTCGGCTGCATCACGGCGGTGTTCTCGGCAACGATCGCGGTCGCTCAATGGGATATCAAGCGTGTGCTGGCGTACTCGACCTGCTCGCAACTCGGTTTCATGATGATGGCGCTCGGGGCAGGCGGCCTCTCCGCCGGGCAGTTCCATTTGCTGACACACGCTTTTTTCAAGGCTCTGCTGTTTCTTGGTTCGGGCTGCATCATCATCGGCACGCACCACGAACAGGACATGCGCAATATGGGCGGGCTGAAGAAGTACATGCCGATCACGTTCTGGTGTTACCTCATCGGCATGCTGGCGCTGGCCGGCTTTCCGTTGACTGCCGGCTTCTTCAGCAAAGATGAAGTGTTGCTCGCAACGTTTCACCGCAGCAAGACTGCGTGGGCGTTGGGTACGTTCGCGGCCTTTCTGACAGCGTTCTACATGACGCGCCAGATGTACATGGTCTTCGCCGGTAAATGGCGCGGCGGTGATGCCGGTCACGATCATGGCCACCACAGCGGTGAACCGCATGAAGTGTCATGGAACATGTGGCTGCCGATCGCGGTGCTAGCGGTATTTGCTCTTCTGCTCGGCTGGTTTGGCTCACCGTGGGTGGGCAATCCGTTTCATCATTACGTCGATCCCGATACGCATCTCGAACATCACGGCTGGCAAATTGTGATGGGTGCGTCCGTGGCAGTAGGCTTGCTAGGCATCCTCGTCGGCTGGCTCGTGTACGGTCGCAAGAAACTGGAGCACGCGACCGACCCCGACCCGCTGGAGTCGCCGCTGTGGAAGGTGCTGAACAACAAGTGGTACGTCGACGAGTTCTATGAGGCGACCATTATCCGTTTAACAATGGCGTGCGGCGTGTTGTTTCGACTGCTCGACAAACTCGTCGTGGACGGCATCCTGCACGCAATCGTGTGGGTGACGAAGGCAATCTCGCAGCTCTTCCGGTGGGTCGGTGATGAGTTGCTCATCAACGGCGGGTTCGATGCCGGTTGCGAGAGCGTCCGTGGCTCCGGTGGCTGGCTCGGCAAGCTCCAGAGCGGGCGCGTACAAGGTTATTTCGCCGTGCTCGGAGTCGGCACAATCATCCTCCTCGCGGTGTACTTCCTGAAGCAATGAACGCGCTTCCTTATCTCAGTTGGATCACATTCGTGCCAGTGATTGGCGCGCTGGTGATTGCGTGCGCCGGCAAGCGGAACGAGACCGGCATTAAACTTGTCGCTTTGCTGGCGAGCTTGGTTTCATTGGCGCTGACGGTCGTGGTGTGGACGCATTTCGATCCGAAGGGCGGCTTGATGTTCGAGGAACGGTTCACGTGGATTCCGGCGATCAATGTGGATTACCGGCTCGGGGTGGACGGCCTGAGCATCACAATGCTGTTGCTGACCGCGGTCATCACGCCGCTGGCGATGCTGGCGCACTGGAAACAGGACCGGGACGTGAAGCTGTTCTTCTTCCTGTTCCTGCTTCTCGAAGCCGGTATGTTCGGCGTGTTCACCGCGCTGAATTTCTTCCACTGGTTCATTTTCTGGGAACTCGGCCTGATCCCGATGTTTTTCCTGATCAAGATTTGGGGGGCGGAGGAGCGGACGTACGCCTCGTTCAAGTTCTTCATCTACACACTGGCCGGCAGCATCGGCATGCTGTTGGCGTTCTCGTTCCTGTATCTCGCGACCGGCACCTTTGACATGCTCAAGCTCCGCGAAATGGCCGGTAACGGTGAGCTGACAAGAGCCATTGCCGGCTTCGTCACGACCATCAACGCCAAGACCGGTCTCCATCTGACGGCAAACTGGTTTGGCAGTGCGTTATTTTGGGGCACGTTCCTCGGTTTCGCAATCAAAGTGCCGATTTGGCCGTTTCACACGTGGTTGCCGGATGCGCACACGCAAGCGCCGACCGGCGGCTCGATGGTGCTGGCGGCGATCTTGTTGAAGATGGGCGTGTACGGTTTCTTGCGGGTTGTGCTGCCGATATATCCCGAGCAAGTCACCGCGCACATCAACGTGCTGATGTTCCTCGCGTTCGCGAGCATCGTGTTCGGCGCGTTCGCGGCGCTGGCGCAGACCGACTTCAAACGGCTCGTTGCGTACTCCTCCGTGAATCACATGGGCTATGCGATGCTCGGAATCTTCACAACCGCCGCCGTTGCCGGCCCAGAGATGCTCAACGAGAAATCAGCGGCGCTCAACGGCGCGATGCTTCAGATGTTCAACCACGGCATCAGCTCGGCAGCCCTGTTCTTCATGGTCGGCGTCATCTACGAGCGCACGCACACCCGCAACCTCGCCGACTTCGGCGGACTGCGGAAAATCATGCCGATCTACGCCGGCGTACTAGGCATCTCGATGTTCTCGTCGTTGGGGTTGCCGGGGTTAAATGGCTTTGTGGGAGAGTTTATGATTTTCAAGGGCGCGTTCCCGGTCGTAACGCTATGGGCGAGCCTCGCAACCATCGGTCTCGTTGTCACCGCCATCTTCCTCCTGAGCATGATGCAGAAAGTCTGCTTCGAGGGACTCAATCCAAAGTGGAAAAGCTTACCGGACATGACCGGGCGAGAAATCTTGATCGGTGCGGTGCTGATGTTTTTCATGTTCTGGCTGGGGGTCTACCCGTCGCCACTCCTGAATGCATCGAACACGGCGGTTGCCGGATTGATTCACCTATTTGGCAAATGAACGTCGACTGGGCAATCTATACGTCGTTCCTCGGCGCGGGTTTGATTATGATCCTGCCGCGCGAGGCGAAGACGCTGATCCGCTGGGTCGCGCTGCTGACTGGCGTCAGCGGCTTGATTATCGCGCTAAACGGCTACTTTGCTTACGACGCGTGGATCAAGGCCGGCAATGTCGGCTTCTGGCACATTCAGAACCGGCCGTGGATACCGGCTCTCGGCGCCGGCTACCATCTCGCAGTGGACGGCATCAACTTCCCGATCATCGTCCTCAACGGCTTCGTCTGCGTGGCCGGCATCCTGTTCAGTTGGAACATCGAAGACCGGGTGAAGGAATTCTTCGCGTTCTACCTAACGCTGATTGCCGGCGTGTACGGCGTGTTCATGGCGATGGATTTGTTTCTGTTATTCGTGTTCTACGAGCTGGCTATTATCCCAAAGTACTTCATCATTGCCATCTGGGGCTCGACCCGGAAAGAGTACGGCGCGATGAAGTTGGTGCTCTATTCATTCGTCGGCAGCGCGCTCGTGTTCGTCGGAATGCTGGCGGCTTTCTATGCGGCCGGTGGGGTTAGTTTCGACATTCTGAAACTACACGACGCGCATCTCGCACCAGACCTGCAACGCTGGATCTTCCCGTTATTGTTCGTTGGCTTCGCCGTGCTCGCCGGCATGTGGCCGTTCCACACGTGGGCGCCGACCGGTCACGTCGCCGCGCCAACCGCTGCCTCAATGTTGCTGGCGGGCGTGGTAATGAAACTTGGTTCGTACGCGTGCCTGCGAGCGGCGATGTATTTGATGCCGGAGGGTTTCGACTATTGGAAATGGTGGATTGCCTGGATTGCGGTGATCGGGATCGTGTATGGCGCGGCGGTGGCGTTGGTGCAGAAAGATTTCAAGTTTATCATCGGCTATTCCAGCGTCAGCCACATGGGATTCGTCCTGCTCGGCATGGCCACGCTGAACGTGACCGGCGTCTCGGGCGCCGTGCTGCAGATGTTCTCACACGGCATCGTCGCCAGCCTGCTGTTCGCCGTCGTCGGGCGGATGGTCTATGACCGGACGCACACCCGGCAGCTCGACGAGCTCGGCGGATTGAGGACGACGTTGCCGTTTGCCTTCTGGACGTTCCTAATCGGCGGCGCGGCCTCGATGGGGTTGCCGGGTTTCAGTGGATTTGTCGCAGAGATTCAGGTGCTCGTCGGCGCGTTCGCGATGAGTCCGTGGCTGGCGGTGGGCGCCGCGGCCAGCATCCCGATCACAGTGGCGTACATTCTCAACGCCAACAATAAAGTTTTCATGGAAAGCGATGAAGTGGGTCGCGGGCACGGCCATGAATCGGGCGGCCACACGCAACCTTTGCCCCCGATCACCATACCGGAAATTGTTGCCGGCGTGATGCTGATGTCGCTGCTGGTCATCGTGGGTCTACACCCATCGATCATGCTCAACATGATTCAGCCGAATGTGGAGCTATTCCTGAAAGGGGTGGCGGTTCAATGACCGTGCCGTATTTCGATCTGTTGCGGGCGTTGATTCCGGAGGTGATGCTGGTCGTGACTGCGTTTGCGGCGCTGACGCTCGATCTGGCCGGGCTACGCCGTGCCGAACGCGCGGTGCGAGTTCGGACCATCGGGACGGTGGCACTGGTCGGACTTCTCGCATCGATCATTCCGCTTTGGCAGCAGATCGGCGCAAGCCGGCTGTCATTTATGGGCCGCACCTTGGTCGTCAACGATTTGACGGCGGTGTTTAATCTTGTCCTGGTCCTCCTGACGGTAATGACCGTTGTGATTTCGATGGACTTCGATCTTGGCCGGCATGTCGGCGAGTACTTTGCGACGCTGCTGTTTGGGGCAGTCGGCATGATGCTGCTGGTGAGCACGGAGGAGTTGATTACGATTTTCGTAGCGCTCGAACTGACGAGCATTTGTCTCTACATCCTCACGGCATTTCACAAAGGTGAGTTGCGGTCGCAAGAGGCGGCGGTGAAATATTTCATGTTCGGCGCGGTCTCTTCTGCGTTTCTGCTGTTCGGACTGAGTTACATCTACGGGTTGACCGGCACGACGGACCTGCGGGAGATTGCCGGAATCCTGAAGACCGGTGAGTCCAGCCGGTTGCTCGCCGTCGCGCTGTTGTTCATGATCGTTGGCTTCGGGTTCAAAGTCGCCGTTGTCCCATTCCATCTGTGGGCGCCGGACGCGTACGAAGGCGCACCGACCCCGGTAACCGCGTTCATTGCGACCGGCTCGAAGGTCGCCAGCTTCTTTATCTTCTTGAAAGTGGTCATCATCGGGTTTGCCGGCCTGAGCGGCTCGGCATTCTGGGGGCGGCAGGCGTCCGGCTGGACGATGCTGCTCGCCGGCTGCGCGGCGGCCAGCATGATTCTGGGGAACGTAGTTGCGATCGTACAACGCAACGTGAAACGCCTCTTGGCCTACTCCAGCATCGCGCACGCGGGCTACATCTTCGTGGGACTCGTCGCGGCGACCACTATGGGCGCAACGTCGGTGCTCTTCTATGTCATCGTCTATGCGCTGACGAATCTCGGCGCGTTCGGCGTGGTGGCGGCCTTGTCAAGCCGCGTAGGTGGTGACGACATCGAAGACTTCAACGGCATGGCGTGCCGCGCACCGTTCCTGTCGTTGCTGCTCCTGGTGTTTGTGCTGTCGCTGGCCGGCATCCCCCCGCTGGGCGGATTCTTTGGCAAATTTTACCTCTTCGCGGCGGCAGTGCAGTGCGACGCGCAACATTTCGGGTTACTCTGGCTCGTGATTCTCGGCATCTTTATGAGCGCCGTGTCTCTGTACTATTACCTGATCCTGCTCAAGCACGTGTACATCGTGAAACCGAAGGATATCGGCCGCATCGTAACGCCCACGTATTTGAACGTCTGCCTTGCTGCGGCTGCCCTCGGTGTCATCTATCTTGGCGTTTACCCGAAGCCGTTTCTGGAGCTTCTCAACAGCCTCGTCGCGCAGCTATAATGGCTGCCGAATGAATATCGACGGCTCAACGCAGATTGTCGGTGTCTTCGGTTCGCCGATAGCGCACACCGCGTCGCCGGCCATGCACAACGCCGCGTTTGCCGCGCTAAAGATGAACTGGGTGTACCTTGCGTTTCATGTCGAGCCGCAGAATCTGCGCGCCGCACTGGCCGGTGTCCGTGACATGAATTTTCGAGGAGTCAACCTGACCATCCCACACAAGATTCTTGCACTCGATGCCATCGACGAAGTGGACCCCGAAGCACGCAAGCTGGGCGCAGTCAACACGGTCGTCGTCGAAGCCGGCAAGCTGCGCGGCTGGAACACCGACGGCTACGGTTTCTCGAAAGCGATCAAGGAAGACTTCGACATGACGCTGAAGGGCAAGCGAATCCTTATCCTCGGTGCCGGCGGGGCCGGTCGCGCCATCGCCGTCCAGTGCGTGATCGAGGGCGCAGCGAAAGTGATCGTTGCTAACCGGACCCAATCGAAAGCCCAATCGGTTGTTGCTGACGCGGGAGTGGAGGCGGTCGGGCTGACTTCCCGGGAATTGGCGCGCGCGTTGACGCAAGTAGATTTGCTCGTAAATGCCACCTCCGTCGGACTCAATCCCGGTGAGACTCTCCCGCTGCCCCCGGATGCTTTGACGCCGCAACTAGCAGTGTATGACACGATTTACCGGCCTGCCGAGACGCAACTCGTCCAGCAAGCAAATGCCGCCGGGTCAAAAGTCGCCAACGGGTTGAGCATGTTGCTGCATCAGGGTGCGAAGTCTTTCGAGCTCTGGACGAAACGCAAAGCGCCCCTTGCGGTAATGCGCCGCGCCTTGCGCGCCGCCGCCTACGGAGATCATGTATGACAACAGGACTCCAGTTGTATCTCGATCTGTGTGTCTTTCTCTTCGGTGCCGCCATCGGAAGTTTTCTCAACGTGTGCATCTATCGGATGCCGATCGGCAAATCGATCGTGTCGCCGCCCTCCTCCTGTCCAAGCTGCGGCAAGGCTATTCGCTGGTTCGACAACATTCCGCTGATGAGCTATCTCAAGCTCCGCGGCCGCTGCCGGCATTGCGGGGCACAGTTCACGGCCCGGTACTTCCTCGTCGAACTGCTGACCGCGCTGATGTTTCTGACGATCTGGGTCATGTTCGGCGGCTGGCTTGCGGCGATCTACTGGGTGTTTGTCGCCGGGCTGATCGTGGCGACGTTTACCGATCTGGAGCATTACATCATACCGGACTCGATTTCAGTGGGTGGGGTGTTTGTGGGGTTTGTGCTGAGCGTGGCCTATCCGGCATTGCAGCATGAGACTTTCTTCATGTTGCGTGGGGTTCGCAGTGTGATTGGGATTCTGGTGGGCTCAGCGATTGTGCTGTGGGTTGCGATTCTCGGCGAACTGGTCTTTAAGAAGGAGGCCATGGGTTTTGGTGACGTCAAATTGATGGGTGCCATCGGGGCGTTTCTAGGCTGGCAAGCGACTGTGTTTACGATGGTGGCGGCCTCCGTGGTCGGCTCGATCTCGGGCCTCTTGTGGATTCTGTTGTCCCACGAACGACGGGCAATGTTGCGAACTTCGAAGGAGGACCACAAGTACCATAGCCTTGATTCCTGGAGCATTCGCGACGAGATGGATACACACGTAATGGGATCATCCATTCCCTACGGGCCGTTTCTGGTCCTAGGCGCAGTCCTGTGGATTTTTGTGGGTAATCACGTGCAGCACTGGCTCGACACGGCGCTTCAACTCGGGAATAATTAAGGGAAAGTTACCATGGCTCACTTACGTTACCTCACAACCGGAGAATCACACGGCCAGTGCCTCGTGGCGGTGTTGGAAGGCTTGCCGGCGGGACTGAAACTCGACACGGCAGCCATCAATCACGATCTCGGGCGTCGCCAGAAGGGCTACGGGCGTGGTGGCCGGATGAAGATCGAAGTGGACCAGATCGAAATCGCGTCTGGCGCTCGAAAGGGCGAAACGATTGGCTCACCGCTGACCTTGGTGGTGGTCAACCGGGACTTCAAGATCGACCAACTCCCCCCGGTCACGAAGCCGCGGCCCGGCCATGCTGATCTGGCCGGAGTAATCAAATATGACCGCGAAGACGCCCGCGACATCCTCGAACGGGCCAGCGCCCGGGAGACGACGATGCGGGTCGCCGCCGGCGCTGTCTGCAAACTGTTGCTCGCCGAGGTCGGGATCGATGTCGTTGGCCACGTCGTATCGCTTGGACCGGTTCAAGCACACACCGACGGTCTTACGCTCCCGCAAATCCGCGAGCGCAGCGAACAGAGCGAAACGCGCTGTGCCGATCCCGAGGCCGAGAAGAAGATGATTGAGGCGATTGACGCCGCGAAAGGGCAGGGGGACACGCTCGGCGGAGTCGTCGAGGTGGTGGCGACCGGCCTCCCCATTGGCCTCGGCAGTCACGCCCAGTGGGATCGGAAGCTCGACGCAAACATCGCGCGGGCACTAATGAGTATCCAGGCGATCAAGGGAGTTGAGACGGGGCTCGGGTTCGAAGCGGCGCGGCGCTTTGGTTCGCAAGTGCACGATGAAATCCTGCCGGCGCAACAGGGCGTGCTTACCCGCGCCAGCAACAACGCCGGTGGCTTTGAAGGCGGCATGACGAACGGCCAGCCGATCATCGTCCGGGCCGCGATGAAGCCACTATCGACTCTTATGAAGCCGATGCGCTCGGTGGACATCAAGACGCAGGAGGAAGTGAAAGCCACGGTCGAGCGCTCGGACGTCTGTGCCGTCCCCTCGGCCGCGGTGGTGGGCGAGGCGGTGGTGGCCATCGAACTGGCGATCGCAGTGCTCGACAAGTTCGGCGGGGACAGCATTCGGGAGCTTAAACGCAACGTCGATAGCTACCGGGAAGCGTGTCGGCGGTGGTGACCGCTAGCAGGCTGCTAAGAAAGTGGTGTAGCGGCGCTTCTGTGAAGCGCCGAGTTGTGAGTTTCCGAAGAAATCGGCGGCTCGCAGAGCCGCCGCTACAACGAAAAGAGGCTTCGTTAGCAGCCCGTTAGAGCAGCTTCTTCAGTTCCAGCTTGGCAATCTTGCCGGTCGCGGTACGGGGCAATTTCTGCAGAATGCGCACCTCCCGGGGGATCTTGTAATCAGCCAATCGCTCGCGGCAATACCGGAGAATCTCGGCCGTATGGAGTTCGGCACCTTCGTTGGCGCTCACGAAAGCAATCGGCGCTTCGCCGCGCTTCTCGTCCGGTCGGGCGACGACGGCCGCTTCGCGGACTTTGGGGAACGTGTAGAGCACTTCCTCGATTTCGCGCGGATAGACATTCATGCCGCGCACGAGCAACATTTCCTTGCGGCGGTCGACGACATAGATGTAGCCGTCGGCGTCCTTCTTCCCCATGTCGCCGGTATGCAGCCACCCGTTCCGGAGCGTGGCCGCAGTTTCGGCGGGTTGGTTGTAATATCCCAGCATGACATTTGGGCCGCGGACGACGATCTCGCCGACCCCGTCGGTCGGCAACTTGTTGCCGTGCTCGTCCAGGATGTTCACCTCGATGTCCGGCAGGGGCAACCCGACCGAGCCGGCTTTGCGCACGCCCCGGATTGGGTTGAACGATACCACCGGCGAGGCTTCACTGAGGCCGTACCCTTCGAGAAGAGGGAAGCGAAACTTTCTCTCGAAACCGTCGAGCGCTTCCCGGGGCAGGGGGGCGGCGCCGGACACAGCCATGCGCAGCCGTAACACCCAGTGCAACCAAAACGGGACTTTCGCCTGGGCCATCGCCTGAAACAATTGCGGTATGCCGACGAGGATTGTGGCGCGATTGCGAACGATTTCCTTGATCGCCAGCTTAAACGGCTGCAAGGACTTGATCAGGACGATTCCGGCGCCCATCGACAACGGTGTGAAGATGCACACGGTCAACATGAAACTATGGAACATCGGCAGCAACAACGTGAGCCGATCATCCACGGTCTCCTCCAGCGCCTGAATGCAACTGCGGACATTAGAGGCAATATTGCGATGGCACAGCATTGCCCCTTTGGACTTACCGGTCGTGCCAGAGGTGTAAATGATCACCGCCAAGTCGGTCGGCTCAATCGTGGGCCAAGACGGCTCGGCTTGTGTCGGCGCGGTGAGTAGCTGGCTGGAGATGATCTGGACGTGTTCCAACGCGCGAACGGTCTCGGCGAAATCGTCGTCTGAGACGAGGCATTTCAGCCGACAATCGTCAAGGATGTGTTGAATCTCGGGCGCTTTAAGAAACGTGTTGATTGGCACAGCGGTCGCCCCGGACTTTAGAGTGGCATACAATACCCGAATGAACTGAGGGCTGTTCTTGAGAAGTATGCCGACACGATCCCCGCGACCCACGCCGCCGGTCCGCTGCAGGTTCGCCGCGACGGTATGCACCCCCTCGCGCAACTCGCCGTAGCTGGTGCGTTCGGCACCCCAGAAGATCGCCGTCTTGCGCGGTTGAGCATCCGCGACACGATCAAATTGGGCAATAACGTTCGATGGTTCCATCGCCAAATACGTGACTCACCAAAGCACTGACTTCTTCTCCGCAAGCAACCGCTCGCCAGTCCAAAGGCTCACCCGCCAGGCCGAGACTGGACCGCCATTGTGGAAATCGTCACCACGCACGGCAAACAGGTGTGAGTGCTTGGTGCCGGCGGGGCTAGTTTGCACGAGGATCTTGTTGGGCACCTTGACCTGTCGGCACTCGAATTTCACGAACTGAGCCTCCGGCCCGCTCCAACTGACAAGAAACTCCTGCCGCTGCGCGTTGCTTGGAAGCTGACTTGGTTCCGTCCGCAACCGCGAGGCGCGTTCGGTGGCAAACAAGTCACGATCCGCGGCGCCGATGACATCCGTGCGCGTGGTGACCCACACGTCTGCCACGCGTGCCGCTCGGGGCGCGCAACTACAAAGCCCGGCGATCACGCTGAGCGACAAACCGCAAATGATGATGCGGTCAATGTTTCGCATCTGATTGGGCTTTGATGATGATTGTAATCTCTCCTTTGACAGTCTTGTTCTCAAGTCTTTTCAGCAACGAGGCGGCATCCCCACGGAGGATCTCTTCAAAACGCTTCGTCAGCTCGCGGGCGATCACGATTTGGCGGTCGCCGAAGAGTTCCTGAAGGTCGTGAAGCGTCTTGATCAGCCGGTACGGCGATTCGAAGAACACCAGCGCCCAGGGAAGAGGGGCAAGATTGGCCAGCAACTTACGGCG
>CAZMKD010000168.1:0-14015 GCA_964566575.1 uncultured Verrucomicrobiota bacterium
TGGCGACCAGACAATCTTCCGGCTTACCACTCTTGCCGGTGGCGGCTGTGGCTTGCGGTGGAGGCGGCCGTCCCATCTTGATCAACTTCGGGGCGCTGATTCACCCCCACAACCCTTCTTCACGAATAAGTCAGGCTAGCAGCCTGTCGGACTTTGATGTAAGCCGTTGATTATCAACCTGACTATTCTTGCCCACGAAAAATGCGACTCTTGATAATGAACAACTTATGAAAAATCTCTCTTCCAAGTCCGACAAACTCCTAGGGCGCGCGGACCAGCCGTCGGACAAGTAACTCACGCTGTGACTGCAATTCTCCTACGTTGACTTTCTCGAGCCAGGCCCGCGCCTCGTCTTGCCGGCCGAGCTTGAGGCACACGCGGGCCAGTTGGCAATACACCCGCTGCCGTTCGAGTTCGGTCGGTGCGTGTTGCCGGCAATACTCCCACGCGGCGAGCGCCTCGTTCCAATCCGCCTTCAGCCAGAGGATAAAACTCTCGGCGTAGCCGGTCGCGTATTGATACTCGTTCGGCGCGACGTCGCGGGCTTTGCGGAATTCGTCGAGGCTGTGCCGGAAAATCTCGTCCTCGCTCCACCCGTAGGCTTCCCGGGATTCATTGCGAAACAGAATACACGTGGTAGCCCAGTTGAAGTGATAGACCGGGTCGGTCGGATCGAGTTCGAACGCTTTCTGATGAAACCGGAGCGCATCGGCGGCGCGACCGAAGTGGCCGTAGTGTGTCGCGAGATCGTTGTAAACCCGGGCAAATTTCGGGTCAATCCTTAGCGCCCGTTCCCAAAGCGCAACGGCTTCCTCGTGCCTGTTTTGGTCGTAAAGAAAGCTCGCGTACGCCGCGAGGCCCGGGGCGCAGTCGGGATGCGTGGCGACGAAGTGTTTGTACTCGGCCTCAACGCGGCGCAGTCGGGCGCGGTAGTTCGCCTGTTGCGACCAAGAGGTCGGCGCGGGCTGTTGCATCAGCGCGTCGTCGGCAGCGAGGATTTGACGGTAGGCTTCTTCGTCCACCGCGGTTAACGCCGCCGCCAACACCAACGCAAGCATCTCAGCGTCCCTTCCAATCGGCGGCAGGGTTTTCGACCCCGGTGCGCTTATCCAGCGGATCGTATTTCTCGGCCAGCCCAAGCTCAAAGGCTTGGTTGTCGGGATTCGGCGAGAAATCCCGGTATTGCGCGTAGCACTTGTAGCAAATTGTTACGTTCGGCAGAAGCTTGTAGAGCAGCGCGTCGGCCACGACAAACGCCGCCCACACCAACGTGCCTTCGACGAGCCGGTTTTTCCACGCGCACAACAAGAACAGCAACGCGCCGGCGACGAAGATGCTCACGCCCAGCGTGCGATTGAAATCCTTCTGCACGTAAACCTTGTTGCACTCGCAAATCGCGCAGTGGTCCACTTGGTTGCCGGTTCTCATCCGCTCCGTGATGCTCAGTTGGATCGGTTTCGCGCACGCGGGACACGGCGCTTCAGCACGCGATAAATCCTCAAAGTGCAACTCGCGCCGGCAATGCGGACACAGAAAGGAGATTTGCACGTCCCGACATTACCAGATCCCAATCCGTGTTCAAAGCTCGACAAGTCCGGCCGGGTTGCGTATTCACCTCCCCGATGAAAGCCGTCATCCAACGTGTCTCACGCGCCGCCGTGCGCGTTGACGGCCAGACGGTCGGCGAAATTGGCCAGGGGTTGCTCGTTCTGCTCGGAATCGGCAAGAGCGATACCGACGCGACTGCTGATTGGATGATCAACAAACTGCTCAGCCTCCGCATCTTCGCCGACGACGCCGGCAAGATGAATCGCTCAGTCACCGACATTGCCGGTGGGATTCTGGTCGTTTCGCAGTTCACGCTCTACGGCGAATTGGAGAAAGGCACGCGCCCGAGTTTCAGCAACGCCATGCCTTCCGACGACGCACTGAAGTTCTACGATGATTTCATGCGGAGACTCCGCGCCGCAACGACGGTCCCGGTTGCCGAAGGCCGGTTTGCCGCGATGATGGACGTCGAACTGGTCAACGACGGCCCGGTCACAATCATTCTGGATCGATGAGGAAACCCCACGAGAAACATCCCGAGCCGGTCATGACGTTTGGCCCGCGCCCAAATCTCACCAACATTACCGTCATGCTCGTCGAGCCCGCGACTCCCGGCAACATCGGTTCGACGGCGCGTGCGATGAAGACCATGGGGTTGTCCGAACTCGTGGTTGTCAACGGGGTGAAGTTCAAGGATAGCCAGCAAGCGACAATGATGGGCCACGGCGCCGGCGACTTACTCGCGAGCGCTCGGGAAGCGCCGACTTGGGAATCCGCGATCGAGGGTCTGCACTGGCTCATCGGCACGACGCACCGGAAACGTCGTGCGCAATTTCCTCAGGTGCTCACAGCCCGCGAGGCAGCGACGAAGATTGCCGGCTTGAGCCAAAAGCACCGGGTCGGCCTTGTCTTTGGCCGCGAGGAAGCCGGGCTGACCGATGCCGAGTTGCGGAAATGTCAGGAGATCGCCAGCGTCCCGCAGTGTACGGAGCATCCGTCGTTGAATCTGTCGCAAGCGGTAATGATCTTCGGCTATGAGATTTTCCTCGCCAGCCTCGGAGAGATTCCGAAACCCCGGTATAATCTCGCCACGGTGCACGAAGTGGAATTGATGCTCAAACATCTCACGGAATCGCTGGCGAAGGTTGGCTTTCGCCCGCACCAAGGCGATCCGGAATCGTTTCTCCGGTCATTGCGTCGCGTGTTGGGCCGCGCACCGCTGGAGAAGCGCGACGTGAACGTCCTGCACCGGATTTGCCAGCAGATTGATTACTACGTGAGCCGGCATTAGTGGGACAGGCGTCTCGCCTGTCCCACTTTTCATTTCACGTGTTCCCACGCGTGGTAGGAGCTACGAACCATCGGCCCACTCTCCACATGCCGGAAACCAAGTTTCAGCGCGTCCTCGCGCAACTCCGCAAACTCAATCGGCGCGATGAACGCCACGACCGGCAACTGTTCCGGTGATGGCCGCAAGTACTGACCGAGGGTGAGAATGTCGCAACCATACCGGCGCAGGTCGGCAAAGACGACGAGCAACTCTTCCCGGGTTTCGCCGAGACCGAGCATGAGGCTGGACTTGGTGAGAATATCCGGACGGAACCCCTTCGCCATCTCGAGTACGCGCAGCGAACGTTCGTAAATCGCGCCCGGTCGCACTGACTTGTACAAGCGTGGCACGGTTTCCATGTTGTGCGCCAACACCATCAACGGCGTGGTGACGACGCGACGGATGCAATCGGACTCGCCGCGAAAATCCGGGATGAGCATTTCCAGTCCGCAGGCCGGTAAGCGATGGCGGATGGCTTCGATTGTGGCGGCAATGTGGCCGGCTCCCTGGTCCGGCAAGTCGTCGCGGTTGACCGATGTGAGCACGGCATAATCGAGTTTCATCTCCGCGATGACTTCGGCGACGCGCTCAGGCTCGTCCGCGTCGAGGTCACCGGGCCTGCCCTTGTCCACCGAACAGAAATTGCAGCGTCTTGTGCAGGTGTCGCCCATCAACATGAACGTGGCTGTGCCGTGACTCCAGCATTCGCCGATATTCGGGCACTTGGCTTCTTCGCAGACGGTGTGGAGGTTGAAACGGCGCTTGGCGTCCCGGAGTTGCGTGTAACGGTCGCCGTCGGGGGCTTTCGTGCGTATCCACGCCGGGATGCGTGGACGCGGTGTGGGTTGTACGGCAAACAAACCGGAATTCATTGAACCGAAAGATTAGCGAAACCCGGTGGCCTTGTCACGCGCTGCGGCTGGCTACATGCCCAGTCACATTCGAGCGCACGATCACTCGTTGTCCGCAAACTGTTTACGAAGCTGACCCCCTCGACTAACCGCGTACCGTCATGCTTGGCTCTCACCAGACGCTTTCATCAAAACAAAAAAGGATATATCAAGACGTGTTGGTTGAGTTTGATGGTCCACCCGTTCATATGAATACGGAAATCGGTCAACTGGCCAACTAGGCGCGTCACCGAATCCGCATGGATAACCGCATTGTCACTGACAACACTCAGAGTCTTGCATCCCTTGGCTGATTCGCTAACACTCGGTGGTGAGACTCAAATGGACATCGACCGCATCGCCAGCCGACATTTTAACCACAGAGCCGAGACGAGACGCCGCTATCGTCTGCGGCAAACGCAGAGATCGCAGAGTGATTGTAGGGCTCGCGTTCCACTTGCCGCCGTGTCGCTTTCTGTCACCCTGAGCTTGTCGAAGGGTCTCGTCGTCGCTACACTATCCGCGTTCAGGAGAAACTATCGAGACCAACGACTAACTCACAGAATCATTTCGCGTAGCTTCGGCTGCTGTTCATCCCAAAACTGGCATTTTGACTTCACGGACGGCGCTCGAAGGCACGCCCCACACGGGCGTGCCTGAAAGCGTTCCGTGAAGGGCACGCCAGTGCCTGGGATGGAGCGTGAGTAAGTCACGCCCCTTCCTCTTTTAGGCACTGCAACCCTTCACGGGACAAGCCAACCGCAGACAGAGCTGAGTCGCACGCGAGCGAACACAGCTTTTGTCTGCATGGCTAAGATTGAAGATCTAATCGCGCAGATCCCGGATGAGCGTCTCCGCAAAGGAATCGCTGCCGAGGTCAAGGCGCTGAAGAAGACGAAGAAGTTTGGACTCGTTTTTGAGGAGCACTTGCCGGAAACGGTTCGCCTGCCGCGCCTGCCGGTGAAAGCCGGTGAGATTGTCGCACTCAAGCGCGAATCCGGTAATGAACTTTGGCGCGTCAAAGGCATTCACAAGGGCGTTGCCACTTGCGAACGCGCCGTCGAAGGCTACTCGTTACCCAAAGACACGAAGAAGGAATTCCCGGTTTCCGATCTCGTCGTCGTTCGCAGCTTCGGCGACCCGATTTATCCGGCACTGGTGCCGGTGGATCGTATCGAACGCGGTGGGCCAGACAAACCGTGGCATCTGCTGATCAACGCCGACAACTTCCACGCCCTCCAACTCCTACTCTACTGCTACGAAGGTCAGGTGGACGTCATCTACATTGACCCGCCATACAACACCGGAGCGCGCGACTGGAAATACAACAACGACTTCGTCGATAAGACCGACACCTTCCGTCATTCGAAATGGCTTTCGATGATGAAGAAGCGCCTGTCACTTGCAGAGCGCTTGTTGAAACCAGAAGGAATCTTGGTTGTAGCGATTGATGATTACGAAGCCCATCACCTTCGCACGATGATTGAGCAGGAGCGTTTTGGTTTGGTGGAACTGGGAGTCTCGGTGGTTCGAACGAGTCCATCCGGACGACCCACGCTCACCGGCTTTCGGACGCAGCACGATTACGCCGTCTTTCTTGGCCGGAGCGCCAACACGCGCGTACACCAGCTCGACAAGTCTTCGGCTCAGTTGGCGTTCTATAACGAGCAGGATAAAGACGGTCGCTTCGCGTGGGCGAACATGCGTAAGCGTGGCGGTGGTAACACGCGCCGCGCCGCTCGTCCAAAGCAATGGTATCCGATCTATGTGAAGGGTGACGAAGTCCGCATCCCTGAACTGGCTTGGGACAAGACCGAACGAAAGTACGACGTTTTGTCCCCGCCCGAAACTGGCGAAGTCACAGTCCTGCCAGTTTCCCCCACTGGTGAAGATCGGATTTGGTCTTTGTCACCGAAGACCGCTCTGAAATATCTCCGACGAAAGGAAATTCGCGTCGAGCGGAACGGAAGCGGAGACCCGCAAATTTTCCGTAAGCAGCGCCCTATATCTACCGGATCACAGCCGAGCACGTTTTGGGACAAGGCAGATTATTCCACTGTCGAACACGGTTCAGTCCTCCTTACCGATATGTTTGGCACTGCCGGCAACTTCACGTTTCCAAAATCACTCTATACGGTGGTGGATTGCTTGCGTATTGCTGGCGCGAACGACCCGAATTCGCTCGTTCTGGACTTCTTTGCCGGCTCGGGCACGACATTTCATGCTGTGTCGCTGTTGAATGTCCGTGACGGTGGTAGCAGACGTAGCATCATGGTTACGAACAACGAGGTTGAGGAACAAAAGGCCAAGGCTCTAATTGCCGAAGGGCATTTGCCCGGAGACGACGCATTTGAGGCTTCGGGAATTTGCGAAGCAGTCACCTGGATTCGTAGCAAGACCGCAGTGCAAGGTCAGAGAGAAGACGGATCAGAACTTCCCGGTGATTATTTAGGTGAGGATGAAGATGGCAACACGCTGTCAATGAAGGATGGCCTCTTGGAGAATATCGAGTACTTCAAGCTCGATTTTCTTGATCCATCCGCCGTTGCGCGGGGCGATGCGTTTGCGGCGGTCATGCCGATTCTTTGGATGATGGCCGGTTGCAGGGGCAAGCGCGAAGAGTCGAAAGGTTCACAGAGTTGGTTCATTCCGAAACACGCGCCGTTTGCCGTGCTCATCAAAGAGAAGGAATTCCGTTCGTTCCGCGAACAACTGGCAGACCGGAATGACATCGAATGGATTTTCCTCGTCACAGATTCCGAAGAGAATTTCGGCCTGATGCGACGTGCGCTGGGGCGCAAGTTTCACTGCGTTCAACTCTACAAGAGCTACCTCGAAAACTTTCGGTTGAATACGCCCGAAGCGTTGGGCCAAGGGGGTGCGGCGTGAAGTTCGATCTCAAGTCGTTTCAAGAGACTGCGGCGCGCGACATCATCACAAAACTGGACCGGGCGCGCGACAGTGTGGCGGCAAACGATTTGGAGGCAATCATCCTTGCCGCACCGACCGGTTCCGGTAAGACGATCACGCTTGCGCAGGTGATTGATCTGACGTTTGGCGGCGGCGATGGAATCCCGGCGCGACCGGACACGGTGTTTTTGTGGTTGTCGGATTCACCGGAGTTGAACGCGCAGAGCAAGAACAAGCTGTTGGCGGCGTGCGACCACTTGCCGTATTACAAGATGGTCACGATTGAGAGCGAGAACTTCAAAGACGATCTGTTGCAGCCCGGCTACCTGTATTTCATCAACACGCAATTGCTGGGCAAGGACAAGATTCTCACGAAAGAACCGGGCGACCGGAGGAACACCACTTTCTGGCAGACGGTGGCAAACACCATTGCCCGCGCGCCGCAAGATTTCGTGCTCATCATCGACGAGGCGCATCGCGGGGCGAGTGCCACGGACCGGAATCGGACTACGATCATGCAGAAGTTCGTTCTCGGTTCGCCAGTGGACGGGATGCCGCCGGTGCCGTTGGCGCTCGGCATGAGCGCAACGCCGCAGCGTTTCACGACGCTGCTTGGCAACACCAACCGGACACAACGACCGATCAACATTGACCCCGAAGAAGTGCGGTTGAGCGGTCTGCTCAAAGATTGGATCATCGTTCGAAATCCGAAAACACCGGTTGCCGGTGATCTAACGTTGTTGGAAGAGGCGGCCAAGACTTGGAAGCAGTTCACAAAACTTTGGGGGGATTATTGTACGCGCGAAAAGGAAAAGGATGTCGTTCGCCCCATTCTCGTGGTGCAGGTCGAGGACGGAACGGAAAACATTCTGACGCGGACGCCGCTGGCGGATGTTGTGCGCGTGATCGAACGGCATACCGGGCCGCTGGCATTGAATGAAATCGTGCATTGCTTCCAAGACTCGAATGAGATTCAGGAAGCGGGGCGGATTATCCGCAAGCTGGAGGCGTCGCGCATCCAAGATAGCCCGGAGGTCAAGGTGGTGCTGTTCAAAACGGCATTGTCCACCGGTTGGGATTGCCCGCGCGCCGAAGTGATGATGAGCTTCCGCCGCGCACAAGACCCGACGAGCATTGCCCAGCTTGTCGGACGCATGATTCGGACGCCGTTGGCGCGGCGCATCGGCACGAATGAAGTGCTCGATACGGTCGAGTTGTTCCTGCCGCACTACGATGCACAGGCGCTTGAAGAAGTCCTGAAACATCTTCGCAATCCCGACGACGGCTTAGGGACGCGCGCCGAAACTTCAACCGAAGTTTACGGGCGCAATCCGGAATTAGCAAAGGTGTTTGAACATCTGAAAACTCTGCCGACGTATTCCGTGAGCCGTGTTCCGAAGATGAGCGACATCAAGCGGGCGTTGCGGCTTGCGGGTCTGTTGGTGCATGAAGGCTTGAACGCCGATGCCGATGAGCAGGTGCGCGAAGCGTTCCTGAAGAAGCTCAAGGAACTCCGGGACAAATACGCCAAGACGGTTGCCGAGTGGGGCAACGTGATTCGCGAGGGCGGCGAGATCGAATTGGACATCACGAAGATTGCGATTGGTGGAATGACCGTCACCGGGACGAATTCCGCGCGGGTGGTTCTGTCGGAAGAAAATATTGACCAGCTTTTCGACACCGCCGGTCGGCTGCTGGCTGCCGGTGAAGGATTGCACCGCACGTTCTGGAAGCGGTTTCACGACAAGGAAGCGCCGAACCAAGCGAAGTTGGAGTTGTTCGCCATCATGCGGCAACCGGAAACAATGCTTGTGATGGAGAAACTCGGCAGAGAAGAATTTGACGCAGCTTGGAAGAAACACAAAGCGGCGATACAAAAACTCCCAGCATCGGTCCGGGCGGGCTTCCAAGCGCTCATTCAAGCCGCTGGCAAGCCGGCGGAGCAGAGTTGGGAATTGCAGGAGCAAATCGTGGAGAAGAAAGAGGGCACTGCGTGGGCGAGTCATCTTTTCGTCGACGCCGACGGCAAGTTCTTCGCGGAGTTTAACAAATGGGAGGCAGAGTTGTTGAAGGCGGAAATGGCGAAGAAGGATTTCGTCTGCTGGCTGCGGAACTTGGATCGTCGCGATTGGTCGATGTGCATACCTTACGAGATGGGTGTGACGAGAGGCTTTTACCCCGACTTCATAATCGTGCGAAAGAGCAACAAAGGGTTCGTCGTCGATATTCTCGAACCGCACGACGACACTCGGACGGACACAATTCCGAAGGCCATTGGTTTTGCGAAGTTTGCCGACAAGCACGGTGAGGAATTTGGCCGGTTGGTTATTGCCAGAAAGGTGGGCGAGCAATGGCAGCTGGTCGATATGAAGGACAAGCCGACCCGTGAAAAGACCAAACAGATGCAGCCTGCCAGCGATCTTGAGAGCTTGTTTACGTAGCCGGGACCCAACGCTACCGCTTGCGATGGTGAGTCAGAGCGACTGCAAAATCTTGGTGGAGACTTTCTCGATGCGGTCGATCCGGTATTGGAGCGTGCCGGTTTCGCCGCTGGCGAAGTGGTTCGGCGTCTCCGATTCCAACCTGAACACAATTTTCCCGAACCTCCCGCGCTTCGCCCACCGCGACCTGGGCTTCCTGGGTTGATCACGCGCACTCCATAAAAGACATTGAACCGTCTCGCCGGCAAAGCTACGATGTCAGCAATGGAATCAATCCTGTCAAAAGCCGTCGCCGATTCCTGTGCCGCGATGCAATCGCTGCCGGCACAGCAGCCGGCCTTCGACAAGATCGCAGCGGCGGCCGTCACGACATTGCGCGCCGGCGGCAAGATTCTCTCGTGCGGCAATGGCGGCAGTGCCGCCGACGCAATGCATTTGGCCGAAGAATTGGTCGGACGCTACCGGAGCAATCGTCGGTCGTTGCCGGGCGTCTGTCTGAACGCCGACGCGACGGCGCTGACCTGCATTGCCAACGATTTCGGCTTTGACGAAGTGTTCGCTCGGCAAATCGAAGGACTCGGCGCGAAGGGCGATCTGCTCGTCTGTTTCTCCACCAGCGGCAACTCCCCAAACATTCTGCGCGCGCTGGACGTTGCCCGGCAACGCGGCGTCAAGAGTGTCGCGTTACTCGGGAAGGACGGCGGCCACGCCAAGGGCAAGGCCGACTTGGAACTAATCGTCGCCAGCACCGACACGGCGCGCATTCAAGAGTCGCACACATTGATCCTGCATTCGCTGCTGGAGATCACTGAGCGCGAATTCCCGGCATAGTCCCATGGCTGACGCATCTCGCCCCGTTCAGATCCTCCGGCACGTGCTCATCGTCGATGATGACTTCGAACTGGCGGACGTGCTTGCCGAGGTGTTGACGCACGAGAACTGCGTGACCGAGCACGCCTCCAACGGCATGGAAGCGTTCGGCAAGCTGCGGCTGGCAGATTTCGATGCGATCATCTGTGACGTAATGATGCCTCGCGTGGACGGGGAGGCGTTCTACAGGCAAGTCGCCAAGGATTTCCCGTTTCTATCGGAGCGGTTTCTTTTCATCACCGGCCAAGCCTCGCGCAAGGCCGGGCTGTCCGACTTCATCGCCCGCACCGGCAACGCGCTACTCGAAAAGCCGTTCGAGATCGAGCAACTCCGTACGGCCCTGCGCGAGCTATTCGCGCGCACGGCCTGACATTTTTGTGTCGGCTGCACACTCCCGTCCGGACAGGCTTGAACCATCACCGTGTTTCTCAAGTACTTACGCCCTGGCAAGCCCGATGCGTTAGAGATGTCCGCAGGGGGATGCTCAGGAGGCAGCCCCGCCGTGACGAAGTTGTGGAACGATCTGCGGCTTCGCACAGCAAAGCAGGTCGCGCTGGCGGGCAAGCGTTGGACGACCGACGCACGCGATCCAGGGCGGCTGAATCGAACGCACGAGGCCGGTCCCGTTGATTCGGGATCGGCCAACGTGTTTTAGGACGTGACCGTTACTCGGGAAACGTGCGGCTGAGATAGATGTCGTCGTTCTTCTCGACCTCGATCAATTGGCCGCGCGGATCGAAATCCAAGATCACGTCGTTCGGGCCGGGATCGGTGTCGAATTCAATCTCACCCACATGCTCGCCGGCCAGATCCACCACGGTGATCGTACCGCGCTCGATGCCGGCCACGTGCACCTTGAAGGCGCCCAGCGATAGGTCTTCCACTTCCACGCGGAACACCTGCCGGCAATCGCTCTGTTGTCGGAACCGGGCTTTGCCTTTGCCTTCAGGCTCGAAACCAGTATTGAACAACGTGACTTCATTGTCCAGTTCCTCACAGGCCGGTGGCGGCGGCGCGATGCCGCCGACAAACGCGGCGGAGAAAAAGACGTTGGTGCCCTGCCGGATCTCGATCACCTGACCGGCCACGTCGAAGGTCAACAACTGCTTCCCTTCCTCGCCGGAGTCGGTGCTGAACTCGATTCGGCCTTCCGTGCCGCCGGTCACGGCTGCGACCGTGATCGTGCCGCGATTCACGTCGCCGACGAAGAGATCGTAATCGCCTTCCGGCAAATCTTCGGCTTCCACTTCAAACTCCCGCTCGCAATCGTCCTCGACATGCGTCTCCGCATGGGCGGAAGCGTCGGCGTCGAGGCCGGTCGAAGTCAAGGCAACTTGGACGGCAGACGTGGTACAGGCGCTGACGCCCGGGATCTGGGCCAGCAAGATGCCGGTAAAGAACACATTGGTACCCTGCAAAACATCGAGACTCTTGCCGCGCGGATCGAAATCCAGCAGCAACTCGTCGCCGACCGGCGTGGAACTGAACTTCACCTCGCCATTGCCAGCATCCCCGACCGTGAGTCCGCCCCGGGGCAGGCCATCCACGAACAATTGATAGTCGCCGGCGGGCGTGTCCTCGACCTCGACTTTGAATTCTTTCTCGCCGCCCTTGGAACGAAAGGCGGTCTTGCCGTCGCCGCCGGGCGCGAGCGCGGTCGCGTACAGCACGGTTTCCTCGAAAGCCTTCGTGCCGGCGGGCTCGCCCTCGCCGGAGAACAACACGCGCAACACCTCATTGGTGCCGGTATTGAGGGTGATGATCTTGCCGCGTGGATCGAAGTCCAAGGTCACTGGCTTGCCGGGTTTGCGTTGGAACTTCAACTTCGCTTTCCCCGACGAAGCGGTCACGAATTCCGCTTCCGGCAACTCCCCTACCACGAGGCGATATGTCTGCCCCGTCGTCAAGCCACTGAGTCGGCAATCGAATTTCGCCCCCGTGGTTTTCATGGCCGACTTGAGCGTGCCGGCGGCAGTCACTTCAAACCCAGTGTTCTCGAAGGTGGTGCTTACCTTGGATTGTTCCTTGGCGCCGACCACCCCGGCGAGAAGGGACGACAGAACGACGATGGCATTTCGAATCCGCATAACCGATCTCCTTGTTCAGATTAGGCCGCATACTACCTAATTCTGACAACTAGTCAACTTTCCGGCGTGACCACCTCCGCGGCACGGCTATAATCTCCGTGCGATGGCGAGTTCCGAGACACAACTCACTCCGATGATGCAGCAGTACCGGCGCGTCAAGAGCCAGATCCCGGCCGACGCACTCTTGATGTTCCGGCTCGGCGATTTCTACGAGATGTTTTTCGACGATGCCAAGACCGCGGCCGGCTTGCTCAATCTCACGCTGACCGCCCGCAACGGCACGCCAATGTGCGGCATTCCGCATCACGCCGCCGAGAGCTACATCGGCAAGCTGCTCAAGCACGGCAAGAAGGTCGCCATCTGCGACCAACTCGAGGAGGCGAAGCCGGGAAAACTTGTCCAGCGCGACGTGACCCAAATTCTCAGTCCCGGCACGCACTTCGACGCTCACATTCTTCATGCCGAACGCAATAACTTCGTCGCAGCGATTTGTCCGGGATTCGGCCTCGCACTGATCGATCTGACCACGGGCGATTTCAAGGTGACCGAGCTGGCGACGGTCGAGCAACTGAAAAATGAACTGGCGCGCGTCCGACCGGCCGAAATCATCGTGCCGACCGAATGGTTCGATGAAGCAAAGGCGATGGTCCCGGCTGCTGCGCCGTACGATGGCTGGACGTTCGAACGCGAGACGGCGTTCTTCACCTTGCGCGATCATTTCAAAACGCAATCGCTCGACGGCTTCGGCGCGCGCGACCTGACAGTCGGCATCGGCGCGGCCGGGGCGGCGTTGCATTACCTCGCACAATCGCTGCGCCGGAATACCGGCCACATCCACCGGCTCACCGTCTACAGCGTCACCGACTACATGGTGCTCGACGCCGTGACGCAACGAAACCTCGAACTGCTCGACTCGAAGCATTCGCTTGTCAGTTGCCTGGATCGGACGCGAACGCCGATGGGCGCGCGGTTGCTGCGGGAGTGGCTGACGCACCCTCTGCGCGAAGTGGCCGTTATCGTCGCCCGGCAAGAAGTCGTACAATCGTTTTGCGACAGCGCACACGTGTTGGCGGACTTTCGCGAAAATCTCGGCAACGTCCGCGACATGGAACGCACGCTCGGTCGTCTGAGCGTCGGCTCCGGCAGCGCGCGCGATCTTGTCGGCTTGAGGGAATCGCTCACAGCCTTGCCGAAGCTTCGGGAAGTTGTAGGCCGGGTGACCTCACGCGGCGGGGGCTTGGTGGATTCGCTCGTTTCCCAAATTACGGAACTACCGGACACCGTCACCCTTATCACTCGCGCCATCGAGGATGCGCCGCCACTGGCGCTGAAGGATGGCGAGATGATCAAGGCAGGCTATTCGCCCGAACTCGACGAATTGCGGCGCGCGTCGAAAGACGGCAAGGAGTGGATCGCGGCCTTGCAGCAACGCGAGATCGAGCGCACCGGCATCGCTTCGCTGAAAGTCCGGTACAATTCCGTCTTCGGCTATTACATCGAGGTCACGAAGTCGAACCTGTCGAAGGTGCCGGCCGATTACATCCGCAAACAGACCGTCGCCACCGGCGAGCGGTACTACACGCCCGAACTCAAAGAAATGGAGCACAAGATTCTCGGTGCGGACGAGAAGGCGAATGCCCTGGAGTTTAATCTGTTCGACGAAGTCCGAAAAACCGTGCTCCAGAAATCATCCGCGATTCAAGAATCCGCGACGGCGATTGCCGCGCTCGATGTGTTGGCCGGGTTTGCGGAACTGTCCCGGCATCAGAACTATTGCCGGCCCGTCGTCAACGACGGCAACCGCATCGAAATCATCGACGGCCGGCATCCAGTGCTGGAACAGACGTTGGTCGAAGAGCGTTTCGTGCCGAATGATTCGTTGCTCGACGGAACAGAAAACCAGATTCTCATCATCACAGGCCCGAACATGGCCGGCAAG
>CAZMKD010000169.1:0-15201 GCA_964566575.1 uncultured Verrucomicrobiota bacterium
ATTTTACAGATTTCGAGCCTGACGTTGTTCGAGAAAATGCCCATTTTGCACGCCTTTGCTCCATCTCCACCCATTGACGAAACGCTCAACCTCACAAATCAACTGTGTTTACAGGGTTTTTAATCGGACAGCAGTGATCCGGGATATCAATGTATCCAAGCGGCACGGAATCTTGGTGCGTGACGGGGACGATTATCAATTGCATGATTTCAAATCGACCAATGGCACGTTTGTAAATGGCGAGCGAATCATGGCGGTCAAAATCCAGCACGGCGCCTCAATCCGCCTGGGTTCTGTAGAGCTTCGATACGAATCTGTCGCGGCCGCGCCGGTACCGTCACCAGCCAGTGGCCTGCAACCGCCAGAAAGCAAGGAACGCGGGATGTCCAAGCGGGTCAAGCCGGAGTTTGCAGGCGCGAAGCTGCAGTCCGGCCCGCTGACTCTGCTGCCCCGGTCTTTCGCCAAGCCCATTCCGCCTCCACCACCCAAAGCTTCAGACGAAAAGTATTAGGCCTTGCGGAAGATGAGTTGGTCGCCGCCCTTCTTGTCGATCGCGGCTTCGATCTTGTCGCCTTCCTTGAAATTGCCTTCGAGAATCTGAAGAGACAGAGCGTCGAGAAGTTTTTTCTGGATGATGCGTTTCAGCGACCGCGCGCCGAATACCGGGTCGTAGCCCTCCCGGGCAAGCACTTCCTTCGCGGCGTCGGTGACGACCAGCGCAATGCGCTGATCGGCGAGGCGTTTGACCACATGCGCCAGTTGAATTTCCACGATCTGTTTGAGTTCTTCCCGGTTGAGCCGATGGAACACGATGCTCTCATCCACGCGATTCAGAAATTCCGGACGGAAATGTTGCCGGAGAGATTTGCTCAAGTGCGTTTCGGTCTCGCCGTGAACCTGTGGCCGGCGATTCAACTCGTCATCGAGTTGTGAGAGAATCGAGTCGGGATTCAATCCCAGCTTGTCGAGCAACGGGCGCACGAGACCGTCCGGCTGCTGGATGAGCGCGGAGAGACGGTGCTCGCTGTCGATTTCCTGATGGTTGAGCTTCTGGGCAATCTCCTGCGCCGACTGCAACGCCTCCTGCGCCTTGATGGTGAGCTTGTCGGAGCGGATCATGCTCCAACAATAATCAAGCCTTCACCCGTTGCCAAGTGTCAGGGTCACAATCTTGTTGGAGACCGCATTCGGGTTACCGGGCAGACTTGCCGGCCTCGCTGCGCTCCTGCTACACTGCGCCGACATGAACCGGCTGCTGTTTGGCGATAACCTCAAATGGTTGCAGGACACAAAAGTCTTCCCGGATGCCAGCGTTGACCTCGTCTATCTCGACCCGCCGTTCAACTCCAACGCCAACTACAACGTCCTGTTCAAGGAAGCGTCGGGCGCAGCCAGCCAAGCGCAGTTCCACGCCTTCACCGACACGTGGGAATGGACGCGCGACGTGGATGACACCTACCGGCAGTTCGTGGACACCTGCCCGAACGCCAGCGTCATCGAACTGATCGAGGCGCTGAAGAAGTTCCTCAAGACCTCGCCGATGATGGCCTACCTCGCGATGATGGCCCCGCGCTTGGTCGAACTGCACCGGGTGTTGAAGCCGACCGGCTCGCTCTACCTCCACTGCGACCCCACCGCCAGCCATTACCTGCGCCTCGTGCTCGACAGCATTTTCGGCGCGGAGAATTTCGACAACGAAATCATTTGGCAGAGGACAAGCGCACACAACGACGCGAAACTGAACCGGTACGGCTCAATTCACGACGTACTCCTTTTCTACTCCAAGAGTGAAGCGCGTGTCTTCAATCGCGTGCTGACAAAGCGCGACCCGAATGCACCGAAGACGCACGACCTGTATGTCCACACAGACGGCAAACAGTATCGGAAAGGTGACTGCCGGGCCCCGGGTGGTCGCGGACCAAGATGGACATGGAATGGCCACACCCATAACTGGAGATTCACCGAGGAAACTGCCAAGCAGCTTGTCGCCGAGGGCAAGATAGTTTTCTCCAAGACCGGTATGCCGCGAGTGCTACGTCCGGTCACTGAGGAGCGCGGCTCGCCACTGCAAGACTTATGGACAGACATCGAATTCATAAACGCAGCAGCCGCAGAACGTCTTGGGTATCCCACCCAAAAACCTACGGCACTTCTCGAACGCATCATCAATGTGTCTTGTCCGGTTAACGGCATCGTTCTCGATCCGTTCTGCGGTTGCGGCACGACCGTTCACGCGGCGCAGAAGTTGGGACGGCAATGGATCGGGATCGACGTGACGTATCTCGCCATCAACCTTATCAAGCGGCGACTCCGCGATGCGTTCGGCGAGGATTTGCCGTTCGAGGAATTGGGTAATCCGACGGACATTAGCGGTGCGGAGCGGCTGGCGGAACAAGACAAGTTCCAGTTCCAGCATTGGGCGCTGTCGCTCGTCGGCGCGCGTCCGTTGCGGGAAGGCGACGGCAAGGGCGCGGATCGCGGCGTGGACGGTTTGCTGTATTTCTACGAGAGCAAGGACGACCGGGCGAAAATCATCGTGCAGGTCAAAGGCGGCGGCGTGAAGCGCGATGACATCGCGACGTTGCTCGGCGACGTGAACAACCAGAAGGCTGCCGGCGGCGTACTCATCACGCTGGAGAAGCCGACGAAACCAATGGTCAAGGAAACCGTCGAAGCCGGTCGCTACAAGACGAAGCTCTATCACAAAGAGCACCCGAAGATTCAGATTCTCACCGTCCAAGGTTTGCTGTCCGGCAAGGAACGCCTCGACGCCCCGCCGCAAGCGAACCCATTTGCGAAGGCGGAACGCGAAGCCAAAGCGGAGAAGCAAGAGGAGATGCTATAGCTGTGTCGAGAACCAGTCTGACCGAGTTCAACTCAGGGGATCACTTCACGCTGTCAAGCCGGTCACGCATCTCGGCGAGCTGTTGCTCCAACGCGCGCAGCTTGGCCGCGAGGTCGGGCAAGCGGTGCAGCGCGGCGTTGGTACGCTTGAATTGCGTGTGGGGCACCGCCGGCGCGCCGAGCATGAAGGAGCCGGGCGGCACGTCCTTGACCACACCGGCTTGCGCCATGATAATGGACTTGTCGCCGATGGTGAGGTGCCCGGCCAAGCCAACCTGCCCGGCAATCGTCACGTAGTTGCCGATAATCGTGCTGCCCGCCATGCCGACGAGTCCGCAGATGATGCAATGTTCCCCGATGATGCAGTTGTGGCCGATCTGCACGAGATTATCGATCTTCGTGCCCTTGCCAATGCGCGTCGTGCCGAATCGAGCGCGGTCAATGGCAGTGTTGGCCCCAATTTCAACGTCGTCGCCAATCTCGACGTCGCCGAGTTGGGGAATCTTCTTGTGTTGATCGCCAGCGAACTCGAAGCCGAAGCCGTCGGCGCCGAGCACGACGCCACTGTGAAGAATCACCCGGTGGCCCACGCGAGTGCGTTCGCGCAACGTCACCCGCGGGTAGAGCCGGCAGTCGTCGCCAATCCGTGATTCGTGGCCGATGTAGCTGCCGGCGCCAATGACAGTGCGCGCGCCGATCGTCACGCCAGCTTCGATGACGACGAATGGCTGGATTGTGACTTCCTTGCCGAGTTGGACATTGGCGGCGATGACGGCGGCTGGATCGACTCCCGGTTTGTAACGCACCGGCGGCGGAACGAGACGCGCCACGAGGTGCTCGAACGCCTTGCCGGGATTCTCGACGCTGACCAGCGCGGCGGTGGTTTCGGCATGGGCCATGGCCGGCGACACCAGAATCACCGAAGCCCGGGTGGTCTTGATCGCGGCAGCGTATTTGTGGCTGCCGACGAACGTGGCGTCGCCCGGCTGCGCCTCTTTGATGCCGGCGACGCCGGTCACAACCGTGTCGGGATTGCCGACGAGCGAGCCGCCGACAATCTCCGCGATCTCACGCGCGGTGAGTTGCACGCCTACTTTTTGTCGGCAGGCTTGTCGGACTTCTTGTCGACGGGTTTATCGGACTTTTTCTCGTCGGCCTTGGGGGTCTCGACGGGTTTGTTCTTGTTCAGAATCTTGATGATGTCGTCGGTGATATCGACCGGGTCTTGGGAGTACACGAGCGTCGGCACGCCGTTGAGGGTGTTGCCGGATTTGTCGAAGACAAATGCATAGTTGTTGTCGCGGGCTTCCTTGGAAACCACGTCATTGATTTCCTTGAGGATGCCCTGCCGCATGCGCTGGGTCTGCTGGTCGAGGATCTGCTTGTGGCTGTTGCGGAATTCCTCGATATCGTGCTGGGTCTTCTGTGTTTCAGCGAGCTTTTCCTGGAACGCCTTCTTCTTTTGATCACGGACTTCCGCCGTGTACTCGGTCTTGTCCTGTTCTTCGCGGAGTTTGTTGAGCTCGTCGACCTGCTTGCGGTACTGAGCGAGCAGGTCTTCGTGTTCCTTGTTGTACTGCTCCGCCGTGTCCTTGAGCTTCTGAGAGGCCACGGGGGTCTTGTAGTACTCGTTAAACACCTTGTTGAGATCCACGGTCTTCAGCACGACCGATTGGGCGTGCGCCGGGAAACTGGCGGCCATCAGACCCGCCACCGTCAGGAGTGCAATATTCGTTTTCATGCTGTTGGTTATGCCTTTCGTTCGTTGGTTCTATGTCACGTCCGTCAGTATATCAGAACTGGTAGCCGACGCTAAACTGAAATTTTCCGGTCGTGCCCGTGCTTTTGTCGGTCATAACAGGGTAGCCGTAGTCCAGCCGCAATGGGCCGATCGGCAGGTTGAGCCGGACGCCGATACCGGCATCGGATTTCAGATCACCGGCGCTGAAGCTGTACGAGTCCCGCTCGACTTCGCCGATATCAAAGAAAAATGCGCCCCGCACGCGCTCGACAATCGGGAATGAGTATTCCGCGGTGCCGTTGTAGTAGGAGTTACCGCCGACCGGGTCGTTCTTGACGTCTTTCGGGCCGACTTTGCGGAACGTGAATCCGCGCAAGGTGTTGGCGCCGCCGAGAAAATACCGGTCAAAGATCGGCACGTCGTTGACCTTGACCAACCGCAGGAATGGACTCGGATCTTCGTCCACTACCGGCCCGCTCCCCTGGGTCTGGCCGAATGCGTCGACCACACCGCCAGCCGCGAGAATCTGCAGCACGTGATTGTTAAAGAACGGGAAAAAAAATGTCGTCTTGCCTTCAAGCTTGTACACCGAGACATCGCCGCCGGCCGGTCCGCCTGCCACTTCCGCTGACAATTCCGTGCGGTTGCCGCGGGTCGTCAGGAAGACGCTGTTGCGCGAGTCGAACACCAACGTTCCTTCCACCGCACTGCGCACCAGCGCCCCGCGCTGGGATTGTAGTTCCTTCGATGCACTGCTATCCACCGACAGATCGATGTCCTGAATGCTGTATTGGAGTCCGGCACGGACGAATTCGCTCAATGCTTTTTCCAATTTCAGCGATGCGCCCGTGCGCGTCTCGTTAAACTGGCTGCTCAGAAACCCGCTTTGGTGATGAAACAGGTCGATGCCCAGCAACAATCGTTGGTCGAGAAACCATGGCTCAACGAAAGAGACCACGTAGTCTTGCCGCTTAAAACCAAGCTGGGCGCGGACGCGCAACTTCTGCCCGCCACCGGTAAAGCTCGGCCAGTTGAACAGATCGAAGTTGCCTTGCGTGACTTCCACGAAGCCGATGAGGTTGTCGATGGAACTGAAGCCCGCACCAAAGGTGACGTTCCCGGTGCGCTGCTCTTCCACTTGCACGGCGAGGTCGCGGCGATTGGGGACCGGTGTGGGCTCGGGGGTGGCCTCGACCTTCGAAAAGTAGTTGAGATTCTTCAACCGCTCCTTGCTCGCATCGACCCGCACCGTGTTGTACGTGTCGCCCGGCGCGACGGCCAACTCGCGGCGGATCACCTTGTCCTTGGTTTTCGTGTTCCCGCGGATGACGATTTTCTCAATGTAGGTGAGATCGCCCTCTTTAATCGAGTACAGCAGGTCTAGCCGACCCGTCTCCACGTTCGCCTCGCGGGTGGAACGAACGTTGGTGTCGAGGTAACCGCGCGACCCGTAGTAATCCTCAACCGTCTTGAGATCTTTCGATAGCCCATCCGGGGTGAAGACCTGGCCGGCGGTCATCCGCAGGCGCTTCATCAACTCCGCAGTCGCGTACAGTTTGTTGCCCTCGATCTTGACGTTGCCGACCTTGTACTGCTGCCCCTCAAAGACATTGATGTGGATGTCCATCCACTCTTTGGCGACGCGCTCGACATAGTTGGTCTGAATTTCCATGTCGATATAGCCACGCGACCGATAATGATCACGCAGCTTATCGAGGTCCTCGATGAACTGCTCATCCTTCAACACGCCCGTCCCGGCCAGCCACGAACCCCACCAACGGTGACGGGTTTTCATCCGCTTGTTCAACTCCCCCGCCGGGAATGCCTTGAGGCCGGTAAACTTGATTCGACGGATGAACACCCGGTTGCCTTCTGTCACCTTGAATTTCAGAATTGCTTTGCCGGTATCCTTATCGATGGATACCACCGGCTCGACTTTCACATCCGGATAGGCCGCCTTCTGGTACAACTCCGCCATCTTCAAGGCGTCCGCGTGCGCCTTGTTCTCGTCGAGAATGTCGCCGGCCTTTTGGGAAGATTCGCGCTTCAACCGATCCGCGGCGAACTTCGTCTGCCCCTCAACGCTGATCTCCTTGATTGTCGCCTTACCCCGCACTTGGAAAATGATCTTCACACCGTCGGCCGCCGATTCTTCCAGCACCCGCACGTCGAAGAAAAACCCCGTCCCGATCAAGCTGCGCACATCTTGCTCGATCAATTCCCGCGACCGCGGTTTCCCGACAGCGGTCTGGATGTTGGCGAGGACAATCGCTCGATTAACCGTCTCCGGCCCATCGAAGCGAATCTCGATCTCCCGAACGATCGGCGCCGTCCCCTGCGCCCAGCTTCGGAACGGACACAGGCACAAGGTAAGCAACGGCAGCGCAACCAGCCACCGTCTCATTCTTGCTCCCTCTCGCCGTCGGGAAGATCGCCGGCATCAATCAGCGCCGCGTCTTCGAAGCGTGTGTATTCGTTGAGGAACGTCAAATCCACCTTTCCGGTCGGACCGTTGCGCTGCTTCTCGATGTACAACATCGCCTTGCCCTTCTCCGCCGCCTTTTCGCTATCATCGGCATAAATCTCCGGTCGCACCAACAAACCCACCAAGTCCGCATCTTGTTCAAGCGATCCAGATTCGCGGAGATCCGACAGCCGTGGTTTGCCCTCATCGCGACTTTCCGGCTGGCGATTAAGCTGACTGAGAACGATAATGGGAATGCTCAATTCCTTTGCCAGCGCCTTCACGCCGCCGGAAATGTCCGCCACCTCCACCTGTCGGCTTTGGTCGGCCCGGCGCGACGGCGCCCGCATCAACTGTAAATAATCAATCACCAGCAACTTGATCCCAAACTGCAAGTGCATCCGCCGCGCGCGGGCGCGCACCTGATTGATTGTCAGTCCTGCCGAATCGTCGATATACAGCGGCGCTTTCATCAACTCACTGGCCGCAGTCGTCAACGGATGGAAATCGCGCTCCGCGAGAAACCCATCCCGGATCGCACGCAAGTTGACGCGCGCGCGCGAGCATAGCATACGCTTAACGAGTTCCTCCGACGACATCTCGAGGCTGAACACGCCAACCGGCACGTTCTGATCGATGGCGACGTTCTCGGCAATGTTCATCGCCAGCGCCGTCTTGCCCATCGACGGTCGGCCGGCGATGATGACCATGTTACTGGGATGCAGACCAGACGTTTTCTTGTCGAGATCCCGAAAACCCGTGGCGAGGCCAGTAATGGCACCACGCTGGTCGTAGAGACGCTCGATGCTTTGCATCGCGTCCTTGATGAACACTTTGACCGGCTGCGCCCCGGTTACAGTTTTCTCGGCGGTGATGTTGAAAATCTGCTGCTCCACTTCGTCGATCCAACTCTTTACGTCGTCTTGTTGTTCGAAGGACTTCGCAATGATGCCGTGGGCGGCTTCGATCAGTTGCCGGAGCAGGAACTTCTCCCAGACGATGTCGAGGTAGTGCTCGATATTCGCCGTCGTCGGAACGCGCGTCACGAGGTCGGCCAGATACGCCGGTCCACCGATCTCATCGAGCAGATTCTTGTCCTGCAGCCGCTGCGCCAGTGTGATCGCGTCCACCGCCTGCATTGCGTCCTGCAACGCGGCGATCTCGCGGAAGATGACCTGGTGGGCGGCGTGGTAGAAGTGGTGGTCGCTCAACCGCTCGCGGGCCTGCGAGCCAGCATCCTGCGGACTGAGCAGCATCGCCCCCAGTACCGCAATCTCCGCGTCGAGACTGTTGGGGAGCATTCGGTCGATAGGCAGCGCGGTTAGCCCTCGCCCGCTGCCCAGCGGTGCGACCTTGTCCGACGCCATGGTTTTAGTCGGAGGCATGAAGCGCGACGTATCCAGCGGCTATTTCTTCTTCGCGGCTTTCTTTGGCTTCTCAGAAACTTCTTCGGCCTTGGCGGGCGCGCTCCCTTCAGCGGCGACGACCCAAATCTTTACCTTTGTCGCAACCCGGGAATGCAACCGCACGTCGACGTCGTACACGCCGCAGGCGCGAATCGCATGATCGAGCACGATCTTCTTTCGGTCGACCGTGATCCCCTCCTTCGCCAGCACTTCGGCAATGTCGGCCGCAGTCACCGATCCAAACAATTTCTCGTCCGCGCCCGCGGCAGCTGTGATCGTAAACGACTGTTTGGTCAACTTCGCCTCGATCTCCTTCGCGTCGGTCAGGATCGCGACTTCCGTGGCTTCGCGTTTCTTGTGCAGCGCTTCGACACGCTTGAGGTTCGCCGCCGACGCTGGCAGCGCCAGCCCGCGTGGGAACAGAAAGTTCCGTGCATACCCGTCGGCGACGTTGATCGTGTCGCCCTCGCCGCCGAGTGCTTCCACCCGGGATGTCAAAATGACTTGTGTGCTCATGGATTGTCCTCCGTGGATCCGGTTCGGTTGGCTACCGGACCAACAACATGCCCCGCGCGCGCTTGATCGCCGTGGCCATTTGGCGCTGGTGTCGCGCGCAGTTACCGGATACGCGACGCGACAGAATTTTGCCGCGTTCCGTCATGAATTTTTTTAGCAGGTCCGGCTGCTTGAAGTCGATGCTGATCTGGTCCTTGCAGATTTTGCAGTCGCGCTTGATGATCATGTCGCGCTTGGAAACGCGCGGACGTTCTCGTTCTTCTCGTTCTCGTGGCATAATGTCCTCTCGAAGCTAAAATGGAATGTTGTCTTCGCCCTCGCCAGACGGGGCTTGTTCTTCTGCTGCCGGTGCCGGTGCCGACTCTGGCCGGGGACGTGCCGGCTTGGCGACCGGGGGCTGGTCGCTGAATTCGGCTCCACCGGCTCCACCCTTCGGCGCACCCAGAAACTGGAAGCTCTCGCAGACGACCTTGAGCTTGCTCCGCTTCTGGCCGGATTCTTTGTCGTCCCACTGGTCGAGCTTCAATCGTCCCTCGATGAAGATGGGCCGGCCTTTCGACATATATTGACCGATCGTTTCCGCCTGGCGACCCCAAACGTCAACGTCTACAAACATGACTTCCTCTTTCTTCTCCCCGCTCTCGGTCGTCCAGACTCGGTTGACGGCCAATCCGATAGTGGCGATGGCCGTGCCCTTCGGCGTGTAACGCACTTCGGGGTCACGCGTGAGGTTGCCCATCAACAGCACTTTGTTAAAATTCGCCATGGTGTCTTATCCGTGCCAAGCGCTAGCGGACTCGACAGGCTCACGGCGCGGCTTGCGCTCTGGCTCAGGAATGAACTCGGTCATGTGCCAGCGGAACAAATCCGCGTCGAGATGAAACTTCGTGTCCAGCTGGGCGATCGCCTTCGCCGGCGCGTGGAAAATCACGTTCACGTAATGTCCCGCGCTGCGCTTCGAGGTCGTCCGCGCAAAGGGCTTCTGTCCCATCTTCTGCACGGTCTCGACCTTGCCGCCCGCCTGTTCGATGTCCTTTTGGATGCGGTCGATAATTTCCTTTTCCGCATCCTCGCGACCCACCACATCCAGAATGAATAGTCCTTCGTATTTCTTCAACTCGCGTCTCCCTTCCTTCGATTAAAGTGATTCATAGCCGCCGTCAATCCTTCTTTCAGACAACATTCAACCGCCGCCACTGCGTCCTCGACCGCCTGCTGGGCCGGTTCGCGTTCATCCGCCGCAAACTTGCCCAGGACATGATTCGTAATGTCCGCTCCGACCGGCTCGCGCCGACCAATTCCAACCCGCAACCGCGCAAACTCCTCGTTCCCGCCGAGGGCCTCAATGATCGAGAGCAATCCGTTGTGACCACCACTGCCGCCGTTGGCGCGCAACCGGAGCTGCCCGAGCGGCAAATCCGCGTCATCCACGATGACTAGCACGTCCGCAGCTGTGAGCTTCAACCAGTTGACCAGCCCGGCTACCGCAGCGCCGCTGCGATTCATGAACGTCTGCGGCTTGACCAGCGTCACGCCGCCGGCCTCACCGATGACGGCGGCAAACTTCGACCGGCTTCGCAAAGAACATTCCAACCTGGCCGCTAATCGGTCCACAACTTCGAAGCCGATGTTGTGGCGCGTGCCCACGTACTCCTTGCCGGGATTGCCCAACCCGACAACCAATTTAGGACGCACAGACATTTACCACGTTCCACGTGGCCGTTTACTTCTTGGCTTCGGGCTTGCCCGCCGCCGGCTTTCCTGCGCCCGCTGGCTTCGCTTCGGGCTTGCCCGCGGCAGCGGGTTTGCCGGGCGCCGCCGGTTTCGCTTCCGTCTTGCCGGCTTCGGCTTTCGCAGCGGGTTTGGCTTCGCCTTTGGCCGCCGGTTTGGCTTCGCCCTCGACGGCTTCCTCGCCTTCGGCCGGTTTTGCGCCGATGAGCTCGGGCTCGGCGGGGCCGGCCTCGACCGGGGTCTCTTCCACTTCGGCAATGGGTGCGACGACGAGGAAGATCGGCTGGCCTTTGTCGTCGAGCAATGCTACGCCCGCCGGCGCGGCAATTTCTCCGATGTGAATGCTGCCACCGATTTCGAGTTTCTCGACGTTGACTTCGATGAGGTCGGGCAAGTCTTTCGGAAGACATTCGACGTGGAGTTCACGCAGAATGTATTCGAGCACGCCGCCGCCGGTCTTCACGCCAGCCGGTTCGCCGACCGGGCGGACCGGCACTTTCGTGCGCAGCTTCTCAGTCGCCGAGACTTCCTGGAAATCCACGTGCAGGATCGTGTCTGCAAACGGGTGATGCTGCACTTCCTGAATCAGGGCGAGCCGGTTTTTGGTCGTGCCGGCCTCGTCCACCTGCAAGTCCACGAGCACGTTCTCGCCCGTGGCATGGTGCAACACGTTCTCCAAGTCGCGGCTGGCGACGGATATTGTGAGCGGCTTGATGTGCGCCCCGTAGACGATCCCGGGAATGATGCCCTGGGCGCGCAGCCGCTTGACCGGCGCTCGGCCGGATTCGCTGCGTGACTTTGCTTTCAGTTGTACTTGCTTGGCCATACCTGGTTTCTCCCAAATCAATCGTTAGTTCTGACCGATCTCGAACAGCGAACTGACGGACTCCGAACTGTGAATCCGCTTGATCGCTTCGCCCAACAACGGCGCGACGGTCAACTCCGTCAATTTGAAGCCGTTGACTTTCGAGTGCATCACCGTGTCGGTGGTGACCAACTCTTCGAGTTGTGACTTCTTTAGCCGATCCAATGCCGCGCTCCCGAGGACGGCGTGACTGACCGCGGCGTAAACCTTTTTTGCGCCTTTCGACTTCAATACCTCGGCGGCCCCCGTAATCGTGCCGGCTGTCTCGGTCAAATCGTCCACCAGCAACACGTCACGACCTTTGACCTCGCCGACGATATTCTGCATTTCGACGTCCGTGGCCGACTTCCGTTTCTTGACGACAATGGCCAGTGGCGCGTGAAACATGTTCGCGTACGCGCTGACCATCTTCGTGCCGCCGACGTCCGGTGATACCACCACAAGATTCGACAGCTTCTTTTGCCGAAAGTATTTGTAGATCACCGGCGCGGCATACAGATGATCGACGGGGATATCGAAAAATCCCATGACCTGCTGCGCGTGCAAATCCATCGTGAGCACGCGATTCGCGCCTGCGGCGACAATCAGATTCGCCACCAGCTTCGCCGTGATCGGCACCCGGGGCTGGTCCTTGCGGTCCTGCCGGGCATATCCAAAGAACGGGACTACGGCTGTGATGCGCTGCGCGCTCGCGCGCCGGCACGCATCAATCATGATCAGCAACTCCATCAAATGCTGATTCGCCGGTGGCGAAGTCGGCTGTACGATGAACACGTCGCGCCCGCGGACGTTCTCATTTATCTTCACGAACGTTTCCTGGTCGGGAAACGGCGTAACCGTGGCGTCGCCCAGCCGCACCCCGACATAGTCAGCGATGCGCTGCGCCAGAGGTCGGTTCGCGTTACCAGAGAAAATCTTCAAGTCCGCCAACTCCACGTGTGCAACTCCTTCACTCGCAAAAATCAAGGCCACCTTCACCCCGCTCAGAGCGGGGCAAGCACGACTGTGGCCTTGAAGCGAGCCATGGTTCTACTGTAACCGTTGCCGCTTTTCAACCCGAATCTTTTACCCCTGCGCATTGACGAATCTACGCGTCCCTGATTACACTACGTCCCGAAAGCCGGGGTGAACGATGGCGAGAGACAAGACGGAAAAGCAGAACGGCGGGGCGAATCTGGGGTTTGAGGCGCTGCTTTGGGCCGCGGCGGACAAGCTGCGCGGACACATGGACGCGGCGGAGTATAAGCACGTCGTGCTGGGGCTGATCTTCCTGAAGTACATCTCTGACGCTTTCGAGGAAGTGCATACGAAGTTAGCATACGCACATTCGATTGGACTGAGCTTCCTGGCAGTTGGAGGTTCGAAGTCCTCGGCAAGCCAACATGAACGCGAAGGTCATCGTCAACGCTGAACTGCCGATTCCGTCGGTATCTGTACTTGAGAATCACTTAGAGAAGGTGCTGCCACTTCGACAACGCATCGTGGCGAATGTGAAGGAATCCCGGACGCTGGTCGCGCTGCGGGACGCGCTGCTGCCGAAGCTGCTCTCAGGAGAATTACGAATTAAGAATTAGGAATTAAGAATTGCAAATCGGGAATTACGAATTGAAAATTACGAATTGAGAATTGATGAAGGAGAATGTCATCCAAGTGAAGAGCTATGCGTTTGCGGTGCGCGTGGTGCGGCTCTATCAGCATTTGTCCGAGAGCAAGAAAGAGTTCGTGTTGTCGAAACAGGTTCTTCGCGCGGGGACGAGCATCGGCGCAAATGTTGAGGAAGCCATCGGCGGACAGTCCAAAGCTGATTTCCTCTCCAAGATGTCCATCGCCTACAAGGAAGCGCGGGAGACAAGCTACTGGTTGCGTCTGCTGAAAGACACCGGCTACCTGACCGCCAGCGAGTACGATTCCATCCACGAAGATGCGGAAGAGCTTTGCCGGATCCTCGCCAAAATCAAAACGTCCACACGGGAAACAATTCGTAATTCATAATTCCAAATTCAGCATTGTTCCGAGATGCCATTCTTAATTCATAATTCTGCATTCTTCATTGCCCCTTGAGCAGCTTGACCAATAACTTGACTCATCGTGGACTTACAGCGTAGGCTTTCGGCCATGAGCTATCAGCCCCAATTCAGCATCACGCCGAAGTTGCTGACGCGGGTGGAGGAAATCGCGGCCCTGCGGGAGCAGATTGCCGCTGCGACAGTGCAAGTGCCGTGGATACCGGCCTTGCAGAAGGACACGCGGGCACGAAACGCACATTCCTCGACCGCGATTGAGGGCAATCCGCTGACGCTGGAACAGGTTCGGGCGGTCGAAGAAGGCCGTGAAGTGGCGGCGGCCACCCCGCGCGCGCAGCAGGAAGTGGCGAACTACTTTGCCGCGCTGCGGCACATCGAGAAGCGCGCCGGCAAGGCGACAATCACACACGAGGATGTCTTGGCGTTGCACAAGATCATCGCCGGGCGCGTCATGGACCAAGGCGAGGCAGGACGGTACCGGACCATCCAGGTTCGGGTAGGGCCGTACGTGCCGCCGCCACCGTCGGAGGTGTCCGGGCTGATGTTTGAACTGCTGGACTGGTGGAACAAACAGTCGGCGAAACTTTCGCCGGTGCTGAGTTCGGCCATCCTGCATTACCGGTTCGAGGCGATTCACCCCTTCGCCGATGGCAACGGGCGAACAGGGCGCGCCTTGGCGTTGTGGGAACTTTACCGGCGCGGATTCGACACGCACCACATTTTTTCGGTGGACGATTTTTACTGGGAAGATCGGCCACGCTACTACGCCGCGTTGCAGACGGTGCGCGAGCAAAGCGGCGATTTGAGCGATTGGCTGGAGTACACTGCCGAGGGGCTGCAATTGACGCTGCAACGGGTGTGGAAACGCATCCAGCATTTCGCGGCGCAGTCGCGCGGCAAGAAGTTGGTGTTGCGGCCGAAACAGGAGCAATTGCTGCAACTGCTTCGCGAGCGTGGCAGTCTGAGTCCGCAGGAGATTTGGGACGCGCTGAGTGTATCCAAACAGGGCGCAATGAACCTGCTGCGACCACTCATCGAAGCGGGCTTGGTCAAGCGCGAAGGCACAAGGAAGACAGGCCGCTACCTGTTAGCATGAACTTCACCGAATCTACCGTCGAAGATGCCGCGCTGTCGTGGCTGGGTGAGCTTGGCTTCTCAGCGAAGCACGGCCCGGACATCGCGCCGGGCGAGCTTTACGCGGAACGTACCGGCTTCGGCGAGACGGTTCTGGCGAGGCGGCTGCGGGATGCACTGGTGGCGCTGAATCCGAACATACCGGTCGAAGCTCTCGACGACGCTTTCCGCAAGGTCACGACGACTCATCATCCCGCGCTCATCGTGAACAACCATGCGCTGCATCAGATGCTGGTTGAGGGAGTTCCTGTTGAGTGCAGCGCACCCTCACCCCGGCCCTCTCCCACTGGGAGAGGGAGAAAGGGAGAGGGTGAGGCGGACAAATACCAACCGACACGCCACGAGATTGTCCGCCTCATAGACTGGAACGATCCCGACGCGAACGATTGGCTGGTGGTGAATCAGTTCACCGTGATTGAGGGACCGTCTTCGCCTGGCTCCGCCGCGGCAAGCCAACACTGGAACCGGCGGCCGGA
>CAZMKD010000170.1:0-5593 GCA_964566575.1 uncultured Verrucomicrobiota bacterium
GCTGGCTGGCGGAGCGCAATCGTGAACCACGGCGCTATGTGTGGCGAGCCGAAGGTGCCGCCATCCTTGAAAAGATCGTCCGCGCACGCGCTAAACTCGAAGAAATAAAACCAGACACTTCAAGGACAGCACACTAGCAGCGGCGCCGGCGGATTCGCCAATTACCGATTGTCGGCCAAGGATAACGGCGGTGGCACCTATCTGCTCGGCGGTCGCATTACTGGCCAATCCGCCGACCCGTACACATTCGGCTCGGGTCTGGCCTACGCCACCCAGTATCGCGTGATTGTCGAAGCGGACAGCGGCGGCACCGTGATGAAGGTGTTTGTGAACCCGACCAGCAGCAATCTCGGCGCGCAAACCCCATACGTGATCAACAACATCGGCAGCGGCACGCCGCCCCCATCAGTCGGTTCGTTTGTGATCTCCCAGTTCGCCAGTGGCACCGTGCCCAACGCTGGCGTGTCCATTGGCAAGGTCGTCGTGGCCGACAACTTCGCGACGGCGTACAACGATCTGATGGGTGTCGTGCCGCCAGTCGCCAGCTTCTCCGGCAGTCCGACCAACGGAACCGAGCCGCTCGCGGTGACTTTTAGCGACACCTCGACCGGCACGATCACCAATCGCTTTTGGGCTTTTGGCGACAGCAGCACCACCAACACCACGACTAACGTCGTCGTCCACACGTACGCCGCCGGCAACTACAGTGTCACGCTGGCGGTCGCCGGCCCCGCCGGGGCCAACACCAACGGTCAGGCCAATTACATCACCGCCCTGACGGCGTTTCAAGACTGGCAGATTCAGTACTTTGGCAGCACCAGCAATCCAGCCGCTGCGCCCAACGTTGATCCTGACGCCGACGGCTTCACGAACCAGCAAGAGTTTCAGGCCGGCACCGACCCGACCAACAGCGCCTCGGCGTTTCGGATCACTTCCATTACGCAAATCGACACCAACGTGCTCGTGACGTGGACGATGGGCCCCGGCAAGACCAACGCGCTCCAGCAAACGTCAGGCGATGCCAATGGTGGCTACTTCACGAACAACTTCTCCGATATCTTCACCGTCACGAACACGATCGGCACGACCACGAACTATCTCGACGTCGACGCGGCGACGAATTTCCCGGCACTGTTTTACCGCGTCCGGCTAATCCCGTAGTGGGGTTGCCGCGAAGCCGAGCCTGTGAGACCTGCGTAGCAAAACAACATTGCGGATATCAGTTACACCCAAAACACCGCGGGTGCGCCTCGTCTGACTGTGGCTCCGGGCTGCCAGCGCTGCCCTCGGCTCTGCTGCGTCCGTCTCGTGCCACAGTCAAAAAAGGATGTTGACTTTGCCGGCAGCCGGCTGCATTACTCCGTACGTGGATGAGTGCGGGTCGCGTCCGCTCAACCTTCTTCGGTTTTTTAGGTCAGTGAGAGGCCAGCTGTATGAAATCGAATCTTATCTCAAGCTCCAATGTGATTGGAGCGATCGAAAGCCGGTATTTCCCCAATTCGCCCCCTTGCTCGGACACAGGTCTACACTTCTACGAACCCGATGATGGCAGGGTGATTATGGAGCTGGTGCCGCTGTGCACTGGTTGATAGTGAAAGGTCGGAGGAACAAGCGCCCCTCGCAACAAACTGTCGAGGCGAAACGCTGGACGGTCTTAAGAAAGGAAGCGGGTATGACAATGACATTACAGAAGAAACATTTGATGATGTTCATGGTTTTCGGAGCCATCGCGGTGACAGCTCCTGCCAGCCGCGCACAGTTCATCACCATCGTGCCGGGTGGACCGTCCGGGTATAGCGGTGAGACAGTTTACGGGCCACCCTTTGGCGCGCCACCGCTATTCGGCCCCGGCGCCACGCCGCTCTTGCCGCCTCCCCCTCCACCGAACCCACCGGCGGCTCCGGGTGCGTATATCGTGGACGCGCTATCCAGCGGAACGGAGGCCGGGAATGCGTACCTGTTCAGCGTCGACATCGGTGCGGGTGGCTTGCCGGGTTCTCCCGTCGCCTTTCAGGTAGGGATTGGAACTGCGCCGTCGCAGTTTTTCCCTGGACCGCCAGGGGTTCCTTTGCCGCCTGAAGCCGCAGGTGACGTTTTCGTCTCCAGTGTCAACTTCGGTACCGGTTTACCTCATCCTACGTTTGGCGTGCCCGCTCTGGCAGGAGTGATTCCCGCGGGTACGCTTATCGGTGCCGACGAGTTCGCGTTGGGGCTCAATTGCGGGCCCCCATTGGGCGCGAACGACAACCTGAATGGCCTCATGTTGCGAATTCCTGTGGGTGGATTTGGCGGAATGTATTATTCGCTTGCCGCCGCAGGCTTGGGCCTTGGCCCCTTTGGACCAGCGGACATCATCTCGCCGGGTGGTTTATGGGCGCCTGCACTAGTATTGGGACTCGGTCTTGGCGATGACATCGATGCGCTGATCGTCCAGGATTTGTCGCCTGCGCCGCTGTATGCTCCAGGAGTTGATTTCGTCGCCTTCTCTTTGGCGCCCGGTTCGCCAACACTTGGCTTAATTGGCGCTCTCCCCGGCGACGTGTTGTTGGCGGTTCCCGCCGGGCCTGCCAGTGATCTTTATCCCAGCGGCTGCGCTTGGGATTGCAGGGGGCAATCTGGATGCCCTCGACGTCGTTTTCATTGACCGATGTTCGAACACCAATCAGCCCGCACCGCCGACCAAATGGATCCAACTGCCCGACCTGACGAATGGGCTCACGGTCCGCGCCAGCGCACCGAAGATTCTTGCGGATGACTTCCGGTGTACCCTCACAGGCCCAATCACCGATATCCATCTCTGGGGAGCGTGGCTGGGTAATTTGTCCACTGTCATCACAAACTTCCACATTAGTTTCCATGAGGACATTCCAGTATCAATCAGCAACCTGTTCAGTCGTCCCGGCGCCGAACTGTGGTCCACGAACTTCTCCGTCGGCCAGTATACGATCACCAGTTATACGAATGCGCCGGAGTCGTTCTATGATCCCAACGTCAATGCGATCATTGGGGCCGATTCATCCGTGTTCCGGTACGACTTCTGGATTGAACCGTGTCGGGCGTTCGTGCAGACCAACGGAGTCATCTATTGGATGGATGTGCAGGCTTACCTACTCAATACAAATAGAGTCTGGGGGTGGAAGAGTTCCATCGAGCATTGTCACGACGACGCGGTCTGGGGCGACACACCGACCAATACTCTGGTTTGGAATGAGCTGCGATACCCATCGGGGGCGCTCTCCAATCAGAGTTTCGACTTGGCGTTCGAACTCACAACGTCTATTCCGTTCTCCCAGTGGCAGGTTCAGTACTTCGGCAGCGTCACCAATATCGACGCGGCGGCCAGCGCCGATCCCGATGGCGACGGGATGAGCAACACCAACGAGTACTTGGCGGGCACCGTGGCGACCAATAGCGCTTCGGCGTTTCGGATCGTTTCCATCGAACGTCAGAGCGGCACGAACGTGAATCTCGCGTGGACGACAGTGGGTTGCCACAGCTACGTGGTGCAGACCAATCGACCGGTGACCATCGCTGGCATTCCGGGCAACTTCACCAACGATTGGGCTGACTTGAGCTCCACAATCACGGTGCTCGGCACAGGTGAGTTTACGAACACCCTGGTCCACATCGGAGCCGTCACGAACAACACGCCCGCGCTGTACTACCGCGTGCGGCTGCTGTGTCCGTGACATTTGCAGGGCCACCCCGAAAGCTTTCGGGGTGGCCGTCGTCAAGTTGCACAGGTCAGGTGCCAGCACGACAACCGCGTCTGCTTCGTGCCGTGAGTGAAAGACTGAAGAATGAGGGAGCGCAGCCGCGAACAGTCGGGTGATAGGTAACTGAACGCCATCGTTCACAACCAGATGAACTACCCAGCGGCTGCGCTTCCGTTTTCCCAAAATTGAGCGCGGCTGACCACCAACCGGCCTGACCTCGACGCGGTGACCAAGGCACCCGCACGCGACGACCGCGTGCGGGTTGTGCCGTAGCGAGAATTGTCTCGACCCGGAGGCTTGATTCTGCTAGAATTGCGGGCGGTGAGATGGGTCGCACTGCATTTTCCAAGACTGAACCCGGAGGTTGGTGATGAGAAAACTATGCAATCGTCGTATGTTGGCCGGCGTGGTGGGCGTGTTCGGTGCGTTATTCGGTACTTTCGATGTGGAGAATGTCGAGGCGCAGACGACAAATAGTTGGCGCTTTTTGTCCGGCAAGTGGGAGCTGGGCACGAACTGGACAATCAATCTGCCGCCCACCAACAACTCGTTCGTGTTCATTACCAACGCAACCACCAAGACCGTCACGATTGATGCGGTGACGACCAACTCGCCCACCACGATGACGATCACCAACCTGACGCTGTCCGCACCCGGCGGCTCCGTAAACACGCTGTTGCTGAGCGACCCGGGGACGAACACCCCGTTGAGGATCGCAAATGCGTTCACCATCACCGCGGGCGGGGTCCTGCAAATCTCCAACGGCGTGGTTCAGATCGACAAGGCCGGTGCGCCGACAATACGGATGATCGACGATGGGCAAGTGTGGATGCATACGGCTGTTTCCCGCCTGGTCAACACCAATGGCAATCTGCACATCGGCAACAGCGCGACGGGCCTGATGACTGTCTCGAATGGCACGGTGTTGGCGGAGGACATGATTATCGGTAATTCCGTCGGCGGCAATGGGACGCTGACCATGGCCGGCGGCACCAACCTAGCGATCGGTAATCTTACTGTCGGGAATAGTTCCGGCACAGTGTGGGTTACGGGCGGTCGACTTGTCGTCACAAACAACTTTAAGTTACTCAACGTTGGCAACGGTGGAATCGGACGGCTGACCTTGTCCAATGGCACCGTGTTGGCGCAAGCCGTGCGCGTGGGCGGTTTCAATGGGGGACGAGGCACATTGACCATTGCCGGTGGGACCAACTCGGTTTCCTCCGCGCTCGTTGTGAGCGATGATACAAACACGAGCGCCGCCGTATGGCTGACCGGTGGACAACTTGTCGCCACCAATGCGACGACGACTATCGGGGTCGGAGGCGCGGGTCAGATGACCATCTCCAACGGTGTTCTTCTCGCCAACACGGTGCGATTGGGCACGAATCTCACGGGCAATGGCTCGCTTACCCTGGCGGGCGGTATTGCCGCCATGATCGGCCCGCTCGAAATCGGTTTCGGCGGGACGGGGACGGTCAATGTACTTTCTGGTGGGTTGTTGGCGATCACGAGCACGCCTGCAACTGTCACCAGCGGCTCGGGCCTTCTCATTGACGGCAGCGTCACGCTCACCAACAACGGCGCGATCATTGTCAGCAACTTCCCCGGCGTTGTCGTTGGCAATCGCGGCAGTGGCAGCCTCACCATGAATGGTGGATCCATTACGTCAATCTACGGCAACCTGACCGCCGGTTTCACGACAACTGGCAACGGCGAGATCTGGGTGAACGGCACTAGCAGCCTGTCGGACTTTGATGTAAGCCGTTGATTATCAACCTGACTATTCTTGCCCACGAAAAATGCGACTCTTGATAATGAACAACTTATGAAAAATCTCTCTTCCAAGTCCGACAAACTCCTAGTACGATCAATAT
>CAZMKD010000171.1:0-18284 GCA_964566575.1 uncultured Verrucomicrobiota bacterium
CGATCTGGCCCGGGAACTTCAGCGGTTGAAGAAGTTGTTCGGCGATTACGAAGCGTGGCAAGCTGTCCAGAAACAGATCGCCGAGACCAAGGAACTCGTCGCGTCCGGTGACGCTGAGTTTGCCGAGCTTGCGAAGACAGAACTCGACGATTTGCAGCGCAAACTGGAGAAGCTGGAGCGCGACATCCAATTTGGCCTTGTCCCACCGGACCCGAATGACTCGCGCAACACCATCATCGAAATTCGCGCTGGTACCGGCGGCGAGGAAGCGGCGTTGTTCGCGGGTGACCTTTACCGGATGTATTCAAGATACGCCGACGCGCAAGGGTGGAAGGTCGAAGTCATGGACAACAGCCCGAGCGAACGGGGCGGGTTCAAAGAAGTCATCTTCTCAGTGCTGGGGCGCGACGTTTACAAGAAGATGCGCTACGAGTCAGGCGTCCACCGAGTGCAGCGGGTGCCAGCCACTGAGGCGCAGGGGCGCATTCACACGAGCACAGCCAGCGTGGCGGTTTTGCCGGAAGCGGAAGAAGTCGACGTACAGATCAGGCCGGAGGATTTGGAGATCACGGTTTGCCGAGCGAGCGGTCCGGGCGGGCAGGGGGTGAACACGACTGACAGTGCTGTGCAGATTAATCACAAGCCCAGCGGACTCATCGTGCGTTGCGCCGACGAGCGCTCGCAGATAAAAAACAAGGCCAAGGCGTTGCGGGTCTTGCGTTCCCGGTTGCTGGCGCACAAGCAGGAACAGGAAGAGGCGCGGATGAGCGCGGCGCGCAAAAGTCAAATCGGCAGCGGCGATCGGTCGGAAAAAGTTCGCACATACAATTTCCCGCAAAACCGTGTGACGGATCACCGTATCAATCTCACGATCCAGAACTTGCCGGCGATTCTCGAAGGCGACCTCGAGGAGTTGATCGAGACGTTAATGAGCGACGACCTCAATCAGCGGTTGAGTCTCGCCGGTGCGTGATTTTGATTGACCCGAGGCATGGGGTATGGCAAATAAGGATAGAGTTTGTCCTCAATGGACATAACCATTTGATCAAATCAGGAGGAAGAAATGAACAAAGCGCAGTTGGTTAACATCGTGCAGAAGGAGTTGGGGAAGGAAGTCAGCAAGGCCGCCTCGGAGCGGGCACTCAACGCAGTGCTGGGTGCGATCGGGCGCGGGTTGAAAACCGGCGATCAGGTGCAGTTGGTTGGGTTCGGCACGTTTCGTGTGAGCAAGCGCGCAGCGCGCATGGGCCGTAATCCGAAGACTGGTGAGGCGATTCAGATCAAGGCCTCGAAGACCGTGCGCTTCAGCGCGGGGCAGGGGTTGAAGGAAAGCCTGTAGACGGTAGGGAATCTTTACCGAGCAGGGGCGATCCCCAAGGGTCGCCCCTGTTTGCTTTTATAACTCGGCAATATCACCAAATGCCGGTACGCGCACATCGGCGCTCGGGCGCAACTCGCGAAGCGTGGCGGCAAAGGCCTCGGCGGGTTCTTCTTCGCCGTGGACGACATAGATGCCGCGCAGATTGCCAGTGATTTGCTCAGCCCACAGCCGCAGCTCGTTTTTGTCCGCGTGACCGGAGAAGGCGTCGATCGTTTCGATGCTGGCGCGCACTTTGTAGGGCTCGCCGAAGATGTTGACTTCCTTGTGGCCACTGGCCAGACGGGAGCCGAGGGTGTGCGGGGCACACCAGCCGACGATCAAAATGGTGTTGCGGTCGTCTTCGATGTTGTTCTTGATGTGGTGCCGGATGCGTCCCGCCTCAGCCATGCCGGAGGCGCTGATGATGATGGCCGGCTTTTTCAGGCCGTTGAGCGCGATGGATTCCTCAACGTTCTGGGTGAACGTGATGTTGCGCATGCTGAACGGGTTGTCCCCGTTCATCATCACGTCGGCGAACTTCTTGTTGAATCCCTCCGGATGCCGCTCAAACACCTCCGTCGCCTTCGCGGACAACGGGCTGTCGACGTAGGTGGGCAGCACCGGGATGCACCGGGTCTTGGTCAGTTCATACAACGTGTAGAGCAACTGCTGGGTGCGACCGACCGAAAACGCTGGGATGATGACTTTGCCGTTGCCTTCGACAGCCCGGTTGACGATCTGGCAAATCTGTTCGTTGACGTTGTCCAGCGGCTTGTGCTCCCGGTTGCCGTACGTGCTTTCGCAGAGCAAATAATCCACGTCGCGGGGATGGTCGGGGTTGCGAAGAATGTCGTTGCTGCCTCGGCCAAGATCGCCGCTGAACGCGAACCGGACATGCCGGCCGTGTTCGTCGATGTCCAGGACGATCATCGCCGAACCGAGAATGTGCCCGGCATCGAGCCAGGTGGCAGTGACGCCGTCCATCACAGGTACCGGCCGGTTGTAGCGGACAGACTCGAAATGTTCGAGCGCCGCGCTGGCGTCGGCTTGTGTGTAGAGCGGCTCGACAGGTGGCAGCCCCCGCTTAGCATTCTTCTTGGTGACAAACGCGGCGTCCTGTTCCTGGATATGGGCGCTGTCCATAAGCATAATCCGGCAAAGGTCAGCGGTGGCATCGGTGCAATGGATCTTACCAGTGAATCCACTCTTGCACAGAACCGGGATCACGCCGCTGTGATCGATGTGGGCGTGACTGAGCAACATCACGTTGACCGAGGCGCTGTCGAACGGCAGTTTGCTGTTTTGGCCAATGGACTCAGCCCGGTGGCCTTGATACATGCCGCACTCAAGCAGGAGATGCTTGCCGTTGATCTCCAGCAAATGTCTGGAGCCGGTGGTGGTGCGGTTGGCTCCTAAGAAAGAAAGCTTCATGAATTCTGATTCAGCTGTTTCAGTACCGCTTCGGCGCACCGGCGAAATGCCTTGGCCGGTTCGCTGTCCGGGGCGGCGATCATCACCGGCAATCCTTTGTCGCCGCAGATGCGAATCTCGGTGAACAGCGGGATCTCGCCCAGAAACGGCACTTCAAGCCGCTCGGCTTCTTGCTTGCCACCGCCGTGACCGAACACGTCGTCGCGCTCGTGGCAATGCGGGCAAACGTAGTAACTCATGTTCTCCACAATGCCGAGAATCTTCACGTTCACCTTCTCGAACATCTGGATGCCCCGCCGCGCCACATCGAGGGCGACATCTTGGGGCGTGGTCACGATCACGCCACCGTCAAGCACGACGGTCTGCACGAGCGAAAGTTGCGCGTCCCCCGTCCCGGGTGGCATGTCGACCACGAGCGTGTCGAGTTCGCCCCAGTTGACGGCCAAGGTGAACTGCTGAATCGCCTTCATGATCATCGGGCCGCGCCAGATGACTGCGGCGTTGGCCTCCAACAGCAGCGCCATGCTCATCATTTTCAACCCGAAGTTTTCCACGGGGTCGAGCTTCTCGTCCGTAATCGTTGGCTGACCGGACGCGCCCATCATCTTTGGAACGCTTGGTCCGTAAATATCGGCGTCCATCAGACCGATGCGTTTGCCAAGTTGATTCATCGCGCAGGCGAGATTGACGGCCACCGTGGATTTGCCGACGCCGCCTTTGCCGGACGCGACGGCGATGATTGTTTTCACGCCCGGGATGCCCGGCCGCGATGGTGATTGACCGGCCATCGGCATCTGGCCCTGCGATGGCGGTTGCTGGGTGGTCATCTGGACGTTGATCTTGCCGAATTGCTTCAGCGCGCCGGCGGCCTCGCGTTCGATCTGCGCCGGGATGTTCGCGTCGCGCGTGACCACGTGCAGAGTCACGGTGACCTCCTCGCCGATGACAATGGACTTGACGATGCCAAAGCTGACGATGTCGCGGTTGAACCCCGGAAACTTCACTGCCTTCAGCGCTTCGCGAATCTGTTCCTCGGTGGGAAGTTGATGGGCTTTGCCAAACATGATCAGGAAACCATCACCGCGTGCCCGGCCCGCGCGATCAAGTCGGCGAGTGTCGTGCGGGCAAAGACTTCGTTGACGTGTCGCTGCGCTTCCGCGAAGACGCCGCACAGGACGCAACTGCCGAGTCGTTCGGTGGCGACCACGCAGACCGGCTCTTCGCCCACGCATTTTTGCAGCGCGAACTCGCGCTCCACGCAATTGAGAATCTGAAGCAAGGAGATCTCCGCTGCCGTTCGCGCTAGGCTGAAACCGCCGTGCGCGCCGCGGTGGGATTCGACGAAGCCGGCTTTCGCCAACAATTGAAAAATCTTCGCGAGAAAACTCTTCGGGACGCGCTCTGCTTCACTGATTTCTTCAATCATGACAGTGCGCCCTTCGGGCTGCTTGGCCAGATACAGCAGCCCGATAATCGCGTATTCGCCTGCGCGGGTGACTTGCATGGGTCAAATCAGACTATTTCACTCTTCTTTCGCGGCGAATATAGGTGGCGTCTTCGGTAAAGTCAACGGCCGGGCGGGATTACTCGTAGCCTTTTGGGTGTGTCCTGTGCCAAGCCCACGCGCTTTCGATGATGGCTTGAATCGAGTCGAAGCGCGGTTTCCACCCAAGCACTTTGCGAATCTTGGTGGAGTCGCCGACAAGCTTCGGCGGGTCGCCGGGACGGCGCGGGCTTTCGACGGTCGGAATGGGATGGCCGGTGACTTTGCGAGCAGCTTCGACAACCTGCCTGACCGAGTAGCCGTCGCCGCTACCGAGGTTGTAGACGTCGCTCTTGGCGACTTTGAGCGCGAGCATGTGCGCTTGGGCAAGGTCGACGATGTGGATGTAGTCGCGCACGCACGTGCCATCGGGTGTGGAGTAGTCGGTGCCGAAGATATCGACGTGCGGCTTCCGGCCGAGGGCGACTGCGAGGACGTTGGGGATGAGATGCGTTTCTTGCCAATGATGTTCGCCGAATTTGCGAGTGCAGCCGGCTGCATTGAAATACCGCAGGCAAACATAGGTCAACCCGTGCTGCCGGCCGTACCAGTTGAGGATGCGCTCGAACATGAGTTTCGATTCGCCGTATGGGTTGATCGGCGCTTTCAGAGCGTCTTCGGCGATCGGCACTTTCTCCGGCACGCCAAAGATGGCACACGTGGACGAAAACACGAACTTGCCGACACCCGCTTGAACGCAAGCCTCCAGCAGGTTGATGCCGTTGCCGACGTTGTTGCGGAAGTATTTGCTTGGATTGGTCATGCTTTCCGGCACGAGGGCGTTGCCCGCGAAATGCATGACCGCGTCGGGACGGATGTGCTCCATCAGACGGAATAGCTCGGTGCGATTGGCCAGATCCTCCTCGAAAAACTCCGCGCGTTCATCAACCGCCGCTCGGTGCCCCTCACTGAGGTTGTCGAGCACGACGACCTCGTGCCCGGCATCCAAGAGTTGCTCGACGCAGATGCTGCCGATGTAACCGGCCCCGCCCGTAACGAATACTTTCATGCCGGCAATGCTAGTGGAGCGCGGGCGACGAGGCAAGCGCTCGGTACGGCCGTAGCCCTTTTGCGCTTGCAATGCTGTCAGGGGCGGCTACTATTCCTCCCTCTGCTGAGAAGTAGTCGAGGCAGTCCGAACCGTCCCGGTTGTATTCGGGACACAAGAACAATGAACCAAAATCCAGTCATAACGACGGGATGTCTCGTGCGGTCGCCCCAGTGGCTCCGCGTGGGATGGAACAGTGGAGGACAAGTTGGCAAACGTAACTGTTAACGAGTTGTTGGAAGCCGGCGTTCACTTCGGTCATCAGACCAAGCGCTGGAATCCGAAAATGAAGAAGTTCATCTTTGCCGCCCGCAACGGCATTCACATTATCGACCTCAACAAGACGCTCACCCAGATCCAGATTGCATGCGGTTTCTTTCACGATATCATTCTTAACGGCGGCTCTGTCCTGTTCGTCGGCACCAAGAAGCAGGCCCAACAGGAAATTAAAGACGCCGCCGTCCGGACTGGCCAGCCGTACGTGACCGACCGCTGGCTCGGCGGTACGCTTACCAATTTACGCACGATCCGCAAGAGCGTCAGCCGGTTGAAAGAAATCGATCGCATCCTCGAATCTCCTGAAGGCGCACAGATGCCCAAGAAAGAGCAATCCAGTCTCCGTCGCGACGGTGCGAGGTTGCACCGCAACCTCGATGGCATCATCAACATGGAACGCCTCCCGGCCGCGATGTTCGTCGTCGACATTTTACGCGAGCAGATTGCCGTTCACGAAGCTCAGCGGCTCGAGGTGCCGATCATTGCCCTCGTGGACACCAATTGTGATCCTGACCACGTCACCTACCCTGTTGCCGGCAACGATGACGCGATTCGCTCCGTCAAACTCATCACCGCCATTATGGCCGACGCGATTGCCGAAGCGCAAACAGAGATGGGCAAGAAGTTCCCGGCGATGCAGCCGGGGGGCGAAGCCAGTGTGACCGAGAGCGCCGCGGAGATCGAAGTCATCCCGGCCGAAGCGCAATCGTCCGAGCAAACCGCCGCCACACCGGCGTAACTTTAATTTTTCTGAGAATTAGCGAATGAGTGCCACCACGATGGATATCGACCCCAAACAAGTCAAAGCCTTGCGCGAGAAGACCGGCGCCGGAATGATGGACTGTAAGCAAGCCCTCGTCGAAGCCAAGAGTGACGTTGCCGAAGCTGAAAAGATTTTGCGTAAGAAAGGCATCGCCGTGGCCGGCAAGAAGGCCGGTCGCACCGCCAACGAGGGCTGCATCGCCAGTTACATCCATCACGGCAGCAAGCTCGGCGTTCTCGTCGAAGTCAACTGCGAGACCGATTTCGTCGCGCGCAACGACGCCTTCCGCGAGTTTGTCAAAGACATCACCCAGCAAATTGCTGCCGCCAAGCCGAGCTACGTCAAACGCGAGGACGTGCCGGCGGCTATCGTCGCCGCCGAGACGGAAATCTACAAAGCACAGGTGAAAGACAAACCGCCCCAAGCCGTCGAGAAGATTGTCGCCGGCAAGCTGGAGAAATTCTACTCCACTGTTTGCCTGCTCGAACAACCGTTCGTGAAGAATCCAGACATCGTCATCAAGGATCACGTCACGGCGAAGATCGCAGCGCTCGGCGAAAACATCGTCATCCGCCGCTTCATCCGCTGGGAACTCGGCGAAGAAGTCGCCGGCAGTCAACCGACGGCCTGAGCCATGAGCACGACATCAGCGCCCCAACCGAAATACCGGCGCGTGATGTTGAAGCTAAGTGGTGAGGCGCTGTTGGGTCAGCGCGAGCACGGCATCTCCCCGCCAACCTGCGATGCCATCGCTGAGGAAATCAAAGACGTCAAATCCCTCGACATCCAACTGGCCATTGTGATCGGCGGAGGCAATATCTTCCGTGGTCTGGCCGGCGAGAAGCACGGGCTTGACCGCACGACCGGTGATTACATGGGCATGCTCGCCACCGTCATCAACGCATTGGCGCTGCAAAACTCACTCGAGAAAGCCGGGGTCCCGTCACGCGTACTCTCCGCCATCGAAATGCGCGCGGTGGCTGAGCCATTCATCCGCCGCCGAGCCATGCGCCATCTCGAAAAGGGCCGCGTTGTCATTTTCGCCGCCGGCACCGGCAGCCCGTTTTTCTCCACGGACACCACGGCCGCATTGCGCGCCAACGAAATCGGCGCGGACGTCGTGCTCAAGGCGACGAAAGTGGACGGCGTGTACGATTCCGACCCGATGAAGAATCCCGACGCCAAGCGCTTGGAGAAGCTCACCTACATGGACGCGTTAAAAGGTCGGCTCAGCGTAATGGATTCCACCGCCTTCAGTCTGTGCATGGAGAACAAATTGCCCATCATCGTCTTCAACCTCTTCAAGCCTGGCAACATCAAGCGCGTCATCTGCGGCGAGCCCATCGGCACGCTGGTCAACGAGTAGTCAACCGAAGTGCTCGGCCAACTGGCCGAAGTGTTCCAACACGAGCGTCTCGCCCTCCGGTGAAATCTCTTCCATCTCGTGCTGCCACGTCGTGTGGTAGGGGATGAAGACCGTCCACAATCCAGCCGCTTTCGCGGGATTGATGTCGGAGCGCGGTGAGTTGCCAATCATCCACGTCGCGCCGGCGTCGAGGGAGTGTTTCGCGATCACGCCCCGGTACGTCGGCATGTCTTTCTCGAACACAACTTCCGTCGCATTAAAATATCTCTCCAAGCCCGACCGCTGAAGCTTGTCCAGTTGTTCGTCCGCGCGTCCTTTGGTCACAACAATCAGCCGGTTCTTGGTGTGGAGCAGCGGGAGAGTTTCCAAAACACCCGGCATGAATTCGATCGGGTGATGGCAAATCCAGTTTACCCGGTCGAGAATCCACGGTTCAAGGTCGATGCAGTTTAATGCACGGGCCACTTGGTGTAATGATTGGCAGAACGCCTTGCTGCCGTAGCCGGTCGTCTTGACATTGCGCCGCTCGTTTTGCCACAGCAACTGTTCCGCGTGTTCCCGGCTTTGGCCGCGCTGGGCGAGACAGTCCATGTATTCACTCAGAACCCGCTCGAAGTAGATGTTGTTCTCCCAGAGCGTGTCGTCGGCGTCGATGAGCAATGTTCGATTCATGTTGGGCTTGTCCGCCGCAGCCTTCCTGGCGGAGGCGGATTGACATATGTCGGAGGAGTTTCTAATCTTTCGGTTATGAGCCTGCAAGCCGCTTTAGACGCGATGGAAGAAAAGATGATGAAGACGGTCGAGTTCGTCCACAACGAATTCGCCACCGTTCGTACCGGCAAAGCCTCGACTTCGCTAGTCGAAAACATTCAGGTCGAAGCGTACGACACACATATGCGGCTACGCGAGCTGGCCGGCATCTCCACGCCCGAGCCGCGCCTCATCGTGATCCAACCGTGGGACGCATCGCTGGTTGTTGCCATCGACAAAGCGATCCAGAAGTCCGAACTGGGCATCAATCCGGTTGTCGACGGCAAGATCATCCGCATTCCCATTCCCCAACTCGACCAAGAGCGCCGCAAGGAGCTCGACAAAGTCATCAAGCACATGGCCGAAGAAGGCCGCGTCGCCATCCGCAACGAACGCCGACATGGCATCGACGTCGTGAAGAAGTTGCAGAAAGACGGCAAGATTACCGAGGACGATCTCAAGCACTCCGAGAAAGAGATTCAGCACAAGACCGACGAATACATCAAAGAGATCGACACCGTCCTTGCCCACAAGGAGAAAGACATCCTTGCGGTTTAGACGTAAAATCTGGCTGCAGGGGACAAGTAACTTCGGCAACCGAACAACCTACGGGGCGGACACCAAAATGGACACCAAAGGAGTTAAAATCGGTATAGATGGGTAGTGGCAGAGTAGGCTTGATTTGCCAACAAAATCAGGCATATTCAGCACACAACCGCGGCGGGAAAAGGCCGATTCCGACACCCGCCTCCAATGACGCTTTCACTATCCGCTACATTTCGCTGACTGCACTGCCACAACTCACTTGACACGCGCCTCGTCCTCATTTGGATTCATCAAACCGGTATGTCCCACGGATATGGAGCATGTGCAACTAAAGACGTGTCGGCTAAGGGGTGTCAGTGAAACTGTCAGTAATGGTGTACTGAAACTGCAGTTTGCGATTTGGTCCGGATAGAGCTTGAGTAGTGTAGATGTTGTTGTATATAAGGCTTCAGTTCATTAAATAAACAGAGGGTACGATGTTCGATCCCGACCATCGGCTCCAGTTTTTTGAAGCGACGGAAATTTGGTCGTGCTAGGCGGGGAGGTAGCGGTTCCCCGTACCAGCAACCCGCTATAGCTGGGCGGAATTCCTCGTGGAGGCAGCGACGTGGGTGAGCAAACCGCAGGGCGGCGTTGAACGTTGGGTCCGATGCAATGGTTGCCTGTGAACCCCGCCAGGGTCGGAAGACAGCAACGGTAAACTTGATGTTCCATGTGCCGTCGGGTCGCCTGACGGGAGCCTTAACTGCGGCGCGCAAGCCGGCGTTGTTTGTCGAAACGGGGTGCACGACTATTTTCTTTTCAGTAAGCCGGTAACGGATCGATGGCACAACAATACCAAGTGCTCGCTCGCAAGTGGCGACCACAGCAGTTTGACGACGTGGTGGGGCAAGAGCATGTCACCACTACGCTCAGAAACGCCATCGAGCAGGACCGGCTCGCGCACGCCTACCTCTTCGTCGGCCCGCGCGGCATCGGTAAGACTTCCACCGCGCGCATCTTCGCGAAGGCGCTTAATTGCATCAAAGGCCCGACCGCCACGCCGTGCGACAAGTGCGACAACTGCAAGGAAATTGCCGACGGACGCTCGATGGACGTTCTAGAGATTGACGGTGCGTCCAACAATGGCGTCGAGCAAGTGCGTGAGCTTCGCGAGACATGTCGGTACACACCAGCTCGCAGCAAGTTCAAGATTTACATCATCGACGAAGTCCACATGCTCTCAACAGCGGCGTTCAACGCGCTCCTGAAGACCCTCGAAGAACCGCCGGCGCACGTGAAGTTCATCTTCGCCACGACCGAGCCGCAGAAAGTTTTGCCGACGATTTTGTCCCGGTGTCAGCGGTTCGACTTGCGCCGCATCCCGGTCGGCCTGATTGCGACGCATCTTAAGGAAATTGCCAAGAAGGAAGAGATCGAGATCGACGCCGCCGCGCTGGCCGCGATTGCCCGTGGCGCGGAAGGTGGTTTGCGGGACGCGGAAAGCGCGCTGGATCAGCTCATCGCCTTTTGCGGCAACAAGATCACCGAAAAGGACGTGCTCTCGGTGTTCGGTCTTGTTGCTCACGAAAAAGTGGCGGCGCTGACCGATGCGATCATCGACGGCGACACCAACACCGCGCTGGCGACCATCAAGGAACTCGATGAGATTGGCAAGGATCTGCAGCGGTTGCTGGCGGACTTGCTCGACCACTTCCGTAATCTGCTCGTCCTGTCATTGGGCATTCCGGGCGAAAACGCCCCCAATATTGCGGAGACCGACCTGGCACTCCTAACACACCAGAGCCAGCGCATTGACTCGGACGCCGTGCTGCGCATTATCGACGCGCTTGCCGCCGCGGAGGGTCGGCTCCGGTATGCCTTATCCAAACGAATCTTCTTTGAGATCGCGTTGGTTCGCGCCATCAAGTCCCGGCAGATGGTCAGCCTTGATGCCGTGCTGAAAAAACTGAATGAACTGAGAGACAGTTCGGCGGTCGTCGCAGAACCACCAAAGCCCGGCAATGACGCTCCAAGCCACGCCGGTACGCTGGAGGAGGCGTGGGCGTACGCGTTGGATCATCTTGGCAAAGCGACGCCACTGGCAAAGAGTTATTTTGTTGGGACGCAGGTGATAGGTCTCAAGGCCGGCACGCTGACGATCGGTTTCAGTCCGGAGATTCCGGAACGGCGCGATCTGGCCGATACGGCACGCAGCCGGGAGTTATTGCAGGCCAAGCTCAAGGAGTTTCTGCACACAGACGTGACGTTGAAGTTCGAACTGGCCGAGTCCGTCGCGCCGCGCCTACCGGCAACTCCTAAGGCTACCGCCTCGGCTCCGGCAAGAAAAGACAGTGAGGACTTTAAGGACGACCCGCTCATCAAGAAAGCGCTCGATATCTTCAAGGGTCAAATTGTGGACGTAAGAAAGTGAGAAAAATGTCATGGCAGGTCTGGGAAAATTTCTAAAGCAAGCGCAGAAAATGCAGGAGCAAATGCAACAAGTGCAGGGCGAACTCGCGCAACGCGAGGTCGAGGGCACAGCCGGGGGCGGAGCGGTCAAGGCCATCGCCAGGTGCGACGGCTCGCTCGTGTCCGTCAAGATCGACCCCAAGGTCGTTGATCCCAAGGACGTGGAGATGCTGGAGGACTTGGTCATAGGCGCCGTAGCCAATGCGCTGGAAATTGCGAAGAAGACCCAGTCTGTTGAAATGGGCAAGGTCACGGCCGGGATGAACATCCCCGGTCTGGGCATGTAGTATGGATTGCCGTGTCCCACGCTGAACCCTGCGCGGCTTCTCCATGGATTATCCTCAGCCAGTTCGGGATTTGATTGGGCAGATTGCCAAGCTGCCCGGCATTGGCAAGCGGAGCGCAGAACGCGTCGCGCTCCACTTGTTGAAGGCCGCCCCCGATGTCAGCAAGCGGTTATCGCAAGCCATCCTCGAGTCGAAGTCCAAAATCCGCAACTGTTCCCGGTGTGGCAGCTACACCGAGCACGATCCCTGCGAAATCTGCCAGAACCCCCGTCGCGACCGGAAACTTGTCTGTGTCGTTGAAGGTCCAAACGACATTCTCTCCCTGGAACGCACCGGCGCGTTTCCCGGTGTGTACCACGCGTTGATGGGCCGGATTTCGCCGCTCAGCGGCATCGGCCCGGAACAACTGCGTATTAACAGGTTGGCGGAACGGGTAAAACGCGAGAAGCCCACCGAGGTCATAATTGCGCTGAGCGCCGACGTCGAGAGCGAGGCCACAGCGCATTATCTTGCGGAACAGCTCAAGCCGCTCGGTGTCGCAGTCAGCCGCATTGGACTTGGCTTGCCGGTCGGCAGCGCGTTGGAGGCGGCCGACGAGGTCACGCTCGCGCGCGCGATGGAAGGCCGTCGAACAATCTCCCCCTGAAACTCGCGACGCACCTTCTACTAGTGAAGAGATCATTCTTCTTGGCGAGATCCTCACTGAAGAGCTTCTGGATTCTAGCGGTGAGTGGCGCGCCGGTGTGGCGCAGGTTGGGCTTCATTCAACGGAAGGTACAAGACTGAATTACAAGCTGCAGCAGTTATCGTCCGGTCTGGCCAATAACCGGTTCAGGACCACATCCTTGGCGGCCCACACCAGGGACAGTGTCAGGCCGAACGGCAGGAGTAACCCCAGCACCGCCCAATACGGTGTACGTTCCATCCAGAATTGGAGGAGCGCGAACGGGTCGTGCCCGCCCCGGGCCACCAACACCATATCTCGCGCCAAGATGGCGAACGCAGGAAACAACATCACCACAGCAACTGTCCCGAACAAAATGGCTTGGATCACCAAACTGCGCCTGCCCGCGGCGCGTCCGAGGATACCAACCGCATGGCAGAGCAGTGTCATCGAGTAGCTGAACAGCGCCACCAAGGCGAGGACGTGACCCAATAGATATATATTGGCCGGCAATCGTCGCCACATCATGAAAAACGGGCAGAGGTACGCCAGCAGCGCCGCGATGATGACCAGCTCCTGGGTGCGGCGGCGCCAGGAGCTGTCCAGCGATTGCACCTGATGCAGCCGCCACGCTCCGGTCGCCAGCGCCACGCTCCCGGCGATCAGCAGCAGGTTGGGGATCAGTCCCAAGGTCACGGCGTTCAGCGATACGCACAATCCAACCAGCCAGAGCAGCGCACCCCAGAACACGAAGTAGAGTCCCAGCGCCAGCCGGCCGAGTTCGTGCGGCCCGACCCGGTCGAGCAGCAGCACGCCCGAGCCCACCGGGTGTGGCGGCGCGTCCAGAGAGGTAGTCAACGGGGGAGTGGTCACGCTAATTCTTTCCCACGTCGCCGGAGGAGAGTTTGCCTTGCAGCGTTTTCCACAGCTCGAACTGCTGGATCTGTCGCTGGAGCAATTCCACCAATTTGCCGAGGCGGACGTTGATGTCGAGCGTTTCGAGCAAGGTTTGCTTCTGATGAAAGTCGTCGACCAGGGCGTAGGTAACCAAGTCGGACAAATGCCCTGCGTTTTCCACCGCCAGCAACGAGTCGAGCATCGCCTTCGGCAACTCGGTACCGAGTGTGGCGCGGGTTTTTGCGAGTTTGACGACAGCGGCCAGCAGTTCCTCGCGCGGCGGCGCAACCGGCTCCTCAAAACTTTCGAGCGGTTCGATTCGCGCTTGCCGGTAGGGGCGCAGCTTCACGTACTCGATGATTCGCACGCGCTCCACGCCTTCGAGAATGAGGTTTGACGTCCCATCAGGCCGGCCCACGCAGGTGCGAACGAGGCCCACGCTGGCGACCGGGTAAGGTTGCGCCGCCGCGCCTTTCTTCTCCGGGTTGGACCGCAGCAGCGCGATGGCGAACATCCGGTCAGTTTTCAGGCAATCGGCGAGCATGAGTTTGTAGCGCGGCTCGAAGATGTAGAGCGGCAACAGCACGCGGGGAAAGAGGACCGCATTCGGCAGCGGCATCACGGCCACTCGGTCCGGCAGATTCATGCGCGCAGTATACCCCGGTCAGACGTGTTTCCGCAACTCACTGTATAATTCATCGAGCGCCTGCGGCAGCACGTGCGTGTCGGCGAGCACCGGCATATAATTGGTGTCGCCGTCCCAGCGCGGGACGATATGCCAGTGGACGTGATCGATCACACCGGCTCCAGCGGTGCGGCCAAGATTCAGGCCGATGTTGAAGCCGTGTGGGTGGATGGCGCGGTCGAGAAGCTGTTTGCAGCGCACGACCAACGCGGTCGTCTCGGCGATTTCCGTCGCGGCCAGATCGTCCAGGTCGCCGGTATGTTTGTAGGGCGCGACCATGATGTGGCCGGCATTGTAGGGATAGGTGTTCAGTAGCGCGAAACAGGACCGGTCACGGATAATCACGTGATTCTTCGCGTCGTCGGCCTCTTGGGATTTCTTGCAAAAGAAACAGCCACTGTCCTTTTCGCCAAGGATGTACCGAATGCGCCATGGCGCCCAGAGCTGCTCCATGCGGTCAGTTATACGAAGCCGGCACCAGTGCCGTCAATCGCCGGTCCGGAATTGGTCTTCCTTGCGCCGGAACAACACGTTGAACGTCGTCATCGAGCCGTAGCAGCGGGTGATGTACTGCTGGATCTCGACTTTGTCGGCGTCAGAGAGTTTTTCGTGGGCGTTGATCTTCTGTTCGAGCACACGAAGATTATTGCGCATCATCACGATCTTATGGAAGAACACCTCCAGCGGCACTTCCTTGGCCTGCAACGCCGGGTCGGCGGGATGCATCATGATCCGACCACCCAGCCAGCGTTGGGCGAGTTCCTTGATCGCCGCGTCGGATTTTTCCAGGCCGAGTTCCCGGATCACGCTGCCGACAACCTGCTCGATGAATTGAGTCAACGGCATCTCCAAGCCGCTCACTCCCGCCTGCGCCTCGGCCGGCTGGAGTCCACTCGCTTCGGGCGCGATGGCCCGCATCGCGTCATCGAACCGAATTTCCACCGTGTGTTCGCCGATGGTCTTGACGATGCCGGCGCCGTATTGGGGATGGCGCACTTTCATGCCGACGTGCAACGCTTCGAGTTTCATAACCGGAAGCGTTATCCGAACCCGGCCCGAGTGTCAACGTCTTGACACGGCTTCGCGCCCCACGCACACTGCCTACGCGATGGCCGCGACCAAGACTCAGGCGAAATTCACCCCGCTCCGAGCGGGGTCAATTTACCTCGTCGGCGGTAGCGATGAGTTTTCGGTGAAAGAAGCGGCGGCGAAACTCGCCACAACACTCGCGCCGAAAGAAGGCGGGGAGTTCGCCGTTGAGATCATCGAGGGCGGCGCCGGCAATCAGGACGAGGCGCTGAAGATTCTTGGGCGTGTCCACGAGGCGCTGAATACAGTTGGCCTTTTCGGCGGCGACAAACTGGTCTGGCTCAAGAACACAAACCTGCTCACCGACGAGAAAGGCGTGACAGCCGAGGCGGTGAAGGATGCGCTCGCCGAGTTGACCGACCAACTCAAACGCGGTTTGCCGGATGGTGTGCGGTTGCTCATCAGCGCGGTCGGATGCGACCGGCGCAAATCCATCTACAAAGCCATTGAGAAGACCGGTGAGGTTCAGTTCTTCGAGGCCATCGAGGAAGGCAAACATGGCGACGAAGAGATCGCCGAGTTCATCCAGCGCCGGCTGCGCGACGAGAAAAAGACGATGACCGGAGCGGCGTTCGGTGTGTTCCGGGCACTTGTCGCCCCGGACTTGCGCGAGATGGCCAACGAACTGGAGAAGATGTGCCTCTACGTTGGCAAACGATCTGAGATCAGCGATGCCGACGTGCGCGCGATTTGCTCGGCGTCGCGTCAGGCGATTATCTGGGAGTTGACCGACGCGCTCGGCGCTCGCGCGCTCGCGAAAGCCATCGCCGCGCTCGACAATTTGCTCGACCACGGCGAGCAACCGATCGGCATCCTGATGCTGTTGGCCGCGCAGTTCCGGCTGACCCTGCTGGTCAAGGATCTGATGGCGCGCAAGCTCATCGTGGCCAGCGACGCGCCCGGTGCGGGGTTTCAGTTTGTGAAAGCGTTCGAGAACCTGACGGAGGACGCGACCGCGCATTTTCCGAAAACAAAGGAAGGCAAACTACCCAGCCCGTGGCGACTGTACCGGTGCGCGCTCGCGGCGAAGAATTTTTCCGTCGCCGAACTCATTCGTGCGATGGAGTTGCTGCTGGAGGCCAACCTCCAGCTTGTGTCCACGCAACTCGACGAGCGCCTAGTGTTGCTGGAAGCTCTCGTCAAGATTGCGGGAGTTCGCCCCATCTCAGGCCAAGTGACTGCTCTGGCTGGATAATTGACTGAGTACTACTTGCGGCTCAAGTCGCGCGCATAGCCGGCGCTTTATGCTGACAGTTCTCGCCGGTAGCGCGAGCCAAGGAGACCCCCTTCAACAAGCAGTAGTACTTCTGCCGTTGTTCTACTTGTAGATCTTCAGGTTGCAACCGATGATCTTCTGCTTGCCTGTCGCGGTGCCGGTTTACGGACGTACCTGGACGTTGCCTCCGTTAAGTGGCACCTGACTCGTCGGTGTGCCGAGCTGATAATACGTGCCTGTGGTTGCCTTCCAGATCCGGATGGCATACGTATCAGGGCCTGCGCCGGGGGTCGAGCCTGGCTCGCCGTTGTCGGTCACGTCCACTTGGAACTGATAGTTGCCGCCCAGGCTGTAGGCCACGCCAGTCAGGCGATCCACGGCGGTGATGTTGCACTTGCCCGTGAACGTTCCCTTGCAAATCAGAGGCAGCGTCATTGAACATGAATTGCCCAGCGTGTTCATGGCGTTGCTCTTGAAGATCCAGTTGTAATCGCGCATGCCGTAGCCGATGTCGGTCGTCACACGGTAGATGTAAAGGCTATTGCCCTGGATATTGCCGTTCTTGAGGCGTTTTACCGTGAAGCCGAAGTTGCTGCGCGAGCCTAAACGCGGCTCGTTGATCCAACCGCCACCCGTCGTGCGGCCCGTGCCGGGCGGCGTGACCGTCAGCGACTGCGTCTCGAAGGGCGCGAGATAGTAGCCGTTCACGCACAACTCAATCTTCACGATGTAGTTATCGGCGGGGAGATTGACCGTGCAACCGGCCGTCCCGACGCCTGTGCTGACGTAGCTGACCATCGCGGTGCATGTCGCCACGGGGCTCGACAGGAGCGTGTCAGTGTAGCGGTAGACCGTGAACTTGATCTTGGTGGTGTCGAGTTTGTCGCCGAGACATCCATCCGCCGCCTCGCGAATGAGGGTGGAGAGGTTGACCGTCGCCGTGCTGGTACTGTTCGTTGTGGCCGTCATTGCAAACGTGTCGCCGCTGTACTCCAGCGAGGCGTCTTCCTTGTTCACGACGATGGTAATGTCGGTGTAGCTGGAGTCTATGCCGTCGCTCACCGTAACTCTCACGATGTAAGTGCTCGCCGGGACCAATGCCTTGTCCCCGAGAGTCCAGGTGCGAGTATCACCCGAAGCGCTGTTGGTCGTCAACGTGAGACCGCCCAAAGGTTGGGTGGTCACGAAGCTGGGATCGCCCACCTTCTTCCACGAGGTCAAAGCCGTGAGCGCCGACCCGCTTAGACCACAATTGCTCGCCGAGATGATTGCGTTCGTAATCGCGTCGCTGTACTGCACGCTTGTGCTGGCGAGGCTGCTCGAAAGGATCGGCGCAGCGCGGACATTGATCTTGAAGCTGCACTGATTCGTATTGCTACTTGCGTCCGTGGCGGTGCAGATCACGGTATTGGTGCCCTTGCTGAACGAGCTGCCGGAAGACGGGTTGCACACAATGTTGCCGCCGGCGCAGTTGTCAGTGAAGGTTGCCGTGAAGCTTACATTCGTCGAGCACGTACCAGCCGAGGTGACAAACGACATATCGCTGGGACAACTCGGTACGGGCTTCTCAGTATCAGTGACCGTCACAGTGAACGAGCAACTGTCGGTCCGACCGGCGAGATCGATCGCCGTGCACACCACACTATTCGTGCCCTTCGGGAAGTAGAAGCCGGAAGACGGCGAGCAACTCACGCTCACGCCGCAGTTGTCGGTCGCCGAGGGCGTGTCGTAGACGACTTTCGCCGTGCACTTGCCAGGGTCGTTCGTCACCGTAATGTTACGTGGGCAGGTGCCGATTACGGGCTTCTGGTTGTCGACCACGATGACCTTCTGGGTGCAGGTGCTGGAGTTGCCGTGAATGTCGGTGACCGTCCAGATCACCTCGTTGGTGCCCACCGCATACGGTTCGCTG
>CAZMKD010000172.1:0-2231 GCA_964566575.1 uncultured Verrucomicrobiota bacterium
GGCGAGCCGTATCGCTTGCACAATTTCTACGACTACGTGCGAACGAACTTCGGGCATCGCCTCGCTGTCCAGAGCTATCGCAGCCACTGGAACCTGATTGACTCCGTTGTTGAGAGCTTCGCAACGGAAGACGAACTCCACATCAAAATTCTCAAAACGGTCGGCATCCTGAATCTATTGAACGACGGCGACCTATTGCCGACCGAAGAATCTGTCATCTGCGCTCTTGCCGGTGTTGACCATTCGGAACAAAAGCACGTCCGCACTGCGCTCGAAAAACTGCACAAGGGCAAGCGTGTTCTTTATGACCGTGGCCGGGTGCGGGGCCTCTGTTTGTGGCCGCACACTTCCGTTGATCTTGAGAAGGCTTATGACGATGCGCGCCGCGCCATCGACACGCCGCAGCGTGTCGCCAGCCTCATCAAAAACTCACTGGAATCCCGTCCCATCGTCGCCAGACGGCATTACATCGAGACAGGCAACCTTCGCTATTGCGACGTGCGCTACTGCTCGGTGATGGAGTTGTCGGGACTGCTCGAAAAGAACCCGTCCGACGCTGATGGCCTCATCATTGTGCCATTGTGCGAAACCCCAACCGAGCGGGAAGCCGCGTTGGAGTTTGTGAAGCAGTCTTCACTCAAGCAAAAACCAAACTGGCTCGTAGCAGTTCCTCGACCGCTCAACAATCTGGCGAGTCTGGTTCAAGAAGTTCAGCGATGGGAGTGGGTTTCCACGAACACCCTGGAACTGAACGCGGACAAATTCGCCCGCGAAGAAGTTTCACGGCAGAACGCGGCAGCGCGTTTGCAGTTGGAGAAACGGATTCAGAGCTACATTGGGTTTAAGCAACTCAGTGGACAGATGATGCTGGAATGGTTTCAAGAAGGCCGTTCGCTCAAAATCAGAGATGGCCGCGAACTTCTTTCCGCTCTATCTCGAATTTTTGACAAGGCCTACGAACTCGCTCCGCGTATTCACAACGAACTCGTCAACCGTCGCAACCTAAGTTCGGCGGCAGCAGCGGCGCGCATGCGGCTCATCGAGCGAATGTTCACAGACGCAGGGGTTGAGTTGTTAGGGATGAATCCCGACAAAAAGCCGCCGGAGATGAGCATGTATCTCTCGGTTCTCAAAAACACCGGGCTTCACCAGAAGCACGGTGACACTTGGCATATCGGCGAACCACATTACAAGACGGATGAGAAATGCGGCGTGCTTCCGGCTTTACGATTGATTCGGGAAATCGTGCAGAAAGAGCCGGACAGCCGTGTGAACATTGCTGCGCTGTTTGAGGAATTGCGGAAGCCACCCTACGGCGTCCGCGACGGCATCATTCCGCTGCTGCTCACCGTTTTCGCCATCGCGAACGAAAAGGACGTGGCATTTTACAAGGACGGCACGTTCCTGCGCGAGTTGAACGCGGAGGCGATGCTTGTGCTCACCAAAGCACCTGAACGATTCGACATCCAATACTGCAAGATCGAAGGTGTCCGAGCCGAACTCTTTGAAAAGTTACTAACCGTGTTGGAGGTCAGAGCCTCGCAAGAGCGCGAAATTGAACTGCTTGATGTAGTGAAGAAGCTGTGTGTGTTTGTCGCACAGCTTCCGGCATACGTGTTGAACACGAAGAACCTCTCGCCCACGGCACTTGCCGTTCGCGACATCATTCTCAACGCCCGTGAACCCGCAAAACTTTTATTCGCCGAGTTGCCCAAGGCGTGCGGCTTTGATCCGATTCCACACGATGCGACCGCCAGCAAACCAGTCCAGGCTTTCGTGAAGACGTTGAAAGCCGCACTCGACGATTTGAGAGCTGCGTTCCCTGAATTGCAGGAACGTCTGCGAAAAGAACTTCGTGCTGCGTTCGATTTGCCCGGCACTTTCCAACAATTCAGAACTGCGCTTGCAGGACGTGCCGAACAGGTCGTGCTCGGCGTCAATGAACCAAAGCTCCGTGCGTTTTGCCTTCGGTTGATGGACGACAACCTGCCGGAGTCCGACTGGCTTGAATCGCTCGGTAGCTATCTCGCGCTCAAACCGCCGTCCAAGTGGCACGATGCGGAAGAGGATTTGTTTGATAGCGAACTTGCCCAATGCACTACAAGATTTCATCGGGTGGAGAGCATCGTGTTTGCCGGTGGAAAATCGCCCACGAACGCCGTGGGTATTCGGTTGGCGATCACCCAGGCAAACGGTGTCGAGCACGAGCAAGTTGTTCATTTCACCGCTGA
>CAZMKD010000173.1:0-2540 GCA_964566575.1 uncultured Verrucomicrobiota bacterium
CGGCGGTGGCCGTGGCGCACCGTAGCTTGGGTGGAAACTCTCGCATGGTCACAACTCTCCACTGAAGGCGCGATGCAGCACCGACGGTAGCAACTGCTCCAAGCGAAGGTGGCTTTCGGACTGCAGCCGCGCCAGCGCCGCCACCTGCCCCGCCAACCCGTCGAACCAGAGTTGCTTTTCCATCGGCGGAGCCGGCACTTCGATATTGCCCAACGCATTGAGGCCGAGCGTCCGGTTGCGGCCTGCACCACCGGGAGAGGCATCGCGGAGTTTTTCCAATCCTTCGTCCGTCAGAAAGTAAAAGCAAAGGAATCCAGCGGTGACCACATCCAACTTTGCCACGCATGTGATAAAGCGGTGCGAGCCGAACCGGCCTGCATCTTCTGGCTTGGCTACGGCAACTGCGCCCTCCCATGCGAAGACATTCATGAACACGAGGTCACCGGACTCGAAACGGTAGAGGCGTTTAGATCCTAGTTCAAAACCAGTGAGCGCGGGTTTGTGAAATGTACCTCTGCCGAAGGAGCGGATTCCGAGTTCGGGATACACGGTCGTCGAATCAAGTTCGGCTGGCCTCCTCACAATTGGAGAAACATCGCGCATTGGTCGGTAAGACGCGCCTTCGACAATTCTTGCGAATGCAGCTTGCAAGAGCCTTTGCTGATCGGTTGCGATTTCTCCTTTCAAGAGACGGGCTTCTTCGATTTGGGCGGCCAGTTGCTCGATGCGCGCCACGATCCGCCGCTGCTCCGTCACCGGTGGTAGCGGGATTTCGCGGGCAAGGAACTTGGGTTCTTGCAGGTAAAGACGATTGGTCGTGCCGTCGCTCGCTCTGATACAGAAGTCGATGAACATCGGTGTCTTCGTAAGGTAATTGAGATAGCGCACGTCGAGCCGGTCGAGATTTGGATCGAAGGCCCAGAAGTTGCCGGTAATAATTGCGCCGTCACACGCATCCGGTAAAACTCCAAAAGCGCCGTTCCGTGCGTCGATCTTCGAGAGTACGAGCTGCCCGGCTTTCGCTACGAACTGATTCTTTGTGCCGATTTGGTGTCCTTGAACCCGGTCTCGAACCACAATGCCCCGGCCGTTCATGCGGATCGTAAGCCGTGAGTAAAATTCCATCGGCTGAACCGCAACCTCGTCTTTGCGCCGCGTCAGCAATTCGCCGAGCGGAACGGATGGCCAATTCGCTTTCATCGTCGGGCGGGGCGGCGGGCTTCGAGTTGGTTGCGGGCGCGGGTGAGTTCGGCAGCGAGGAGTTTCTCGGCGGGCAGCGTGGTGAGGTATTCGCGGACGAGCATCTTGTTGGGTAAGCCATCGGTGGCGTACCGGGCCATCGCTTCGCCTTTGGTGGCGCAGAGGATGAGGCCGACGGGCGGGTTTTCGCCGGGCTGCATCCAGTGGGCGCGGGCGTAGTTGAGATACAGATGCATCTGGCCGGCATCGGCGTGAGTGAACTTGCCGAGCTTGAGGTCAATGACGACCAGACACCGCAATCGGCGGTGAAAGAAAATCAGGTCCACGCGATACCATTCGTCGTCAATCCGCAGCCGGCGTTGCCGGCCGACGAAGGCGAAGTCGCCGCCGAGTTCGAGGAGGAACGTTTCGAGTTGGCGGATGATGGCCGCTTCCAGTTCGAGTTCGGAGTATTCGTCTTTGAGGCCGAGGAACTCGAGCACAAGCGGGTCTTTGATCTCCTCGTCGGGGGTGAGGAGGTCGGCGGGTTTGGGCTTTGCGCCTTTGGCGAGCATGGCGGCTTTGTTGCGGGACAGGGCGGTGCGTTCGTAGAACTGGGTGGAAATCTGGCGGTCGAGTTGGCGCACCGACCAGCCGCCGCGCAGGGCTTCGGTTTCGTAGAACGCGCGGCCCTGTTCGTTTTTCACTGAGAGCAGGCGGACGTAGTGCGACCACGGGAGGGGGAAGGCTTTGGCGATGGCAGAGAGCGATGACAATTGCGCAGACGGTGTCTGCGTAATTGGCCAAGTCAGGTAGAAGAACCGCATCTGCTCCAAATTACGCTGGGAAAAACCTCTGCCGAATCGAGTGGTCAGGTCGCGGCTGAGTTTTCTGACGAGTTCCTGTCCGTATTCGGCGCGCCGTTCCCCTTGCTGTTCGTACTCCACGATCCGCCGGCCTGCTTCCCAATAGGTGGCCGTGATGATCGCGTTGACGGTGCGGGCGCTGGCGCGGCGGGCGTTTTCCAGCAGGGCGACCATGCCGGTCAGGACGGCGTCGTAATTGCCCGTGCGTTTGGCGAGGGTGCGTTTCATGGCTGGTAGGGTGTAGCTGCGCCTCTGCGAGGCACAGGTTGTGGGTTTCCGGATTCGGCGCTTCGCAGAAGCGCCGCTACAACGTTGTCAGTGAAGATCGGTTTCATTTCTGGGGCGATTGTAGCAGAGCCTTTTGGATGTCCGCCATGATCTCAGCGATGCGTTGTTCCTTCTTGAGGATGTCAGCAGCGAGTTTTTCCGGCGGGAGATGTTCGAAGTCGTCTTTGGCGTTGGGGTTCTTGATGTCTAGGTTGAAGCCGTTCTCGA
>CAZMKD010000174.1:0-31011 GCA_964566575.1 uncultured Verrucomicrobiota bacterium
GTAGATCAGCAGGCCGAGCATCATGCGCGGCGGGAACTGTTCGTCGCCGGTGCCGCGTTCGTTGACACGCAGCGTAGTCAACGGGGGACTCTCGACGGCGTCGAGGAGGTAGTGGGCGAGGTGGTCTTCAGGAATCCACTGGCGCAAGTCCGGCGGCAAGAGCAGGGGTGTGTCCCGATCAACATTGACGAGTCGTGCTGGCATGTCTCTCATACACTACAACCCGCCCTTCGATTCAAGAAAACTCGCGCGCCCAAGTCCGACAGGCTGCTAGTCGCTACGAGCTTGGTTGTGACCTCTCAACTCTATGGCCGCGTGAATAGCGGTTCTCGGTACTTGGTCACCCGCTTCAGGTCGATAGCCCATTCAAGGGCCTGCCAAGAATGCAGCCGATTGTTTGCCGTACGGTTTTCGGGTAGCGACTGGCGATTTCCTGTAAAGTCGGAGCAGCCAGGCTTTCCAAGCCGCGGAATGTGACATCAAATTGTAGGCCGCTCCCATGACAACGCCACACAAGAAGCCGATGGCTGCATAAATGAGAGGAGACAACACAGTAAACATTACTAGAACAGCCATCGGTGCCGGTATCGCATCGCCCTTGGCTGCTAACTGACTAGAAAAAAATATCAGCGGTCCGAGAAGCAGACCAAAGAACCCGTAAAAGAATTGTAAGCACAATGCCTGCGCGCAGCGGAGCAACCCGCGTAAGTCGTTTCTTCATAATCTTAGTCCTTTCGACTGTTGCCTAGAATTTCTAGGCTGGAACAAAGAGGCAGAAAAATCAAGCAATGAGTCGGACAACTTCCTCAAGACTCCAGATATGATTGCTTATACCCGCCTCCATCGCGGGTGTGACCCTCAATGTCCGGTGAATCCGGCAGAAGTTGTAGTGCATGAAATAAAGCGCGACGTTGGCTTCCAGATTCTCGACCTTTTTCGAGAACGCATTTGTCAGTCGAGTGAATCGCCGCATGCGCATTCGCATTGTAAGGTTCTGGCGCTCCGCGTAGCTGGTCGAGATATGCTTGGGGTGAGGATTCGCTTGTGAAGAAGATTCCTCCTGTTTCTGCCTTGAGATGGATTGACCGAAACCGGTATACTGTCCGACCTAACCGAAGGGAGAAAGTACTCGTGACTGTTTGTGTCGCCGCCATCTGTCAAGCACCGCAGAACGCCGGATTCATGATTGTGGGCGCAGCAGACCAAATGCTAACCGCAGGCGACATTGAATTCGAGCCACCTCAACGCAAAATTTATACACTGACAAGTGCCATAACAATCATGGCCGCTGGGGATGCGGCATTACAATCTGAGATCATACAGCGCGTTGGAGAGGAGGTGAATAGGCGCATACAAATTGAACCAAACAACTGGTGGTTGGTTCGAGACGTTGCGAATCTATATAGCCGCCATTATGAAGCGGCTCGCGCAGCGCGAGCCGAGAATGCGGTTCTTGCCCCACTTGGATTGAACCACAATACTTACATGCAGCGACAGCGTGAGATGGCTCCAGAGCTAGTGATGGAAACGGCCGATAGATTGCAACAGTTTGAAATTGCCACCGTTCAAGCGACAATCTCTGGAATAGATTCCACCGGAGCGCATATCTACGTTCTTCATAATTCAGAGGTGATGTGCCAAGACCAAGTTGGTTTTGCTGCCATAGGAGTGGGCGGCAATCATGCAGCTTCCGAATTCATGTTCGCTCAACACACCAGATTTAGACCATTTCCAGAAACATGGTTGCTGACATACTCTGCCAAGAAACGAGCCGAAGTTGCTCCCGGCGTAGGACAGCGGACGGATATGTTTGTTGTCGGGCCGGTGCTGGGGTCGCTCGTATTTGTAGGAGACGATGTGCTTAGGGCACTAGAGGAAATTTATCGGACTACACAGGCGGAGACAATCGAAGCAAACGGAAAGGCGGAAGCCTCAATCAATCAATACATTAAAAACATGCTTGATCGTCAAAGCGTAGTCCAACAGACACCACCGCCTTCTACCTCTTCCCCCACCGAGCCGCCGCAGCCTTCTTAGCAATAGCCATGCGCTCACTCTTGGACAATGCACGCCGCCCTTGCCTTACCGCCTTAACTTGCGCCCAGTTTGGGATGTGGCTACTATGAAAAATCCCCTTCGCGTTGGTGTTTGTCTTTTAGTGCTGCGCATGTGCTTGACGAGCGCCGCGACCGGGCAGGAACTTCAGTTCGCGCAACTCGCCGATTTCAAGTTGGAGAGTGGGGAAGTCATCCACGACTGTCGTATCGGCTACCGGACGTTTGGCGCGCTCAATGAGGATCGGTCAAACGCGATTCTGTTTCCCACTTGGGCGTTGGGAACGACGGAGCAACTCATCGAGAGCATGGGGCCGGGCAAACTTGTAGACACGACGAAATACTATGTGATCGCTGTGGACGCATTGAGCAACGGCGTTTCCGCGTCGCCCTCGAACAGCAAGAGTCAACCGCGGATGAAATTCCCGAAGATCACAATCCGCGACATGGTCAACGCCGAGCACGAATTTCTCACGAAGATGCTGCACTTGAACCACGTGAGAGCGGTCATGGGGATTTCGATGGGAGGAATGCAGACGTTTCAGTGGATGGTTTCCTACCCGGATTTCATGGACAAGGCGATTCCGATTGTCGGTTCGCCGCGCATCACGCCGTACGATTTCGTGCTGTTGCGGGCGCAACTGCGCGCGATCACGAATGACCCCGGCTGGAAGGGCGGAGATTACACGAAAAACCCCGCGCGCGAGGCGGAGGCCGAATTCCTCGCGCTGATCCTCACCACTCCCGAAGAATACAACAGACGAATGACACTCGACAAAGTGGCGGCGGATTTGGAGAAGGCGGAGAAGACCACGGGGTTCGATTCGAACGACAAGATCCGACAGTTGGAGGTCATCATGGGATTGGATGTTTCGTCGGCATTCGGCGGTTCGATGGAGAAAGCCGCCGCCGCCGTGAAAGCCAAGGTGCTCGTGATCGCGGCGTTGAAAGACCGCGCCGTGTGTCCAACCCCGGCGTTGGATTTCGCGCGTCTGCTGCAGGCCAGGACGCTCGAATTGGAAAGCGACTGCGGCCACATTGCGACAGGTTGCGAAGCGCAAAAGATCAACCAAGCGGTCGCCGCATTCCTCGAATAGCGGTCGAGCTTGATTCGATTCGCGACAGCCGTTAGCCTAAAGGCGTGGACCCGATCTACCGCGATCTTCTGAACCTGCTCGACGCCGGCCAGCCGCTCGCGTTTGCGGTGCTCATCGAGACCAAAGGCTCGACTCCGCAAAAGTGTGGGGCGAAGGCGATTTTCCTGCCGGATGGTCGCGTGCTCGGCACGCTCGGCGGCGGGTGCCTCGAAGCCGAGACTCGGCAGAAAGCCCTCCGCGCCATCGAAACCGGTGAGCCGTTCACCTTCCGCGCCGTCCTCGACGACGATTTTGGCTGGGACGACGGCTTGATCTGCGGCGGCTCAGTCCAGACCTTCGTCCAACCCAATCCCGGCAGTCACAAAATCTGGCCCGCCCTGCTCGCCGACACCCGGCAACGTCGCATGCTTGTGACGCTCACGACCGGCGAACACACCGGCAAGCGCGCGCTATTTGCCGGCGACCAGCTCCTTGTCGCGGACGAATTGCCGTCCGAGATTCTTTCTCAACTCGCGGCGAAATCAGTGGAGTTGCTTTCTGAACCGGAGCCGGAACCTTCATCCCTCATCCTTCATCCCTCATCCTTGTCCGTTTACTTCGAACCAATCCAGCCCAAACCAACGCTCGTCATCTTCGGTGGCGGCCATGTCGGCGCGGCGGTTGGCAAGCTCGCGGCTTGGAGTGGCTTTGACGTTGTGGCCGTGGACGACCGGCCGTCGTTTGCCAACAAGGAACGATTCCCGGACGCGACGCAAGTCATCGTGGAGGACCCGGCCAAAATCGCGAAAGAGCTGTCGATTGACGCGGACACGTACCTGTGCATCGTGACGCGCGGTCACCGGCATGACGCGGTCATTCTGAGAGAAGTCATCCATAGCCGGGCCGCGTACATTGGGATGATCGGCAGCAAACGCAAAGTGCGCACCGTCATGGAAGGTTTCATTGCGGATGGCGTGTGCACGGCCGAAGATTTCAGGCGCGTCCATTCACCGATGGGTGTGGCGATTCATTCGCTGACGGTCGAGGAGATAGCCGTCAGCGTGGTCGCGGAGTTGATTGCCACGCGGCGTGGTGCCCAGAATTCGAACTCGCTTTCGGTCACCAACGCGATTGCCGACAAGCTGGCGCGATGAACGTCGCGATCATTCTCGCCGCCGGTGAGTCCCGGCGGATGGGTGAGCCGAAGCAACTCCTGCCGTTTGCCGGTAAGACAATGCTGGAGTGCGTCATCGACGCGTTTACGACGCCCCAAGTGGACGAGATTCTCGTCGTGCTCGGCTATAAGGCGGAAGAGATCGCCGCGAAGCTACGGGAGGGCGAGGCTCCAGCCGAGCCGCAGGGCGCGACGGCTCGCCGGGAGGCTCGCCCTCCCAAACTGCGGATTGTGACGAATGCCGGCTGGAAAGCCGGCATGTTCACGTCCGTGCAAGCCGGTCTGCGTGCACTACCGGCGGGCGCGAAGCTGGTTTTGATCGGCCTGTGCGATCAGCCGAAATTGCAGCGGGCCACCGTGGAGCAACTCGTGGCCGAGTTCGATGGCAAGATATTGATTCCAACGCTCAGCGGCCGGCAAGGGCACCCGTTGTTGTTCGAGGCCCGATACGCCCGCGAAGTTTTGGGGCTAGATGAATCGCTAACGCTGAAGCATTTCCTCGCCAATCATCCCGACGACATCGCGCGGTTGCCGGTCGACGATGAAGGTGTCCTCGTCGACATCGACGACCGCGCGACGTATGAGCGCGAACGGCGACGCTAGGGGCCGGTCAGGTTGTCCAGGTTGATCATGCCGTTGGTGACGGTGATCGTGCCTCCCATTCCGTTCGTGGCGACAAAATCAAATGTGGCGACGATGGTGTGGGTCGCGAGATCGAACGTCGTGATATTGAGCGTGCCGGAAATGCCATTCCAGATGACCAGCGGAGGGCCAAACTCGACGAAGAAGCCCAACCCGTTATCGAGGGGAAACGAGCCGGTCGTGCCGGTGAAGCCCGAGGGGATGACGCAGCCCATCTCGTTGACGCCCGAGCGCTGCGCGTTCAGGTCGAGATTGCCGAAACTCTGGCTGTACCCAGCCGTGGCAGAAGTCGCGACGAAGTTGTCGTTCGTACCGGCAATCATGACGGATGCCGTCCAGCCGCTGGTGCCGCCGCCGCCACCGGCCTTGATGGCGATCTGCTGGCCTTTGAGTGCGGCCTTCAGGGATTTGCCGAGCAACGTGCCGGCCTGAGCGAACGTGATGCCGGGCGTCTGCGCCAACGCGATGAGATTAGTGGCGGTATTGAACGCGGCCTGCGCTTTGGTTTTTGCCGTGCCGTCCGGCAGCCCATCAATCAGACCTGTCAGCGTTCCGATCTCGCTTTGAACGTCGGCGCCGAGAGCGTAGTAGGTGGTGAGTAGGAACGGTACGATGTTGCTGAACGTAAGCGATTCGATGGCTGAAGACGATAGAATGAAGTCATCGGGGAACGCCTTGATCATCTTGCCGGCGACTTTCTTGGCGGTCTTGATGTCGGTGGCGAGCGACGAGGCTGGTTTGTCGATCAACGCAATCGCTTGGTCACAGAGTTTCTTTGTCTTGATGTCGATTTTGTCGGTGCTGTTGCTCAGCGCCAGCGAGCGCGACTCGAGTTCGGCGCGCAGTCCGTCAAAATCATTAGTGTATGCGGCCCGCGCCATCGGGGCGGCCAGACACGATGCGACCAAAATGCAGAACGGTAACGCGATGCTACGATAACTCTTAACCCTCATTGCTTTCTCCTCATGCTTGTTGAATTCACGCCGAAGTTTCGCGGATTATACGGAAACCATCGCCGCTGTAAAGCAAACACGATTCACGCCCGCTGACAATTACTCACGCATCTGCTATCACTGGCAACCGTGAATCGCGGAGCTTTTGAACTGGTCGTCACCGATCCTTCTTGCGCAGCGCGTGCCGGGCGGCTCGCGACGGCGCATGGGATCGTCGAGACGCCGGTCTTCATGCCGGTCGGCACGCAAGCCACGGTCAAGTGTATGTCGCCGGACGAACTGCGGCAGCTCCACGCCCAGATCATCCTTGGCAACACATATCATTTGATGACGCGGCCCGGCCTCGAGTTGATCGAGAAGGCTGGGGGACTGCACAAGTTCATGAATTGGGATGGCCCGATCCTGACCGACAGCGGCGGCTTTCAGGTGTTCTCGCTCGCCAAACTGCGCAAGATCACCGAGGCCGGCGTGGAGTTTCAATCGCACGTGGACGGCGCGACGCTGCGGCTCGGGCCGGTCGAAGCGATGGACGCGCAACGCATTCTGGGCAGCGACATTGGGATGGCGTTCGATGAGTGTCCGCCGTGGCCGTGCGACCGAGAATACGCTTGCAGAAGCGTGGACCTGACAATACAGTGGGCGGCTCGCTGCCGGGAAAAAGGTCTCGGCGAGCGGCAATTGCTCTTTGGAATCGTGCAGGGATGTGTGTTCCCGGAGTTGCGGGAAAAGTGCGCGCGCGAGCTGGTCGCGATGGATTTCGCCGGGTATGCCATTGGCGGCGTGAGCGTGGGAGAGCCGGAGCCGGATATGCTGCGGCAAGTCGAGATGAGCGTGCCACACTTGCCGGAGGCCAAACCTCGGTATGTCATGGGCGTCGGCACGCCGCCGCAAATGCTGGAGATGGTCGCGCGCGGCGTGGACATGTTCGACTGCGTGTTGCCGACGCGCTCGGGGCGCAATGGACGGGTGTTCACGCACACCGGCAGCTACGCGATCAAGAATGCGGCGTACCGGGAAGATTTTGGGCCGATGGAGGAGGGGTGTGAGTGTTACGCGTGCCGGAACTTTACCCGGGCGTACCTCCGGCATCTGTTCTGGGCGAACGAGATCCTCGGGTTACGGCTGATGACGTGGCACAACCTGCACTTGTTCCTCGGCCTGCTGCGGCGGGCGCGGGAGGCGATTGTTGCGGGAGAGTTTAACGAATTTCGGCGCGAGTTTATCGCGCGGTACAAGGAAACGGCGGAGACCAATGAAAATGTTTGAGTTGCTGGCGATGGCGCCATCCCCGGCGGGTACGGAAGCGAACCCGGCGGGGCAGACGATCCAGATGATCGGGATGTTTGCGATCCTCGGTGTGATGTTCTATTTCCTGCTGATCCGGCCGCAGAAAAAGCAAAAGAAGGAGCAGGAGAACTTGATGAAGAACATCAAGTCCGGCGACCGCGTGCTGATGAGCAGCGGTATCTACGGCATCATCGCCAATGTGAAAGAAAAAACCTTTGTCGTGAAAATCGCTGAGAACGTGAAGATCGAAGTCCTTAAAAGCGCCGTCACCAGCGTCGTACAAAAGGACGCTGAGTCCGGTAATTAATCTCTCACCATGAACAAGCAACTCCAGTGGAAGTTTCTCGTTGTTCTGGCCGTCGTCGGACTTTCGGTGTACGGCATCATGAAGCATGGAATCCAACTCGGCCTCGACCTCAAGGGCGGCACGTCGTTCCTGCTCAAGATGGACACGTCGAAGATCGATGCGACGGGTCGCGGTGCAGCTATCCGGCAAGCCGTCGAGATCATCAAGAAGCGCGTCGACCGATTTGGCGTCTCCGAGCCAATCATCCAACAAGTCGGCGATGACCGCATCCTCGTTCAGATTCCCGGCTTAAAAGAAGCCGACCGGCTAGAGGCGCGCCGCACCATCCAGCAGGCGGCTTACCTCGAATTCCTCCTCGTCCACGCAGACAATGACCGGCTGCAAGCCGATGCGTTGAGCGATCCGCGCTTCCGTCCGCCGCTCGGCTACACGAATTTGACTGAAACCACGACGCGCGAAGGCCGGATCGTGTTGCGCAACTACTACTGCAAACTCAAGCCCGAACAAGGCTTGACCGGTAAATACATCGAGCGCGCCTGGGTTGCCTACGACGACATCGGTCGACCGTACATTTCACTGACGTTCAACAAGGAAGGCGCGGCCGTGTTCGGTCGCGTGACCGCCGCCAACGTCGAGCGCCAACTGGCCATTGTGATTGACGGTGTGCTGCAGTCCGCACCGGTGATTCAGGACGCGATCCTAGGCGGACACGCGCAGATCACCGGCAATTACAGCCTGATCGAAGCGCAACGACTTGCCAGCGTTTTGGAAAATCCGCTCGAAGCCCCGCTCGCCGTCTTGGAAGAGCGCGGCGTCGATCCGTCGCTCGGCAAAGACTCGATTGACAGCGGCGTGAAGGCCGCCCTCATCGGCGCGGTGGCGGTGGTGGTGTTCATGGTGGTGTATTATCTCGCCGCCGGCGTCGTCGCCGACTTCGCGTTGGCGCTCAACATTCTCATCATCATCGGCGTGTTGGCGATGTTCAAGTTCACGCTCACGCTGCCCGGCATTGCCGGCATCGTGCTGACCATCGGCATGGCCGTCGACGCCAACGTGCTTATCTACGAGCGCATCCGCGAAGAGTTGGCGGCCCACAAGAGTCTCAAGGCCGCCATCGTGGCCGGTTACCAGCGCGCGTTCATCGTCATCTTCGACTCGAACTTCACCACGATCCTCACGGCCATCATCCTCATCACGCTGGGCAGCGGCCCGGTCAAGGGCTTTGGCGTCACGTTGACCATTGGCTTGATCGCCAACTTATTTGCGGCGGTGTTTATCACGCGGTTGGTGTTCGACTGGCTCATCGCCAAAGGCTGGCTCACGTCGTTCAAGATGTTGCACGTGTTCGGCGCCATTCCGAAAATCAACTTCCTTGGCGTCTGGCCGATTGCGTTTGCGCTGTCGTGGCTGCTGATTGCCGGCGGCCTATATTCCTTCGTTCACCGCGGCGGACTGAATCTCGGCAAGGGCGAAGTCTACGGCATCGACTTTGCCGGCGGCGACACCGTGGCCATGAACTTCCAGCAACGCATCGACGTGGACAAACTGCGGGGCGCGCTCGAGGCCGGCGGCTTCAAGGAGGCCTACCTCCAGTATGCACGCGGTGGCGGCTCGGAGCAGTTGGAAGTGAAATTGCCGGAAGGTGCGGGTGAAAAAGTCGTATCGACGTTGCAGACAAGTTTCCCGGAGGCGGGCTTCAAAGTCTTGAGCACCGAGCACGTCGGCGCCATCGTCGGCGCGGAACTGCTGAAGCAGGCGTTGTGGGCGGTGCTCTGGTCGCTCGTGGCGATCATGATCTACGTGGCATTCCGGTTCGGCGAATTCTCGTATGGCCTCGGCGCGTTGGTGTCGCTGTTGCACGACGTGCTCATGACCATCGGCTGGTTCTGTCTCACGGGCCGGACGTTCTCGATGCCGGTCGTGGCGGCGGTGCTGACGCTCATCGGCTACTCCATCAACGACACCATCGTCGTCTTCGACCGGATTCGCGAAAACAAGAAGCTGACCGGTGGCAAGCTCAGCTACTTTGACCTCATCAACAACAGCGTCAACCAAACCCTCTCGCGCACGATCCTCACTGCTGGCACGGTGTTCCTGACTTCCGTCGCGCTCTACGGATTCGGCGGTCGCGTCATCAACGATTTCGCGTTCTGTTTCATGATTGGCGTGCTGACCGGCACGTATTCGTCCATCTACATCGCCAGTCCGTGCGTGCTGTGGTATCACCGCGGCGAAGGGGTGAAAGCGTCGGCGCAGAAGCCGGTCGCGGCGAAGGGATAGTTCGTGACGAACCGCTGGCTCATCGCACCGCCCGAGCCAGCGCTGCAACAAACGCTCGCCCGTGAACTGTCGCTCCCGGCGGCCATCGCCCAAGTTCTCATCAACCGCGGTCACCACGACCCCGCCGCCGCGCGCGCCTTCCTCAATCCTCAACTCCGGCAACTCGCCGATCCGTTTCTGTTGCCCGACATGGAGGCGGCCGTGGAACGTATCCGAGCCGGCGGTCGCATCGTTATCTATGGCGACTACGATGTGGATGGCGTCACTTCCAGCGCGCTGCTGACCCGCGTGCTGCGGGACATCGGCGCAACGGTCGCCAACTTTCTGCCGCACCGCATGGACGAAGGGTACGGCCTCAGCGCGGACGGCATCGCGCGTTGCGTGAAGGAACACAATCCAGATTTGCTGATCGCCGTGGACTGCGGCACGAGTTCGCACGATGAGATTGCCGGGTTGAAGAAGAATGGCGTGGACGTGATCGTCCTCGACCACCACGTCCCGCCGGCGAAGTTGCCGGATTGCGTGTTGGTGAACCCGAAGCGTTGCGCCGGCGAACCGTTGGCCTCGGTCGGCGTCGCGTTCAAGCTCGCCCACGCCTTGCTCAAACAAGACCGGCAGTTGGGGCTGGACCTCCGGGAGCATCTCGATCTCGTCGCCTTGGGCACAGTGGCCGACCTCGTCCCGCTGACCGGCGAAAACCGGATTCTGGTGCGGGCCGGCTTGCAGCGCTTGCCCGGCACGGCCAAGGTCGGATTGCGTGCGCTGATGGAGGTGGCCGACGTGCCGGACAAAGTTTCTCCGTACCACATCGGCTTCCGGCTAGGCCCGCGGCTCAACGCGGCCGGTCGGCTGGGCGACGCGATGGCCGCGTTGGAATTGTTGCTGACCGAAGACGGCACGCGCGCGGCGCAACTGGCGGAGATGCTCAACGACCACAACATCGAGCGCCAGAAAATCGAAGAGCGCATTGTGAAGGAAGCATTGTCGTTGGCGGCGAAGAACGCCGATGATCGCGTGCTGGTGCTGGCCAATGACGATTGGCACATCGGCGTGATCGGGATCGTCGCGTCCCGCGTGACGCAGGAGTTTTACCGGCCGACGGTGGTGATTGGCAAGGATGGGAAAGGTTCATGCCGGAGTATTACCGGCTTCTCGATTGTCGGAGCGCTGGCCGGGTGTGCAGATATCTTACTGCGCTACGGTGGCCACGAAATGGCGGCCGGGTTGAGTATCGCATCCGGCAAGATCGGGGAGTTGCGGCGCCGGCTCAACGATCATGCCGAGCGGGTCTTGAGCGCGGACGACATGCTGCGCGCGGTGCGGGTGGATGCCGTCATGCGGCTCGACGACTTGGATGCGGTTTTTTTCGAGGCGCTCGACCGGCTCGAGCCGTGCGGTCAGGACAACCCGTCGCCGACGTTTGCGGTGCTCGGCGTGCGATTGTGCGGCACGCGTCGCGTCGTCGGCAAGAAGCATCTGAAATTCCGCATCACCGATGGCGACACGACGGTCGAGGCGATCTGGTGGGGGCGGGCGGACGTGGAGTTGCCGGCGGGGAAGATGGATGTCGCGTTCATGCCGGAGTGGAACGAGTTTCGCGGGGAGAGAAGTGTGCAATTGAAAGTGCGGGATGTGCGAGCGTGGGCGGAGTGAGAGGCGCGCTGTATTTTCGGGGTGGAGATTCGGCATTGATGCGCGAGGCACTGCGAACATCCATTCGTCTGAAGTTGGCCCTGCTCGTCGCGGGCGCGGTAGTGCTGACGGCGGGCGCGTTGAGCGTGGTGAGTTACAGTTACGCCTACCAGACATTACGGCGGGAGATTCATGCCCGGCTGACTGTCATGACCGCCGACCGGCAAAAAATACTGATCGGGTACATCGAGCAACAACAGGAGCGTGTCGCGTTGGTCGCCAGTCGCACGCGATTCCGTCCTGTTATTCACTGACGGGCTGTACGAAGTGCAAGGAGACAACGGCCAACAGTTCGGCTTCGATGAACTCCAGGAAGCCGTTCACCGGCGCATTTCGTTACCGGGAGGGGAGTTGCTCGAGCAACTGCTCGTGCTCACGCGCCGGCACGCCGCCGCCGGAGAATTCACCGACGATGTCTGCCTCGTCGAAGTGCAACTGGCCGCGAAGCTGACCGGCTGAGAACGCCCGTCAGGCGGCTTTGAGGATGCGGCCGCTCTTGATGCATTTGGTGCAGGATTTGATCTTGCGATGCACGCCATTGACCACCGCGTGCACGGTCTGCAAGTTCGGCCGGAACACCCGCGGCGTCACTGCCGTTATGTGCTGACCAATGCCGCCCGTTTTCTTGGCCTGACCGCGCCGCAGGATTGAATTGCCGCGCACGGCGCCCTTACCGCAAATTTCACAACGTCGAGACATGATGTTCCGTTAAGTGGTTGAATCGTTAAACCGATGAACTGAGGGGCGAACTCTAGCCAAACCGGCCCGGCTAGGCAAGGGGATTTTGGAGCTGACCGGTGGGCGAGTCTTAAGAAACAGTCTGGGGCGCTTTTGTTGGAACCGAAATCTTCCTGACAGCAGCGGGCGGCTTGAGCATGGCTTCAATCTTCTCGAACAGCGCGGCCAGTGAAAATGGCTTGGGCAGAAAATCAAACTGGCCGGACGACGGGTCGCTTGGGTTCTCGCTTCGGAGTTGGCCCGCGCGTTCGTTGAAGGTGCGAGCGCAGCCACTGACGAACAGCACAGGGACGTGCTGAATGGCCTGAATTTCCCGGTACACCGAGAAACCGTCTTTGGTTGGCATGTTGAGGTCGAGTAAGACAAGGTCCACGGTCTCGAATTTCAAGCAAGCCGGCGCCACATCCGTGTTGGTGGTCACGAGCACCCGGTAGCCTCGACCCTCCAGGCTCTCCTTGAGCATTTCGAGCACCCAACCGTCATCATCCACGCACAGAATGGTCTTCATAATTGTCTCTGGATGTCTTTCATAGCAGGCATCACGCCAACGCCGACAACGGTCAGCGCAGTTGGGGTTCGGCGACAAAATTGGGGGCGAGCACCTCCTGCACGACATTGATCACGTCGGTAATGTGGAATGGCTTGCTGAGCCAGCGGTTGCCCGTGGATTGCAGGAATTCGCGGGTTTTCTCACTGACCGTGTCGCCGGTAATAAAAATGATACGGCGGGCGAGGGCGGGGTACTTGTCGCAGACGCGGATGTATAAAGCTTGTCCATCCAGGTCCGGCATGCGCATGTCGGAAAGGATCACGTCGTAATTCCGATTGGAGAGCCGCTGCAGGGCTTGGTTGCCGTTGTTGGCGGTTTCAATTGTGTAACCGGTCTCTTCCAGAACGCATTTGAGCACGTTGACGATGTCCGGCTCGTCGTCAATGATCAGCAGATGCCGCCCTGTGCTGGTGGGGACCGGGGCGGCCGCTTCCACCTCGGGCTGTTCGATTTGGAGCGGCTCGGCTTCGCACGGCAACAGCGGCAAGTCCACAAAGAATTCAGTCCCTTTGCCGACCTTGGACTCCAGCCAAATCTTGCCACGATGTTCCTGTACCAGTGCGTTGCTGATCGTCAGCCCAAGCCCGGTGCCGCGTCCCAATGGCTTGGTCGTGAAGAACGGATCAAAAATCTTCTGCTGGATATCTGCCGGCATGCCCGGTCCGTTGTCTTTGACGCTGAACCGAAGGGTATTCAGCGTTTCGGACGTGCTGACGGTGATGTGGCGGGGCAGGGGGCGGTCGCGCAGCGCGTCAATCGCATTAACCATCAGGTTGGTGAAGATTTGCTCGATTTGGAGCATGTCGGCTTTGGTGCGCGGCAGTTTTTTGGCAAGGTCTCGGTGGATCTGGATGGCCGCGGCCTCGATCGGAGTGGCGATGGATTGAAGCACGTCGCCAATGAGACGGTTCAAGTCCATCGGGGTTTTTTGCGGTTCGGACGGGCGGGCATAGGCCAGCAGGTCGCGGACAATCTTGGCCGCGCGTTCGCTTTGGTGCATGATCCGGCCCAGTTCGGCTTTCAGGGCGTCATCCAACCCGTTGCGCCGCGCCACCAATTGGGCGGTGGCCATGACGATGGCCAGCGGGTTGTTCAACTCGTGCGCCACGCCGGCGATCAACTGGCCCAGCGCGGAGAGTTTCTCGGCACGATGGATTTGCTCGCCGAGCTTCTTGCGCTCGCCGACGTCGCGAATATTGACTTGGACGACGAGGCGCTGGTGCCACTCGGCGAGGGCCGCTTCGCCTTCGCAGGTGGCGCGGCCGCCGCCGTTCTGGGCGATGTAGAACTCGGTGTACGGGCGGAAGATCTGGTTGAACATCTGTTGGTGGGTGACGACGTTGCCGCTGCAATCGCCCACGCTCGGACAGATGTCGGAAAACGTACGACCCATCAGTTCGGTCTTCGGCAACTTGGTCAGCCGCTCGGCCGCGCCGTTCCCTTCCAGAATTTTCAACTGCCAGAGGTCCACGAGAAAGACCGCGTCGCTGGCGGAATCGAACAGGACGCGATAGTTCTTTTCCGCGACATTGACCTCCTGCTCGATGATCATGCCGATGGCGATCATGAACGCCAGCACCGCCGAGATCACGTAGCTGACGGCCATGAACTGCGGCGACATTTCCAGGTACGGAAAGATAAACAGGTGGACGCCCCACAGCAGAAAGCCCGTTCCCAGGATCGAGCCGCCGTGATAGCCGGCCCGGTTCGTCAGATACGCGCGCCCGGTATAAACCCCGGCTCCGCCCAGCAGACAGAAGAACGGAATGGTCGCCCAATACGGATTGCGGATGCAGTAGGTGGCCATCACACTCCACGCCACCACCAAGGCGATGGCCAGACCCAACTCCCGAAGTGTGCGCCGCCGGTAGGTCAACTGGAAACTGCCCCAGAACATGAAAAGGCCGCTGATGCCGATGCACGCCCGGCGCGCCAACACCAACACATGGAAGTCCGGTATTTCCTGCAGCCCGAGGGCCGCCGCCAGATAGACGGCGTAGAAAATCCACGCGACGCTCCACATCGCGAAATACTGGCGTTTGATCCGGCGATTGAGGTAGTAGAACAGCGCGATCACCATCGCGATGGAGATCAGCGCCAACACCAACGCTGAGCCAACCCACCCAGTCGGGATCTGCATTACCGGAAGCGCGCCTTGAAGTTGATCGGTCAGATTCATTCCATTGTGATCGCTTTGTTCCTCAATCTCGGACTTCTCCTCAATAGCAGGCGGCGCGCCGAGGGACGGAGTCGACGGTCTCGCCATTTTCGCGCACCCGAACCCCTGAGTTTTCGTTCAAATCTGAACGTCCGATTGGCCATCCGGCCCCGCCGGCTTGGAACGCCCGCTGCTGTATGGATTGTAGAACAAGAGACTTCAGGCGCTGGATGAATACACAAACTCGAATCTATCTGCGCGCTATTAGGCCGCGCTGCCGGTCGGCTCCGGCCGGCGGTTTCACCTTGGTGGAAGCGATGATTGGCTCGGCCATTCTGGCGTTTGTCATCTGCTCGATCATTGCCATCATCTCGCATTGCAGCCAGTACGTCGCCGACCTGCGATTGCGCACGCGCAGTTCGCAAGTCCTCCAGCAAAAAGTCGAGGAACTTCGCACCAAGACGTGGGCGCAACTCCAAACGTATCCCACGACGTTCACCGACGCCTCCGACACCAATGGCACCTATGCCGGGAGAACGACCGTGGTCTTCTACCAGAACTTCGGCGCGACCGTCACCGTTATGAAAGCCACCGTGTCGGTGACCTGGACCAACCGCCACCACCGCGCCATCACCAACAGCCTGTCCACCCTGATCGGCAATGGCGGGATCAACAAGACCTGACGCCCATGCGCCACCCCACACTTTACGACCGCCTCGGGCGTCCGCTGCCGTCGCGCGGGTTTACGCTGACCGAAATCATGTTCGCGGCCGCCATCGGGTCGGTCATGATGATCGGGATCATCACCAGCTACATATTCAGCTTGAAAGGATTTCGTGCCCTGTCCAACTATACCCAGCTCAATGCCGAGAGTCGCATTGCGATGGATTGGTTTTCGCGCGACGCGCGCATGGGAATGGCCGTCAGCTCGTGCAGCTCCAACCAGATCGTCCTGGTGGTGCCCACGGCGTTCAGCAGCACCAATGGCTTGGTAACCGCCAGCAACTTCGTCACCCATGCGTTCTCGCCCCAGGGCTGGTACCGGACCGTGGCCGGGAGCGGCAAGACAAGCCTCCTGGCGACCAGCGTGACCGCGGTGGCGTTCAGTATGTACAACCGGGTTGACGTCGTGACCACCCAGGCCACGCAGGCCGTAAGCGTGCAAGTCACAGCCCAGTTGTCGAAAACCATCTTGAGTCAGCGCCAATCCCAGCAAGTCCTTTCGGCCCGTTTGCGAATGAGGAACAAAAGTTGAACTGGCATCGTCATCAGTGGTTGCGGCAGCGAGGTGGCAACGTGTTAATGGCCGCGGCCATCGCGGCCGGCGTGCTCTCCATCCTCGTGGCCGGTTATCTGACGTGGGTGACCAACGAGTACATGCTCAGCCGCCGGTCGCAGAGTTGGACACAGGCGCTTCACCTCTGTGAAGCCGGCGTCGAACTGGGGCTGGCCGAACTGAATTTTCCGTACCGCAACAACGCGCCCCAAGCCTTCAGCAATCCCAGCGGCTGGCAGCCCGTCCCCTCCCAGCCGGGCTCATATTACAGAACAGCGCTCAACTACACCGATGCCGCCGGCTTCGTGGCCGGCAGCTTCACAGTGACCGTCGCCAATGTGAGCCAGAAATGGCCGACCATCACCTGCATGGCATCGGCCAACGGCCCGAAGTCCTCGCCGCCGGTCTCGCGCGGGCTAAAGGTCGTCGTTAATCGGAGGCTGAGGCTGACCTATGCGCTGATGACCCGACGAACTATGGATCTTCAGACCACCACCGGCTCGATCATTATTGACAGTTTCGATTCCTCCTCGCCGCTCTACTCCACCGGCGGGCAGTATGACCCGGCGAAACGCCGCGCCAACGGCAACATCGCCAGCCTGACCAACTCCGCCACCGCCATCAACTTGAAGAATACACACGTGTATGGGTACTCCTCGACCGGCTTGGGCGGCCACGTGGCGTTCTCGGGTGCCTCTGTCGGCGGGACGATTACCGCCGCGCAACGCTCGTGGACGGAAGCGGACGGCGAGACCAAAGGCTGGATCACTCACGACGCTGTTATGAGCACGCCGTCGGTGGTTGTCCCGTCCGACTTGGCTTCGTCCCCCAACCTTGGCGATATAATGGGCAGCTATACATTCTCGACCGGCGACTATCGCGTCGGCAAGCTCAAGAACACTTCAGGCGATGTGATCATCGACGGGATTGTGCGCATTTACGCGACCGGTGACATAGCCCTTTCTGGGTCAGGCAAACTGACGATTCGTCCGGGCGGCAGCCTTGAGGTGTACGCGGCCAAGGGTGTGTCCGTGGCCGGCAACGGCGTCGAGAATCTGGGCGGGCTGGCGGAGAACTCTATGTGGTGGGGTCTACCAACCTCGACCGATTGGAAGGTTGGCGGGAGCGGCGACTTCATCGGTGTTGTCTATGCCCCGCAGGCGGATTTTCTGTTCAACGGCAATCCGCTCTATATCGGGGCATTTCTCGCCAATTCAATTTCAGCAGGGGGCAACGCCGTTGTCCATTACGACGAAGCTTTAAGCACCGGTGTAAGCCTGCTGTCCTACACTGTTCAATCCTGGCAGCCGTTGGTGAACAGCAATGGCGTGTGGGTTTTGGAGACCAAATGATGCCAGCCTTCCACCGTCACCGGCACAGGAATTGCAAGTCTGGGGCGGTAGACTGATGACGGCGACCTTTGAATATACGGCCCGCAACATCGAGGGCAAACCGATCACGGGCAAGATCGACGGCCAGAATGAGCGCGAAGCCATTGAGAAGCTTGGCGCTAAAGGTCTGCTCGTCGTCTCGTTCAAACAGGTGGAAGCCGGCAAAGGCGCCGCGGCCGTCAAGATCGGTCGCATTCCCATGCACCGGCTGGCGGCGTTCACCCGGCAAATGGCCACGATGATCCGCGCCGGTATGCCCATTATGCAGAGCCTGGAGGCGTTGGGCCGGCAGTCGTCGCACCCGGCCATGAAGCTGTTGATTCTGGACGTGACAAGTGCGGTCGCGCAAGGGTTGGCGCTCTCGGAGGCGCTGGCGCGCCATCCCAAGATTTTCAGCAAGCTCTATGTCTGCATGGTGCAGGCCGGCGAAAGCAGTGGCACGATCTCCGAGCTGCTGGAGCGGTTGGCTCTCTATCTGGAAGGCACCGTCCGGTTGCGCAAGAAGGTGCGCACCGCCATGACGTATCCAGTCATCGTGTCGGTCATGGCGATCGGCATCACGATTTTTCTGGTGACGTGCATCATCCCCGTGTTCGGGGATATCTACAAGGAATTCGGCCACTCGCTGCCGGCGCCCACGCGGATTTTGATCAACGTGAGCGAACTGATCCGTCACAACCTGATTAAATTCCTGATCGGCGGCGCGTTGCTCGTGTATGGCGCCGTGAAGTTGCGGCGCACGAAACAAGGCAGTTGGCTCTGGGACAAGTACAAGATGAAGGCGCCGCTGTTCGGGACGTTGGCGCAAAACATCGCTCTGGCGCGGTTCTGCCGCACCATGGGGACGCTGCTGCGCAGCGGCGTGGCGATCCTCAACAGTTGCGACATCGGCGGCAAGTCCGCCGGCAATATCCTGTTTGAAGCCGCCTCCGTCCAAATGGGCCAACACATCAAGTCCGGCATGACTTTCACCGACGCGCTGCGCAGGTACCCGGTGTTTCCGCCGCTGATGCAGGAAATGGTCAACTGCGGCGAGCAAACCGGGGCCGTGCCTGAGATGCTCGAACAGGTGGCCAACTACTACGACCAGGAAGTGGAAAACTCCCTCAGCTCGTTGACGTCAATGATCGAACCGCTGCTGATTGCGTTCCTGGGCATCGTCCTCGGCTCGGTCGTGGTGGCGATGTTTCTGCCGATCTTCAACATCAGTCAGATCGTTCAATTCTAAACCACGGACACCATCATGCCAGATTCCCGCGACACCGTGTTAGTGATTGATGACGACCCGACCGTGCGGGACGTGCTCCGGCAAATCATTCTCACCGCCGGCTTCGAAGTCCTGACGGCGCCGACGCCCGCCAAGGGCCTGGACATCATCCACCACGCCGATGAGAACCTGCGCGCTGTCGTGCTGGACTATCACATGCCCGGCCTCAACGGCGCGGATACACTCCAATATCTGCGGTCTCTGCGGCCGAACATCAAAATCATTGGCCTGACCGGCGTGGCCGGCATCGCGTTGCCGGACAGTTTCCGCCGCGGCGTGGACCAGCTATTGACGAAACCGTTCTCCAACCAGCATCTGTTGTCCTGCCTCCACCGCTTGCTCGGCCTGACGCCCGCTCCCGTTGTCGTCCGCTCCTAAGTGCGCGGAGATTGACAGATTTGTCCGTCGCGGGGCCGGAAATGTCCCGCAATCCGCTCCGTTTCCTTCCGAAGTCATTGTCAACCTGCCGTTTGGCGGGCACGGCGACTGCATCATTCTTGAGGAAGGGGATTGGTCCGGCGTCTGGATTGTCCCCAAAACGATATGCGGATGAGCCGTCGACAATACAATCAAGCTCAGCCGGCCACGTCCGCCGCAGCGAACCTGCGTGCGGCGCGGCGCGGTCTCGTCTGCCTGTTGCTGGCCGGTCGCGCTTTCGGCGCGACCCACGACGCCGACATCGCGTCGCGTCCGGCCGCCGAATTAGCCGACCTGAGCCTCGAGCAATTGATGGAAATTCAAGTGCCCACGGTCGTCGGCGCGTCCAAGCACGCGCAGAAGGTCGCTCCACTCTATCGCGACAAGGCCTTTGCAGGACTCCAGGCGCAGTACACCAGTTCTCACACCACGCCCGCGGGGGGCTCGCTGAGCGGCTACTGGCTGCTGAATGCAACGCTGTTCGCCCACAAGTTCTGGGGCGGCTGGGAAGCGTCGGCGAGCTTGTACAACATTCTCAACCAACGCTATAGCGACCCGACCGACAGCATCCCCGCGACTGTCCAGCAGGACGGCCGGCAATTTCGCGTGAAACTCACTTACCGATTGTAGACCATGAACATCGGCGTTTACTTCCAACAGATTTGCCTGACCACAGCCCCGAGGCGGGGGCTGGGGTTGATGCTCTTGTTTGTTTCCCTCGCGCTCACCAGCGAGGCGGTCACGGCCGAAACGCCGCTGGAATACAAGGTCAAGGCGGCGTGCCTGTACAACTTCGTCAAGTTTGTCGAGTGGCCGACCAATAGCTTTACGAACGAGACCGCACCGGTCGTCTTCGGCGTTCTCGGAGACGATCCGTTCGATGGCGCCTTGGACGGGGCGGTCGCTGGGCGGACCGTCAACAGCCGACCCGTGCAGATCGTGCGGTTTGCCAGCCTCGCCGAGTTTGAACGCGGCCCCACCTGTCACCTCTTGTTCGTCAGTAGCACCGTCAAAAGCCAGTGGGCGGAAGTGCGCGCGAAGTTGCAAGGGCACTCGGTGCTCACCGTGGCCGAACAAGACACGTTTCTCAACGACGGCGGCGTGATCCGATTTCTCAATGAGAACAACAAGGTGCGGTTCAGTGTGAATCTCGAGGCGGCCCGCGCGGCCAATCTCACGATCAGCTCCGAATTGCTCAAGCTCGCACGCGAAGTGCGCGGAGGCAGCCCCAAGGGCTAGGAAACGATGCGCTTCTTTTGGAACATGTCCATTCGGCGCAAGCTGACGCTGATCATTACGCTCACCTGCACCGCGGCGCTGTTGCTGGCAGTGGTGGCGTTCGTGGCCTACGAGGTGCATGCCATCCGCCGCATGATGGTCGAGGAGTTGACCGCGAACGCGAAAATCATCGGCGCCAACAGCCGGGCTGCGCTGATGTTTGAGGACCAACAGGCCGCGGAGGCCACGTTGGTCGCCTTGGAGGCCAAGCCCCACGTGGTGACCGCCTGCTTGTACGACAAGACCGGTAAGGTCTTCGCCACCTACACCCGCCCCGGCTATCGAAGGGTGGCGTTTCCTCCCGTCGCCAACCCGGGACATAGGTTTGTCGCGGACATACTCCAAGTCTTTGAACCCATCATCCAAGACAGGGAAGTTGTGGGGACGGTTTTTGTCGGCTCCAACCTCACGGAGATCAAGGAGCGGCTCCGCAAATTTGCCGGCATCGTGCTCGGAGTACTTGTCGTTTCGACCATCGTCGCGCTGCTCATGTCCTGGCAAATCCAGCGGGTGATCTCGCGACCGATTTTGTCACTGGCCGATACCGCGCGCCGCGTCTCCGAGGGAAAAGATTACACGACCCGGGCCGCGGAATTCTATCAGGACGAAGTCGGACAACTCATCCGGGCGTTCAACGAAATGCTTGGCCAGATCGAGAAAAGCGACAGCAGTCTGAAGGCGGAGATTGCCGAGCGCAAAGCCGCCGAAGAGAGACTCAAGCTGTTTGCCGACCGGCTCGAAGCCAGCAACCGGGAACTCCAGGACTTCGCCTACGTCGCCTCGCACGACTTGCAAGAACCCTTGCGCAAGATTCAGGCGTTCGGCGACCGGCTCAAGAGCAAGTTTGGCGGAGTGCTCGGCGAAACCGGACACGACTATCTGACTCGCATGGGGGACGCCGCCTCCCGGATGCAGACCTTGATCACGGATTTGCTCTCATTCTCACGCGTCACGACCAAGGCCCAACCGTTTGTGTCCGTGGATCTCAACGAAATCGCGCTCGGCGTATTATCCGATCTGGAAGTGCGCATCGAGCAGACCAAGGGCCGCGTCGAGGTCGAAAACCTGCCGACGATTGACGCGGACGCGCTCCAGATGCGGCAGTTGTTCCAAAACCTCATCGGCAACGCGCTCAAGTTCCAGAAAAACAGTCAGCCGCCAGTGATTCATGTGACCGGGACGGTGCACAACGGCTCCACGCCGCCCCGCTTGGAACTGGTGTTCCGCGACAACGGCATCGGCTTCGATCAGAAATACGCCGAGAAAATTTTCGTCATCTTCCAGCGCCTGCACGGCCGCGGTGAGTACGAAGGCACCGGCATCGGCCTGGCGATCTGCAAGAAAATCGTCGAACGCCACGGTGGCCGCATCGAGGCCATCAGCACCCCCGGCGAAGGGGCGACATTCAGCATCACGTTGCCCGTAAACCAACACAACGGAGAGGAATAGATATGCACAACCAACATCAACCCATCACGATCTTGTTGGCGGATGACGATCCCGAGGATCGCATGCTCACCCGCGAAGCGCTTCAGGAGAGCCGGTGCGCCAACAGACTGGACACCGTCGAGGACGGTGAGGAACTGCTCGACTACCTGCACCGGCGCGGCAAGTTTGTCAGCCTGAATGGCGCGCCCTTGCCGGATCTGATTCTGCTGGACCTGAACATGCCACGCAAGGACGGCCGGGAAGCGCTGCGGGAGATCAAGAGCGATCCCCATTTGCGCCGCATCCCAATCGTGGTCCTCACCACGTCCAAAGCCGAGGAGGACATCTACCGCACGTACGACTTGGGAGTGAATTCATTCATCACCAAGCCGGTCAAGTTCGAGGGGTTGGTCGAGTTGATGAGGACGGTAAATTACTACTGGGTGGAGATTGTCAAGCTGCCCGGCACCGAGGAGGCCCGATAACATGAACACTGAACGACTCAACATCCTAATGGCCGACGATGATCCGGACGACCGGATGCTAGTCAAGGACGCGCTGGAGGAAACCAAATTACCTCAGCATCTGGACTGTGTCGAGGACGGTGAAGAATTGCTGGACTACCTGCACCGGCAAGGCAAGTACGCCAGCTTACCGCCAAACCAACGACCGGGCGTGATCCTGCTGGACCTGAACATGCCGCGCAAAGACGGTCGCGAAGCCCTGCGCGAGATCAAAAACGACCCCCATCTGCGTCAGATCCCCATCGTCATCCTTACGACCTCCAACGCGATCGAAGACATTCAGCGCACGTATGATCTCGGCGCGAGTTCGTTCATCATCAAGCCGGGCAATTTCGAAAGCTTGGTGGACGTGATCGAGACGTTGGTGAAGTACTGGTTCGACACCGTCGAATTGCCGCCGACCCGCGACTGAGGACTGATGAACACGCAACCACTCCGAATTGTGATGATTGACGACGACGAGGATTACTACATCCTCGTCCGCGATCTCCTGTCCGAGGCGGTGAACATTCGCGCCCATCTGACCTGGCACGACTCGTACGAAAAGGGACTGTTGGCTCTGGGCCGGAACCACACCGACGTGTACCTCGTGGATTACCGGCTCGGGGCGAATACTGGCCTCGACTTGCTGCGCGAGGCGCGGGCGCGCAAAATCCACACGCCGTTCATCCTCCTGACCGGCCAAGGCGACCAGGAAATCGCCGTGGAAGCGATGAAAGCCGGGGCGACTGATTATCTCGTCAAAGGTCAGATTGATGTGCCCCTAATCGAGCGCTCCCTGCGCCACGCCGTCGAAACCGCCAAGAGCCACACCATCGTCGGCCGCATGGTCGAGATCATGGAGAGCACCACCGATCTGGTCGGCTCGTACGACACCAACACGTGCTTTACATACCTAAACCGCTCCGGTCGCCGGATGCTGGGTGTCGGTGAGGACGAAGACCTGTCCGAGCTGTCCATCAAACAGTTCCATCCGGCGGCCAGTTTGGAGCTGGTTCTCAACGTCGCCCTGCCGGCCGCGGATCGCGAAGGGTACTGGAGCGGGGAAACCGAGTTGCTGACTCGGGACGGTCGCCAGATTCCGGTATTGCAGACCATCATTGCTCACAAGGCCGGCAACGGAAGGACCGACTACTACTCCACAACCTGCCGTGACATCACGGAACGAAAAAAGTCCGAGGAAGCCATTCGTGAGACGACGCAGCAACTGGAGGCCGTGTTCAGGGCGTTCCCCGACCTCTTCTTCCTCATCGACACGCAAGGGACAATCCTCGACTACCGCGGCGGAAGAAACACAGACCTGTCTGTGCCGCCATCGCAATTTATAGGCAAACGCATGGAGGATTTTCTGCCGGCCGATGTTAGCCAGCGTTTCCATAGTGCGATGGAGCAAATCAAACAATCCGGGGAAATGGTCGCATTCGAGTACAGCCTGCCACTCGCCCAGGGTCAACAGTTATTCGAGGCTCGACTGGTGCCACTGGACTCGAGCCACATCGTCATCCTAGCCCGTAACATTACCGAGCGTAAACAAGCGGAAGAAACCAACGCCCGCCTCGTCGCCGCCATCGAGCAATCTGCTGAGGTCATTGTCGTCACCGACCCCGAGTCCAGGATTCAGTATGTCAACCCGGCCTTCGAGCGGATCACGGGCTACTCCCGCGCAGAAGCCATGGGCCAGACCCCACGCTTCCTCAAAAGCGGCCGGCACGGCACGGATTTCTACGAGTTCATGTGGAGCCGCTTGACGGAACGCAAAGCTTGGACCGGGCAACTCACCAACCGCCGCAAGGACGGCAGCCTCTATGATGCCGAGGCTACCATCACCCCAGTGCTCGACCAGGATGGGAAGATTATCAATTTTGTCTCGGTCTCTCGCGATGTCACCTACCAGCACAGCATCGAGGAGCAACTCCGTCAGTCCCAGAAAATGCAGGCCATCGGCCGCCTCGCCGGCGGCGTCGCCCATGACTTCAACAACATTCTTACCGTCATCGGCGGCTACTGCTCAATGCTGGCTCAGAAAACCCCAGCCGACGACCCGCGCCGCAAGGACGTGGAGGAAATCCAGAAATCCTCCGAACGCGCCGCCGCGCTGACCCGGCAACTGCTCGCGTTCAGCCGCAAACAACTGCTCAATCCGAAAGTCCTCGACCTCAATGAAACCATCACTGGCATGACCACGATGCTCCAGCGGTTGATCGGCGAAAACATCGAACTGCGCACGATCTTCAATGACTCGATCTCATGCGTGAAAGCAGATGCCGGGCAGATCGAACAAGTCATCATGAACCTCGCCGTCAACGCACGCGACGCCATGCCCGAAGGCGGCAAGCTCATCATCGAAACCTCCCAGGTCAGGCTCGAAAGCCTCCGCGAACCGCAACCGGCTGGCTTCACGCCCGGCGATTATGTGCGCATCGTAGTTACCGACAACGGCGTCGGCATGACGCCGGAGGTCAAAACCCATTTGTTTGAGCCATTCTTCACCACCAAGGGCGTGGGCAAGGGCACCGGTCTGGGCCTGGCGACCTGTTACGGCATCATCCAACAAAGCAGCGGCCACATCCTCGTGTACAGCGAGTCCGGCCACGGCACGGCCATCAAGATTTACCTGCCGGCCATCGCCGAGAAAGTGGAACAGAAACCCATCGTGGCGAATCCGCTGCCGCAGAAAGGCACCGAAACCATTTTACTTGTCGAAGACGAGGACGCGCTGCGCGAGTTGGGAGTGTGCATCCTGCAGGACAGCGGCTACACGGTGCTCGTAGCCCGCAATGGCCGGGAAGGCGTGGAAGTGGCTAGGAAGAACGGCGACCGCATTGATCTGATCGTCACCGACGTCATCATGCCGATCCTGGGCGGCAAAGATATGTTCAACGAACTCAAGCCAATCCTGCCAAGCATTCCGGTCATGTTCATGTCCGGCTACACCGATGACGCCCTTGCCGAACACGGTGTGCTCGAGTCCGGCATTTTCTTCATCGAAAAACCGTTCTCTCCGGCGCGCTTCACGTACAAGGTCCGCGAGATTCTCGACGCCGCTGGCGCTAGCCGTTGACCCTTCGGACCCACGGCAACTTTTCCTCCACGAAAAAATCCCGCTTCGGCGGGAACTTCTCCGGATGGTCGAGGCTGCCGGTCGTGATGTCGATGTCGGTCGTCCGCTGCGGCGTCTCGTACGTCAGCGACGTGCCGCACGCTGCGCAAAACGTCCGCCACGCCTTCGTCGGTGTCCGGTACCGCTTCGGTTTGCCACGCGTGAACTTGAACGATGTCTTCTCGACCGAAATCCACGCCACCGCCTGCGCCCCGGCCGCCCGCCGGCAATTCTGGCAGTGACAGTTGCCCTGAAACTTCGGCGGCCCGCTCGCCCGGTACCGCACCTTGCCGCAGTAACACCGGCCGGTGATCGTCACGATTTTTGGTATCTTCTGTGGCTTCGCGTCTTGCATCTTTCGTTTCTGCGGCTTCGCGGGTCTCGGCGCAAGCTCAATGTCAGCCGGGGTTTTTGGCTCTTTCTCGCCGCCGCCGTTCGTGGTACAAGCGGCGCATGGCGGATGTCCGGAAGCTGACTGAGTTTGTCGCGTGGGCTGACCAGAACATCACGGGCGACGAAAAAGGGCAGGCGCAAATCAATATCCAATAAGATCAACCTCGTAATGCCCACACTGGAACTCAAACCCACGCACAAGCCGGTCAAAGCCTATTACGCGACGCTCGCGCAATTCAATCGACTGGGCGTCACCCACGAAACGGCGGTGCGCGGGGCGTTTCAGGGGTTGCTCGAAACCTGCGCCGGCCAACGGCGCTGGACGGTGGTGCCAGAATGGGAGATCAAACGCGCAAACCAGAATCCACTCCGGGTGGACGGCGCGTTGATTGACGAGTTCAAAATTCCCCATGGCTTTTGGGAAGCGAAGGACTCACAGGACGATCTCACCAAGGAAGCCCACAAGAAGTTTGATCTCGGCTACCCGCAAGACAACATCCTCTTCCAAGCGCCGAACCGGGCGTTGCTGTTCCAAGACCGGCAACTGGTGCTAGATGCCGACCTGACCCAGCCCGACCGGCTGATTGCCGCCCTGACGGAATTCTTCGCCTACACGCCACCGGCCTTCGAGGAATGGGAAACCGCCGTCACGGAATTTCAACAGCGCGTCCCCGAACTCGGCGCGGGTTTGAAGGCGATCATCGACGCCGAACGCAAGACCAACACGCAGTTCGTCACCGCGTTCACCGATTTTGCCGGCGTCTGCCGCGCCTCGCTCAATCCGAACCTGCGCGACGAGGCCGTCGAGGAAATGCTGATCCAGCATCTGCTGACCGAGCGGCTGTTCCGCACCGTGTTCAAGAACCCCGACTTCGTGAAGCGCAACGCCATTGCCAGCCAGATCGAGCGGGTCATCGAGGCGTTGACCGCGCGCAGCTTCAGCCGGGCGGAGTTCTTGGGAAAGCTCGACCGGTTCTACCGCGCCATCGAGAACACCGCAGAGACCATCACCGATTTCAGCCAGAAACAGAAGTTCCTCAACACCGTCTATGAAAAGTTCTTTCAGGGCTTCTCCGTCAAGGTGGCCGACACCCACGGCATCGTCTATACGCCGCCGCCCATCGTCCGCTTCATGGTCGCCAGCGTCGAGTATCTCCTGAAGAAACACTTCGGCAAATCGCTCGCTTCCCCCGGCGTCCACATCCTCGACCCGTTTGCCGGCACCGACAATTTCCCCGTCCACCTGCTGCCGCACATTCCCAAGACGGCGCTGCGCCACAAGTACGCCCACGAACTCTGGACCAACGAGATCATGCTCCTGCCGTACTACGTCGGTTGCATGAACCTCGAGCACGCCTACTACGAGGCCACCGGCGAATACCTCGCGTTCTCCGGCGCCTGTCTCGTGGACACCTTCGAGACGGCGGAAACCACCCAGCACGAGTTCGGCTTCATGTCGCACGAGAACGTCGAGCGCGTCAAACGCCAGAAAGCCGCCCCGATTTTCGTCGTCCTCAGCAACCCGCCCTACAACGCCTGGCAGACCAACGAAAACGACAACAACAAGAACCGGAAATACAAGGTCGTGGATGGCTGGGTCGCCGACACCTACGCCAAGGATTCCCGCGCCTCGAACAAGAATTCGCTGTCCGACCCGTACATCAAAGCCTTCTGCTTCGCTTCCCGGCGTATCGGCGACGAGGGCATTGTCGCGTTCGTCACCAACAACGGTTTCCTTGACGGCATCGCCTGCGACGGCATGAGGAAGCATTTGGTGCAGGCGTTCGACGAAGTCTACGTCCTCGACCTGACCGGCAACGTCCGCAAGAATCCGAAGCTCTCCGGCACCACCCACAACGTCTTCGGCATCCAAGTCGGCGTCAGCATCACGTTTCTGGTTCGCACCAAGAAGGGCAAACGGCCCGGCAAGGTCTTCTATGCCCGCACCGACGAGTTCTGGCGCAAGGAACAGAAATACCGGTTCCTCGACGACCAACAGGATGCCGGCAAGGTGAAGTGGAAGCAGATGAAGCCCGACAAGAACGACAATTGGCTCACCGAAGGCATGAGCGAAGATTTCGAGTCGTTCCTGCCGCTTGGCAGCAAGGAAGGCGCAAGCGAGACAATCTTCGCGACGATGAGTAACGGTGTGAAGACCAACCGGGACGCTTGGACGTGGAACTTCGACCGCGCCGCGCTCGTTGCCAACACCCAGCGCATGATTGAAACCTACAACGAACACCTGTTCCGTTGGCAGCGGCGCAAGGGCAGCAAGCAGGGCGTTGACGATTTCGTGACCTACGACAACCGGATCAGTTGGTCGGAGTCGCTCAAGAATCGCATCAAGCGCGGCGCGGCAATCGAGTTCAATGAACCGTCGGTGCGGCGTGCCCTCTACCGGCCCTTTGTCGCACAGCACCTTTACTTCGACAGCGATTTGGCCGAGCGCCGGTATCAGTTCCCCTCGATCTATCCGACTGCCGCAACTGAGCAGGAGAATCGCGCCATCTGCCTCAGCGATGCCGGTTCACGTTCCCCATTCAGCACGCTCGCGGTCGGTCAGATTCCCGAAGTGCATTTGATCGCCAGTTCCGACGCCTTCCAATGCTTCCCGTACTACACCTACGCGGCGGACGGGACGGGGCGGCGGGAGAACGTGACGGATTGGGCGCTGGCGCAGTTCCAGGAAAAATACGGCGACGCGACGATCACCAAGTGGGACATCTTCCACTACATCTATGCCGTGCTGCATCATCAGCAGTACCGGGAGAAATACGCCGCCAATTTACGGCGCGAGTTGCCCCGGATCCCGTTTGTGGGCTGTAGCGGCGGTCTGCGACCGCCGAAATCCGCGAAGAACCGTCGGTCACAGACCGACGCTACAGTGTTCCGCCAATTCGTCGCCGCCGGGAAACGTCTCGCTGAATTGCACGTCGGTTACGAACAACAAGCCGAATACCCGCTCCAGAAGATCGAGGCCAAGGACGCGCCGTTGGACTGGCGCGTCGAGAAAGTGAAACTCGCCAAGGACAAAGCCAGTCTGCGCTACAACGATTTCCTCACGCTGGCCGGTATCCCGAAGGAAGCGTTCGACTACCGGCTCGGCAACCGCAGCGCGTTGGACTGGGTGATTGACCAGTACCAGGTGAGCACCGACAAGCGCAGCGGCATCACCAACGACCCGAACCGCCCCGACGACGAGCAGTACATCGCGCGGCTGATTGGGCAGGTCATCACCGTGAGCGTGGAGACAGCGAAGATTGTGAAAGCGTTGCCGCCACTGAAATGAGCGATGGAGACGTGAAACCGAAACGGCGAGCGCAGAAGCCGAAGAAACTCAAATCACCGGCAAAGAAACCACTGCTTCTCCAACCGCCGCCGAAACTGCCGGAGGAAATCGAGGAACTTTTCGCAAATAACGATTTTATTGAGTTGGAATATCGGCGAATGGCGGAGATGCGACAGCAAAAACAACTCACGTCCGAACAGCGCAAGGCCCTCGCCGAGCATGACGCAGTTGAGCGGCAAATCGCGCAAGACCCGAAAGCCGCGTTGGTAACTGCGTATCAGAATCTGGATCGTGGAACAGCTTTGCTTCTGAAACTAATCCGGTCGCACAAACTGCACCGCCGGTATCTGGACAAGCACGGCAACGTGTTTTCGGAGTGGGATGAGGCGGTGGATTGTCTGGTCTCGCGTCTCGATTTCCTGAATCGTGAGTTGATGCGTCTGGCGCGAGCGAACGCACCCAATGCCTGCTCGCATCTTTGGTCTCAAGCGAAGGCCTTGGCCCAAGAATTCACGCGGTTGGCCTTGGTCTATCCTGACGAATTCCAATCAGCCGCCGAGACATCCTTGACGATGCCCTCATTGCGTGGACAAAACCCAAAATTCACGGCGGATGCCGAAGCCATCATTAAAGCGATTCATCTGGGCGAGAAACACCCGGCCGGTGAGATGACGAAGGATCACGATCGGATCGGGGAATTATGCGGAGTCCTCGTAGCCGACATTCTGGATTCCGTCGTTGACGCACGTCGGCAATACGACCGGGAAAAGGAAAACGTTGAACGGTTGCGGAATTTTCATGAAACCGCCGACGCCTACCGGGATATGACGGTGGAAGAATCGTTGCGGCGCAAGCTGTATCCGACCTTGTTTGAACACGTCATCGCCAGCGCGGCCTTGCCGGAGTTCCGGGACGATCCGAAACAATGGTGGCTGGCGCGGATCAAGCCGATGCTGCGGGAGGAATTCGACCGCCTCAAAAAGAATCCATCGTTGAACATGGCCTTGTGGCACGAACTCGGCAGATCAACGCTCAAAGGCGAAGACGGTGCGAGGTGGAAAGCGCTGCACGATAACTGCCGCAACAAAGTCAACCAGTTGGCTCGCCGGGCTGGCGCGAAAACCTTCGCGTGAACCACCTTCGCGTGCGAAGCGTTCGCATGCGAAACCAACAAATATCCCTTTGTAAACGGCCTGAATCGTTGCCGTCGCGTTCGCATTCCCCGTATCCTTGGCGCGTGATGTTGACCCAACCGTCAACGCAAGGAGGAAGTCATGAGCATGATTCCAGTCAGTTCGTCCGCAATTCGCGCGGTGGGCTACGAAGGCAACACGTTGTTCGTCAAGTTCTCCAACGGGAGAACCTATCCGCATCGCGGTTGCCCATACCGCCACTTCGAAGGCTTGTTGAACGCTTCGTCGCCCGGCGCCTACTACAACCGGAACATTCGGGGGCGATATTGATGAGCACGCATCCGGTAAGCACAAGGAAATCACGCAGAGACGCAGAGTTCGCAAAGGGGCTTGGCGTGAGACAAAAGCCATGACCCGTAACGGCAAGATTGCGCGGCTGCCCCGTGAAATCCGCGAGCAACTCAACCGCCGGTTGCAGGACGGCGAACCCGGCACGAAACTGGTGGACTGGCTGAATTCTTTACCGGAAGTCCAGGCGGTGTTGGCCGCGGAATTCGCGAGCCGGGCCATCAGTGAGCAGAACTTGAGCGAATGGAAAGCCGGC
>CAZMKD010000175.1:0-5707 GCA_964566575.1 uncultured Verrucomicrobiota bacterium
TCCGCAGCCTCCATCGCGCGCAATGTTCCTCGCCAGCCCATTAGTTACCCGCGTCCATTTGCGGTTATACTTTTGTGTTGTTCGGCGTCTCCCCGCCCAACTCCTGAAGCACGCGCAAGACGATGACTTGGGAGATGGCCCGTTCGTTGGGAAACCGGCCTTGGCGCAGGCGGGCGATGATGTCGGTGAGTGTGGATTCGAGGGACATAGACATTTAACTGGTCGCCTCCATCGCCGCGCAGTGTAATCAGTCAGCGCCAACTCGACAAGCTCAGGCTGCTGTCATTCCCGTGTGATGGACACCAGCACCACCGAGTCGCCCGCCGTGGCCACTTCTTTGACGACGCCGACATCTTTGGCGTACCACTTGAGTTCGGTGCCGGCTTCCAGCATGGACCACTCCTTTGTTTTCACACAACCGGTGAACGTGCCGGCGGGGACAGTGACTGTCTCGTTGGTTGCGACGATTTGCGCCATGTTCTCGGCTACGCTGTAAACGTATTCCTGGCGGTAGGGCTTGCCGGGTTGCGGGTGGCCCGGCATGAGAATGCCCGGTTGTGCGCCTTTGACTCCGGCCTCCCACGAGCCTTGGGTGCTCACCAGGCCGCCCGGGCTGGTTTCCTTGGCCGCCGTGCCGAAACACCAGACCGTCCCGTCCTTGTGCTGCGCGAGCCATTTGTAATCATCTTCCGCGATGCGGCCGTTCCGGGCGACCGTTTCGTGGAGCACCACGCACGTAACACCCATGACCACCTTCGTGTCGCGCGTTACCGTGATCAGGTTCGTGCTCGTCGCACCGCCCGACTTTTCTACGTACTTCCGAGTCGTGCCGGGCACGAACGGACAAAACGGATTGTCCACCGTTGCCTGAAACTCCGCCGGCACGATCTGCGGCAGGTAGGATTTGTCGGCTGCACCGACCGCAACGGCCAGACCCAGCCATAAAAGTGGCAGCACTTTTTTCACGCGCCACCTCGCAGCGACAGCCGCAACGTCGCGGCGTCCGGCATCTCGGCGGAAAGTTCCAAGCCGAGAGCCGCCGTCGCCGCGCGCGCCAGCGTCAACCCCAAGCCGCTGTGTCCGTCATGCGTGCGCGCTGTGTCCTTGCGCCAAAACCGCTCGAACAAGTGCGGCAAATCCTCGCGCGTGAGCTGGTCGGTCGTGTTTGAGATTTCCAGTCGCGATTCGTTGCCGGTTACGCGGATTTGGCCGCGCTCGGAGGCATACTCGACCGCGTTGGCGAGCAAATTGCCGACGATCAACCGCAACAATGTCGGATCGGTTTGCCATTGTCCGGTCACTTCGATGGCCACGGCGAGTTGCCGGCTCCGCGCCCGTTCGGCCAGCGGCAACCAGACTTCGTCGACGAGCGGTCGGAGCATGACGGTTTCCCGCGCTACCGGCTGATGACCGGCATCATGCCGGGCCAGCGCGAGCAACCCGGTCACCAACGTTTCCATCCGCTGCGCGATCTGGAGCGCATCCTGGTATGCCGCTTCCTCCGGCCACTTCACGCCGACTTCCGCCAGCGCGCGCAACTCGGCAATCGGCGTGCGCAGTTCGTGCGCGATGTCGGCCGTGACGCGCCGCTCGCGTTGGAATGCTTCATCGAGCCGCGCCAGCAAATCGTTGAGTCGTTCGGTGATGGGACGCAGTTCGGCTGGTATGGCGTCGGTCACAAACCGCGTTTGCAGCGACGACGCGTCAATGGTGGCGGCTTGTTGTCCGACGGCGTCGAGCGGCGCAAGTCCACGGCGGACAGCGGTGGTCACGATCAGTGCCGTTGCCACCAGCATCAACGCGCCGACCAGCAAAAGGCCGGCCCCAATGCCGGCCAGCGTGCGATCCAACGCGCCCCGGTCACGAGCGACGACCAATGTCACGACCGGCGGATTCGGATGCGGAACTTGGTCTTCCTCGGCCGGCATCGGAACAAATTGCATGATGATCGCCCGGCCCGGTCGGCCGTCCGGCAACAACAGATCGCCCTCGCGTTGTGGCAAGTCGTCGAAGCCGAGACTGGGCGAGCGGGCGACCGTCTGGCCGTCCGGCAACCAGAGTTGATAATACTCGTCGTGGTCGTACTCCGGCAGGGAGAGACCGGCCAGATCCAACTGCACCTTCTCGCCGTCCTCCTCGGTCTGCAAGACGAGCAGATCCGCTTCCGCGCGCTCCGCCCGGTCAAACTCACGCGTCAAGATCACACGTGCCCGCAAAAACAACGCCATGCCCGCAGCGCTGAGCACCAGCGCCAAGCCGACCAGCAGACTCGTCAACAGTTGGCGGCGGATCGAGGTCATGCGCCCAGGACGTAACCCATGCCCCGGCGCGTGTGCAGCAATGAAGTCGTGCCGGGCGGTTCGATTTTTTTGCGGAGAACGCAGATGGCGGAATCGACGGCGTTGCTCATCGGCTCGGTGTGTTCGTCGTACACATGCGCCCAAATGTCGGTGCGCGACACGACTTCGCCGGCACGCGACGCGAGGTATTCGAGGAGCCGGTATTCGCGCGGGGTCAGTTCGATGGCCCGGCCGCGTCGCATCACGGTGCGCGCCCCGGTATCGATCTCCAAATCGCCGACTCGCAGTCGCGGCGCTTTCTTCAGGTAATGCCGGCGACACAGCGCCTGCACGCGCGCGAGCAATTCGTCGAGCGCGAAGGGTTTGATCAGGTAATCATCTGCGCCGGTCCGCAAGCCGCGCACGCGATCCTCGACTGTGTCCTTTGCCGTCAACACCAACACCTGCGCGACGTTGTCTTGCCGGCGCAGGCGTTGGAGGATGCTCAATCCATCCAGCCCCGGCAACATCAGGTCCAGGATGATGACGTCGTATTCGTGCTGTTCGGCGAACCACAGCCCTTCTGTTCCGTCGCCGGTCGCGTCGATGGCGTAACCGGCCTTGCGCAGGGCCGTGGCGACGGAGCGCTGGAGGATTTTGGAATCTTCAACGAGCAGCACTCTCATCGCCGTTTGTGGGAGCGCGCTTCTGCGCGCGACAAGCCCGGTCGCGCCTGGAAAGGCGCTCCCACATTACTCCTTTTCCTCTTCGAGGATCTTGCCAGCGGCGTCGAGTTTCAACGTCACCTTCTTGTTGTCCATCTGGCCTTCCACTTCGTAGGAGGCCTGGCCCTTGTCGATTTCCTTTGAAGCCTTCAGGTCTTTGGCGCTGCCGAAATACTTCTCGACCACGTCGCGGACCGCCTTCGGCAACGAGTCATAGGCGACTTCCTCTTCCGTGGTCAATACCGTGCCATCGGCGGCAATATCGGCTTCGGCGTGTTTGCCTTTCACGGTCGCCTCGACATCATAGAGGACTTTACCGTCCTCGTCTTCCTTGGTGATCTTCTTGATCGTGCCGTCCGTGAGCCACTTCTCGACCGCGGCGCGTGCAGGCGCAGGCAGGTCGGCCAGGGTGACGGTCTTCGGTGCTTCCTCTCTTTTAGCTTCTGCGGCGATCGCAGCCAGCGCCAGCGATACGCCAAGTGTCAATGCAATCAAACTCTTCATCGGTCGATCTCCTGTTGGTTTAGGGTTGCGCATAATCTGCCACATCGAACATTACCGGAACGTTACCGCGTGAGAGCCCGGGCGCAAACCCAACCGAGGTACACGGTGCCCAGGCCAAGCACGTTTGAGCCGACAACGTTGAGCGCGACGAAGAGCCATTCGCCGTCGCGCGCGAGGTTCAACATCTGGATGCCGTAACTGGAAAAAGTCGTGAAGCTGCCACAAAAGCCGATCATGAGGAAGTCGCGCCAGTCCGAGCGCAGCGTCAGGGCGGCGAGCACGCCGATGATGAAGCAGCCGGTGATGTTGACGATCATCGTGCCGAGTGGGAAGGTGGCGATGCGCGCGGAGATCACGCCGTTGAGTCCGTACCGGGCGAGTGTGTCGAGCGCGCCGCCAACGGCCAGAATCAGGAGCTTAAGCATGCGGACGAGAGTTTGCCTGAAGCATTTGACCAACACCAAGAAAAAATGTATGGATGCGGCAATGAAATACATCCTGATTCTTTGTCTGTTCAGCGTTGCCGCCGTGGAGGCTGCCCCGCGCATCGAGTTCGACCGCACGGTCTACGACTTCGGGAAGACGTCGTTGGTGAACTCGGTGACCGGCACGTTCAGGTTTCACAACAGCGGCGATGAGGTGCTGAAAGTCGAGCAACCGAAGACGAGTTGTGGTTGCACGGTGGCCAAGATCAACTCGGACACATTGAAGCCGGGGGAGAAAGCTGAGCTGGTATTTCAACTCGCGATTGGCCAGCACGCGCAACAGCTCACCAAGGACATTCGCGTGTCGTCCAACGATCCGAAACAACCGGTCGCGGTTCTCGGCATCCGAGTGGAAGTCGAACAAGCCTTCGAATCGATCCCGGGATCTTTGGCCTTGGGTGATGTGCCGGTGGGGACGATTACCAATGCGACGGTCCTCGTCAAACGCCTCGACCGGCAGAAGCTCGCGATCACCAAGGTCGAATCGTCGAGCAACATCGTCAGCGCCAAACCCGAGCCGGCCGACCGCACGACGGCCAATGTTCACATCAGTCTGCTGGCCGACGGCCAGCCACGGCGGGTGAGCGAGATGGTGAACCTGTTTACGGCGGACGCGAAAGGGCCGGCGCTTACGATTGTGGTGACAGCGCACTTGCGCGGTGACATCGAGCTGGACCCGGAAGCGCTTGCTTGGGGCATGCCGGACCCGGAGCATTGGAATGTGGAGAATCCGGACTTCATTCTGGAACGCTCGGTGACGATCACGGCGACGCGGTCCGACCGGCCGCTGGAGATTCGCAACGTGTCGTGCACGTTGAAGGAGCTGACTGTGAAACTGGAGACTGTGGAGCCGGGCAAGGAGTATGAGTTGACGGCGTCGTTGAGCAAGCCGCTGAAAGAGCCGATCAAGGGCACGATCACCTTCGAGACCAATTTACTGAGCCTGCCGAAGGTGGAAGTCCCGGTCGAGATCAATGTCTGGCGGCGCTAGGCGTTTGATTTTCTTGGCGACCTCGATGCGATCCGATTCCATGGCGGCGCGGATTCTTCGGGTTGGGGTGGGTGAGGGTCAAGTGATTTTCGGTGGGCGCACCGGGCGGCCTGTCGGGATTTGACCACGGTGGGCAAGCTGCGCCGCCAGTCCGGAAGGGTGCTGGCGACCGGATAAATCCTAACCGCTTGGGTTGCCGACGATTGGCTAATCGTAACCGGCCCGTGGCATGGCCGTTGCATAATGTCAGTGCGGCTTGCTTGTGGAGAAGCAGGCAGGGCGCATTGAACATTAATCAGGAGAATCCAAGACTATGAAACCGGTAACTCGAAAGTTCCAGACGTTGATGGTGTGTGCGGCGCTAATGTGCGTCGCGAAACTCTCGGCCCGAGCCGATGAAGCCGCCGGCAAGCCCGCCGCCGGGCACCCGCCCGCGGAAACCGCGCCGGCCGCCGAAGCGCCCGCCCTAGCCAAAGATTGGAGCGTGACCGTGGCCGCCGATTGGTTCAGCGAATACATCTTTCGCGGTGTGGATTTACTCGCCAACGATCCGGTGTTCGTCCCGTCGCTGGTCGCAAAGCAACTTGGAGCAACTACGTCAACCCCTACATCGGCGTCAACTGGGACATCGATGAGTTCCATGGCGGGTACGGCGTCGCTGGTATCAGCCACACCTACGACATGACCAAGCCGCTCAACTTACCGGACGGTATGGCGCTCAGC
>CAZMKD010000176.1:0-10215 GCA_964566575.1 uncultured Verrucomicrobiota bacterium
GTCCAACCCTGCGTATAACTTCGAGACGGCTTCGGTCGGCATGACGGGCTCCTTTCCTTTGGGTGAAGGGTTGGGGCCAATGTGCCATAACCGAAGCCTTCTTCATGATGACCTTTAGATGCTTATCAGACGAGACGCCGCGATGTCGTCTTCGCGGCAACTCAGAACAACCGGTAGGTCAACCAACCCCGCAATGTCGTTGGTAGGTTCGGACCGCCGGGCCGTCCGCCGGTAACGATTCAATCGCGTGATCACCGCCGCCGCTTCGCCTTCCGCAACAATGACTGAACTTCCTCAATGCTGTATGGAGACTTCCGTCTGTGAATGATTGCATGACAATTAGGGCAAACAGGCCGCAAATCCTTGATCGGGTCGATTTGATACTCCTTGCCTATCTCTGCAAGTTGCCGGAGGTGATGCACGTGGATAAGTTCCTCACCCACCTCACCATATTCTTTGCCGAAATTGAAACCGCAAGCCGAACAACTCATGCCGTAATGGGCGATGCATTTACGGCGCGCTTCCGGACTGCGTTCATAAGCATTGACCGAGACGCGGTGCAATGCGCCTTCGATTATCGTTTCGGTATCCTCAACCTCTTCTGGAAGTGAAAAGCTCCCGGCATTCGCAAACTGCTTCCAAGCTTTCTCCAGTTCGGCGGCAACCTTGTCGGGAATTCTTACGCCAGACATCTGAGTGTCCCAGTGCATCTCAGAAAGAACGCCTGTGTTCAACAACTTACGCGGCAAGATGGAGTCAGTATCTGGATTGAGTAAGGTATCGAACTGGACTTGTATGAAGTGGCATATTTCCCCCGCCGTTGCCTTCTGTTCGTCCCAATGTGTGTCTTCGTATGAGCCTCGGACAATAGTGCCCGAAGCAAAAATGCCCTTTGGTTCTTCGCCGAGCCGAATCAGAAAGGCCCGGTCGCCCTTGTGAATGCGCTTTGTCGTCCCACAACTCCAGCGAGTCACGACACGTTTTCCCGCCTTCATAGTTTCCGACATTTCGTGGAGATCGTCCCACTCCCAACGCTTTGAACTCCAAGCAAGGAGATAAGTCGCCATGATTCTTCAAGCTCGCGGCGCGCCCGGCGGTCGCGCCCTACCAGCCCCTCGCTTTCGCCAACTGCTTATCAATCTCCGGAGTCTTGGCCTGTTCCTTCAACCAGAAATCTGGATTCGCGAGCGCGCGGAGTTCGTCGCTCTCTTTGCCTTGCTGCTCGACCCACGTGTAGTATTTCTGGTTGTGCCAACGTTGCCGGTGGAACTTCGTGCCTTCTTGCACCCAGTCGCTCACGTCGGTCTTGCGGAAGATGTCCATGCGCCGCTTGGCTTCATCCTTGGTCATCGGGCCAACCGTTTTGTTGAGACGCTCGATGACGGACGGATACCGGTCAAAGCCGTCTGTCGCGGCCGTGACCACGTTCTGACCCTTGCCGAGTTTGAGAACTTTCGCCGTCTTGATTGCGCCGAGGATCTGACAGATGGAGCTGATACCGAAGTTGTCCACCAACCCTTTGGCGGCGTCCGCCGGTACGCCTTCGCTGATAAGCACGTCCGTGCCCTCCTGCAAAAGCTGCAGCCCCTTGAGACATTGCACGTCGTCGATGCAGATCAGCCAATCCATGTTCAACACGTTGTGAATCCACGTGACGTGTTTGTCGCCGATGCCTTCGATGGCGTGCGCGCCGAAGCCGGCATTGTAGAGCGTCGGACACTGGACCGGTTCGAGCCCGACGATCTTGCAGTCGGAGAACTTCTGCTTGAGAAAATCGCCCGCCGCAATCGTACCGGCGGAGCCCATCGCCCACACGAACGCCGCCACCTTGCCGTTGCCAATCCGTGTTGTAGTTGCCACCGTCCCGGCGGCTTTCCCCTCCCCAGCGCCCGAGACGGGCGCTACTACACCGGCCACAACTTCGAGGGCAGCATGTCCCGTCACGTCGTAATGGAACCGGTAATTGCCGAACTCCTCGAACTGGTTGAGGATACGGTTCTTCTTATCCGCGCGCAGCTCCTTGACCTTATCGTAGATTTCTTTGACGTTGCTCTCGCTGCCCGGCGTCTTCACGACCGTTGCGCCGTACCCTTCGATCTTCTCAAACCGTTCCGCGCTCATCTCCGCCGGCAACACCACGAGCGATTCATAATTCATCCGCGGCCCAACCCACGCCCCGCCAATCCCGTAGTTGCCGGTGGATGGAAACACCAGCCGGTCACGCCCCGGCTGCAATTCCCCCGCAAGCTGTTTCTCGATCAAGCAACTGTACGCCGGCCCCACCTTATGCGCCCCCGTCGGGAAATACCGCGCGATCATGACAACAATGTTGGCATCCACGCCGGTAAGCGCGGACGGCAAAACAACGTGTGGGACATTCAGGCTCTCGTCTTTCCAAGTGATGTTGAACAGATTGACCGGGTGCAACGGGTCTTTGCGCTTCATTTCGAGCGCCTGCTTGCGCACTTCTGTTTTGATCCGCGAAGGATCGCGCATCTCAGCAAATGTTGGTCCGTAGACGAATTCAGTTTTCATATTCTTTCCGAGTTTGTCACCCTGAGCTTGTCGAAGGGTCTCTCCTCGATTACGGCAGAGATGCCTCGACAAGCTCGGCATGACAACAGTGATTATTTTTCAAACAATTCCACAATCTTGAACTGGTTCACATCCACCAGTCCTTTGTCGGTTAGTTTCAGTTCAGGGATAACGGACAGCGCCATAAATGACAAGGCCATGAACGGCTCTTTGACCCGGCAACCCAGCTTCGCGGCGGCGGCGTTGGCGAGGTCGAGTTCTTCTTTCACATCCGGCAACGGTTTGTCGCTGAGCAAGCCGGCAATCGGCAACGGCACGCTGGCGAGAATCTCACCGTGGTCGGCGATGGCGAAACCGCCTTGCATCTTCACGATCTGGTCAACGCACGCCCGCATGTCCGCGTCGTTCGTGCCGACGACGTTGATGTTGTGCGCGTCGTGCCCCACGCTCCCGGCAATCGCGCCCGACCGGAGACCGAACCCTTTCGTCAACCCCAGTCCAATGTTGCCGGTCTTGTGATGGCGTTCGATGACGGCAATCTTGAGGATGTCGTTCTTCGTATCGGAGACGACGTGCCCGTTCTCGTGTTTCGGTTCGGCGAAAATCTGACGTGTGATGATCTGGTCCGGTATCAATTCCATCACGCGCGCCTTCCCGTTCTTCGCCGGTATCGTGAAGCTGCCTTCTCCAAGCGGACGGATGTGGACAGTGTTGCGCACGCTAATGGTCGAGGTCATCGGCTTGTTGCCAAGCAAGTACCCCTTCTCCGCAACAAGGCTGCCGCGCTTGAACACCTTCTCGACAACGCAATTCTTGAGGTCAGTGACAATGTTTAGGTCGGCCACCCACCCCGGCGCGATCCCGCCGACTTTATGCAGCCCGAAGTATTGCGCGGTGTTGAGTGTTGCCAATCGAATCGCCAATGCCGGATCGAGTCCCGCACCAATGGCCATGCGTACCATCGAATCAATGTGGCCACGCGCGATCAAATCGGCCGGCGTCCGGTCATCCGTGCAGAAGAAGAAACGGCCAGCATTCTCCGGTTTGATGAGCGGTAAGAGATTGAGCAAATCGCGCGTGACCGAGCCTTCCCGGACGGCGATGTGCATCCCGAGCCGCATTTTCTCCTGTGCTTCGGCAACGGTCGTGCATTCGTGATCGTTGCTGATACCGGCGGCGATGTACGCATTCAAATCCTTGCCGGAGAGACGCGGCGCGTGACCATCGACGATATTGCCGCCGACCGCGCGCAGTTTCTCCAGCACCTCTTCGTTTTCGTAAACGACACCGGGATAATTCATCATTTCAGCCAGACCGAGCACCCATGGACTAGCGAGATATGGAAACAGGTCTACGGCCTTGAGTCGCGCGCCAGAGGTCTCGAGGTCTGTGGCCGGCACGCACGACGGCAGCATCACGTAGACGCTGAGCGGTTGATGCTTCGCCGTCTTGAGCACGTACTCGATACCCTCGACGCCGAGCACGTTCGCCAACTCGTGCGGGTCGGCCATGATCGTCGTTGTGCCATGCGGCAGGACCGTCTTGGCGAATTCCCAGACCGTGACCATCGAGCTTTCGATGTGCATGTGACCGTCGAGGAATCCCGGCGTGATGAATTTGCCACGGCAATCCAGCTCGTTAGGCCCGGTATAACTCCCGATGCCGGCAATCTGTTCGCCGCAGATCGCGATGTCCGCCGGGTAGATTTCGTTGCTGAAGACGTTGACGATCTGGCCGCCTTTGAGGACAAGGTCGGGAGGTTCGACGCCGCGGGCTACTTTGATCAGTCGGGAGAGTTTCACGGTGACTTTTGCAGAGTAAGCGATTATAAAGCGGGAAGTCAATTGACAGAATCGGGCCTATGGCAGACTTGCATCCATCACCGTTCCGCGACCTCGTGACGCGGATGTTTCTTGAACCGGCGCAGCAGCAAACCATCTTCGACCTGCCGCTGAAGAAGTGTTACCGGCCCGACCCGACGCTCGACACGAGCGTGAAGTTTCACGGTCAACTTGCCGCCACTCCGGTCGGCCCGGCGGCCGGACCGCAGACACAGATGGCGCAGAATCTCGTTTTGAGTTGGATCGCGGGTTCGCGAATTCTTGAACTCAAGACGGTACAGATTGACGATCAATTGGTGATCAATCGCCCGTGCATCGACATGACCAACGTCGGCTACAACATCGAGTTCTCGCAGGAACTCCGGTTGCAGGAGTCCATTCACGAGTACGTCGCCGGCATGATGCTCATCGAAATGTTGAAGGCGAGCAACCCGCTGGAGATACCGGCGAACAAGATGGCAACGATCTACGATTTCAGTCTGGGCTATGATTTGAAGGGCATCAGCAGCGAAGCGATACGCGGCTTCATCGCCACATTGCGCAACGCCAAGCCGGTCATCGAGAAACTCCGGCAGGAGATTCCGGATCGCTGGAAGAAGTACCGGGATCTCCCCTACCCCGAGGAAATCTCGCGCAGTATCACGCTCTCGACATTCCACAATTGTCCGCCAAACGAGATCGAGAAGATTTGTCATTTCCTGCTTACGGAAATCGGGATGGACGTCGTCGTGAAGATGAACCCGACAATGCTCGGGCCGGAAGAATTGAGTCATTTATTGCATGACCGGCTCGGGTACAAAGACATTCGGGTGAACGAGAAAGCGTTCGCGGCCGGGCTGCAGTTCAACGACGGCATCGAGATGGTGCGACGGTTGCAGGCGACCGGCAAGAAGCTCGGGCTTGGCGTCGGCGTGAAGTTCAGCAACACGCTCGAAGTCGTCAATCACCGTCAGTTCTTCCCGAAAGACCAGATCATGTACATGAGCGGGCTGCCGCTACACGTGATCACACTGTGTCTCGTCGAGAAATGGAAGCAAGCGTACGGCGAGGACTGTCCGATCAGTTTCTCGGCCGGCGTCGACAAACACAATTTCACCAACTGCGTCGCGTGCGGCTTCGTGCCGATCACGACGTGCTCGGACTTGCTCAAGGTCGGCGGGTTTGGCCGGCTGTTCGAGTATCTCAAGAATCTCGAAGCCGACATGAAGAAGCTCGGGGTCACGACCATACCGGACTACATCGCCAAGCGCGAAGGCCTCAGCGAGATTGTGAAGAAAACGGTCGACGACGACCGGTACACGTACGAGAAGAACAAGGCCGTGCCGAAACGCATCGACTCGAAGCTTTGGATTTACGATTGCATCAGTTGCGACAAGTGCGTCCCGGTCTGCCCGAACGACGCGAACTTCTATTACGAACTCGAGCCATTCGAGATCGAGTTCACGAACTACACTTGGGATGGATGGGCGTTGCAACCTGCGGATCGGGCCTCGCTCAAGGTCGAGAAGAAGCACCAGATCGCCAACTTCGCCGATTGGTGCAACGAGTGCGGCAACTGCGACACGTTTTGTCCCGAGTACGGCGGCCCGTTCATCCAGAAACCCAGTTTCTTTGTCGACCGAGACGCGTGGCTAGACAACCCCAAACGCGACGGCTTCTACATCACGCAACGCAACGGCCACCGGGAGATCGTCGGCCGCATGGGGGGACAGACGTATTCGCTCGCTGTTGACGACACGACCGGCACATACAATGACGGCGTGCTCGAAGTGAAGTTCGACTCGACCACCCACGAGATTCTTGGCGTGAAGCCGCTGGCCGGCGCGGCGGCCGGGCACAAGCTCGACGTGAAACAGTATCACACGTTGCGCACGCTGTTGACCGGCCTGCTGAATCCCAGCCGCATTCACCAGGTCAACGTGCCGTACGCCAGAGTGGACGGCTAGTACCCTCGACGACGACGCAGCGTCTCTTCGTCGGTCGGTTTGAAGTCAATCTTGGCTGGCACGGGCGGGACGATATGACCCGCTTTCACGCGTTCCAGCGTGTCGATCCGTTGTTGTGCGCCCAGAACGTGTTTCGTACCGGGCAGGCGGGATTGGAGTTGACGCATGATTTCGATGGCTTGCGTGGGATTCTGAAGCGTGTATCGATACAGGTCGGCCAGACGGCCAGCCACCATCACGGCTGCGTCTTCAGTCGTCGCCTTGGCGTAGGCCGACATTAGCTCGAGTTCAGCCAGTTTCACATCATTGAGGTTTTCCAGCGCCAACTCCGCGATGCGAATGTGCGCATAAACATCATCGGGGTGCTGTGCGATGACCTTGCGATATTCCTCAACGGCTTCCGCGTATCGGCCAACTTTGACGCGCGCCTCGGCGGTGCTGTATTCGGGCATGATACGGGAATGCCTGTCGTCCGGTTCGTAGATGTTCGCAATCCGGCCGGCCACGCGGCGGATTATCGAGAAGCCAAACAACGCAAAAAGAACAAGCCCGTAGGCGATTGCCAGAAACAAACCGATCAGCTTGCTGGCCATGTCCAATTCGCTGTTCGTACCGGCAAAGACGAACCGCAGCAGCAGAAACCCGAGCACGACAGCGATGACGATTCGCAGCGGCAGGCTGAATCGTTCGAACTTCACGTTTGGACATTACTCCCCTCCGACAACCCAAACAACTGTTCTGCGTTCGCCGTTGTCACCCGCGCCACTGCCTCGACTGTCACCCCTTTCACTTCGGCGAGCACGGCGGCGATGTGCGGTACAAACGCCGGCTCGTTGCGTTTCCCGCGATGCGGCACCGGCGACAGATACGGCGCGTCGGTTTCAAGCATCACCTTGTCGAGCGGGACTTTCCTCGCCACGTCGCGGAGCGGCTCGGCATTCTTGAATGTCACGATGCCGGTGTAGCTGATGAGCAAACCAATTTCGAGGCAGTCGAAGGCAAACTTCTCGTCGCCGCCGAAGCAATGCATCACACCCCACGGCTCGAAGCCAGGCTTGTGGGCACGCAGAATCTCAAGGCAGTCGCCATCCGCGGCGCGATTGTGGATGACCACCGGCAAGCGTCGCTCCTGGGCCAGTTCCAGTTGCGCCCAGAACAAGTCCTTCTGTGCCTGCGCGTGCTCGCGCGACCGGTAGTAGTCGAGGCCGGTCTCGCCGATGGCAATAACTTTCGGTTCGCTGGCCAATGCGGCGAGTTCTTTCATGTCGCCGATGGAGACCTCGGGTATCTCACCGGGATGCAAGCCAACCGTCGCGTACACCCCTTCGTACCGGCGTGTCAATTCGAGCGTCTGCCGGGCGTCCTCCAGCGTCGTGGCGATGCTGACGATGCGGTCGACACCGGCCGCCTTTGCGCGCGCGATCACCGCCGGTAATTCGTCGAGCAGATCGGGGTAACAGAGGTGCGCGTGCGTGTCGATGTACATAGGGCTTGCCAGAGCTTTGCCCGTTGTTTATCACTGGCATGGTTCGACTGCAACAAGGGAGAGTGCGTGATGGAAACTGATCTATTGTCGAATTTCTATGTCTTCCTGCTCGCGACATTTCTCGGGCTGGAAGTCATCCGGCGGGTTTCGCCGTTGCTGCACACGCCGTTGATGTCGCTGACCAATGCGATCTCGGCGATCACCGTCGTCGGTTCCATCGTGATTGCCGGGGAGCAGAAGACCACGCTCAGCACGGTGCTCGGCACGGTGGCGGTGACGGCGTCGATGATCAACATCGTCGGCGGTTACATTATCACCTACCGGATGCTGAAGATGTTCAAGAAGCGGGAGACGAAGCACTAATGAGCGAGCACGTCATCCACATCATCTACATGGCTGCGGCGGCCTGTTTCATTCTCGCTTTGAAATGGCTGAGCGCCGTGCCCACCGCCAAGCGCGGCGTGATCACCGGCATCCTCGGAATGTTGCTCGCGGTCGGTGGCACGCTGCTGGCGCCGCAGATACATAATTACCTGTGGATTCTGGTCGCCTTCGCTGTGGGTGGTCTCATCGGCGTGCCGATGGCGTTGATGCCGATGACGGCGGTGCCGCAACGGACGGCGTTGTCGCACGCGTTCGGCGCGCTCGCCGCCGCGCTGGTCGGCACGGCGGAGTACTCGCTCGACACCCGCAACGAGTTCACGATGGTGAACCTGACGCACTTCAAGATGGCCGCGATCGGCTTGGAAGTCTTGCTCGGGTTCCTCACCTTTACGGCGAGCTTGATGGCCTTCGGAAAGTTGCAGGAGATCCTGCCCACCCGGCCGATCACCTACAAAGCCCAGAACATCGTCAACCTCTCGCTGTTGACCGCCGCGGTGGTCGTCACGGTCATGCTCATCCTCGATCCCGGCAAGACATACCTGTTCCCGGTGTTGATGGTGTTGTCGCTGGCCTTTGGCGTGTTGTTCATCATCCCGATTGGCGGCGCGGACATGCCGACCGTCATCTCCCTCTTGAATTCCTACGCCGGTCTCTCCGCCTCGGCGATGGGTTTTGTGCTGAACAACAAACTGCTCATCATTGCCGGCGCGCTCGATGGTTCGTCGGGATTCATCCTCTCGATCATCATGTGCAAAGCGATGAACCGGTCCTTCACCAACGTCCTGTTCGGTGCGTTCGGTCAGGTGCAAGCGGCGGCAGTGGCGGGCGAACAGAAATCCGCCCGCAGCGCAGTGCCCGAGGAAGCGGCAGCATTGCTGGAAACGGCCAACTCGGTCATGATCGTGCCCGGCTACGGCATGGCCGTGGCACAGGCCCAGCACTCCGTCCGCGAACTCTACGACGTGTTGACCAAGCGAGGCGTGGACGTGAAGTTTGCCATCCATCCCGTGGCGGGACGGATGCCTGGGCACATGAACGTGCTACTCGCCGAAGCCGATATCCCCTATGACCGGCTGCTGGAGATGGAGGACGCCAACCGGGAACTCCCCCAGACTGATGTCGCGCTCGTCATCGGGGCCAACGACGTGACCAACCCTGCGGCGCGCACCGACAAGAGCAGCCCGATCTACGGCATGCCGATCCTCGACGTGGACAAGGCGCGCACGGTGATGGTCATCAAACGCAGTTTGAATCCGGGTTTTGCCGGCATCGACAACGAGTTGTACTACCTAGACAAGACGTTGATGCTCTTTGGCGATGCGAAGGGGTTTACGACGCTAGTAGTGAAGAACCTGGCGGGCGACGGCAGTGGCTTCCACTAGAGTTTGTCAATGTTGGAGCGCCCTTCCGGGCGCGAGAAATGAAGAAACGATTCCGATTTGTGCGCCTGGGACGGCTCGTGGACGGCGACTTGGAGTTGGTGTTGACGCGGCGGATACCGGCGAACCCAGTCAAACGATACTGCCCGGCGTACCATTTCGAAATGCGTCATCCCGGACGGAAAACCGTGCTGGGGAGCATTCGGCTGCGAGTGGGTTCGACGCTCAAGCTGCGTTATACCGGGCACATCGGGTACGGGGTGTACCGGCGATTTCGCGGACGCCGGTATGCGGCGCGCAGTTGCCGGTTGCTGTTGCCGTTGGCGCGTGCGCATGGGTTGACGGCGGTCTGGCTCACAGTGGACCCGACGAACAATCCCTCCCAGAAGACGTGCGAGCGTGCCGGCGCGAAGTACGTCGACACGGTCCGTCTTCCCAAGACGAATGAAATGTACGCCGAAGGCGACCGTTACAAGCGCCGGTACCGGGTAGCGGTGCGCTAGCCCGACTTCCGCTACTGGAGGGGGACGGCAGCGTAAGTGGTTGATTTAGCGGGCAACCAACCCAAAGGTCGCCACTACAGCGGCACAGGTGCTGTGACACCGCCAATAGTTCGCAGGCGCGGCGGCGGTTGCGCAGGCAGT
>CAZMKD010000177.1:0-2679 GCA_964566575.1 uncultured Verrucomicrobiota bacterium
CGGCGGTGGCCGTGGCGCACCGTAGCTTGGGTGGAAACTCTCGCATGGTCACAACTCTCCACTGAAGGCGCGATGCAGCACCGACGGTAGCAACTGCTCCAAGCGAAGGTGGCTTTCGGACTGCAGCCGCGCCAGCGCCGCTCACCGGCCCCGCCATCCCGTCCAGATATCCCACGATCCGCCGTTGCTGATTCAAACGCCGTATTTCTTGGCCGACCTTTCGCGGACGAGTGAAGCCGCGCTGGTGCGAGTTGAGGAACGCTTGGGCTTGGGCACACGCTGGGAAACATTCAGAACTTCCAACCCGACTACTCGGTTCTTGCTGTCGAAATCCACGATGACACCGGGCGCAACCTGCTCGGACTCGATGATCTTGGCTTCGTCCAGTCGCAGGTAGAGCGCATCCGTATCCTTGTGGATTCGAAGTTTCATTTCCCGTATTTCTTTGGTTTCTCACGAACGACGGTGGCCGACGCGGCGAGGTCCGCTTGGAGCGGTTTTTCCTTCTTAAAGCGGCTGACGCCCATGACATTGAACCCGATCACGTGGCCCTGCGCATCCACCCGCTCCATGACCGCGTCGTGGTTCGTTTCTTTCATGTAACCTGCCGCCTCGGAAAACTGTACTTCAAGGTAATCCGCTTCCGCATCGAACCAGATTTTTACTTTATCGGCCATAAATCCTCTCCGCCTTTCGGTTTGTCGGTCAGGTAAGCCGTGACCACAAACGCATCGTTCGTCCGCATACTTAACCACAACGCACAGCCATTTGCCACCGACGATTGTCTGGGCGTAAAACTCGTAAAACATCCGCACCGTCGCGTCCACTCGCGACCGCCGCACCAACTGCGGCTGACGCAACACGCGCTCCATCTCAGCGGTCATGCCGGCCATTTCAGGATGTTCCAGAATGTGAGCCAGCCGCTCCTTGGTCAGCCGTACTTTCTTTCCGAAACAATCTGTCAACGTCTTCACAATTCGCCCTTGAATGCATTGTCGAGAAGGGAGGGGAGGAGGGCATCCAACGCGGCGGCGGTTTCGGACTGCAGGTTTACCCCGAGCCTTGCGGGGCGCGCCAGCGCCGCCACCGGCCCCGCCAACCCGTCCAGATACCCCACGATCCACCGTTGCTCGAAAAGGAAGTCGCTCATAATGCCGTCATCGACCGCAGCACTTCTTGAATTTTTTCCCGCTACCGCACGGGCACGGATCGTTGCGTCCCACCTTCGTTGGCGCGGGGCGCTCGATCGTTTGGGCATCCTCGCGTGCGAGCGGCACGAGTTGATTGTCCTCCGTGAGTTTGACTCCCAAGGCTGAGCGCAGCTGCTCGCCAAGTTTAGTCAATTCGTTCGGTTTGCGGGGATGCTCTCGCTTGATTTTCAAACCAAGTTCGATCTGAATGTCTTCCCAGTCACCGGCTACCGTTTCATCTACGCGCCCGGATGCAAACGCCCGTTCCATGACCGGCGCCGCCTCGACCGCCCGTAAATCCAGCAGCGGCGAGATCAGAAAGGCGTTGAGATGCTCCGATTGTTCGGCAAACCGTTCCAGTTGCGCGGTCAATCGGGCAACGCACGCCGCACGTGTCGCCGGATACGCTTTCCCAACCCGGCCCAAAGTGATTGCCGCCGCGACCCGTGCCCAATCGTCGTGGGTGGTGTCGGCAAGGTACGCCGTGACCGGTTCGATGGCGGCCGGGCCGATGGCGGCCAGCACACGGGGCATGTCCTCGCCGACCCAGTCATCGTTGTTGGCGTGAATCCGTGGCAACAAACTGAGCAAGGGCACGACGGCTTCCTCCGCCCGCACCTGCGCCAGCGCCCACCACGCATGGACCGGCCCCAGACCAGTTTGCTGTCCGACGGCCCGGAGTTCAACGCCTCGTCCACGGCCATGCGGATCAACTCCGGCACGTGCTCCCGGCCAATGCCAAGCTTCTCGTAGTCCACACTCGTGCCGTGCCGTTTGGTTTGGCCCAGCGTCAACAGTTGGTCCACCGGGGGCCGGTAGGACTGCCGGTCATTCAACGCGATTGATTTCATGTTATGCACCGGTCGCACTGGTAGCCTTTCGGGCCGCACGAGTAGCCGCCCTCGCTCAACTTGATGACCGCGCCGCACGTCGCGCAATGGGTCGGCTTGAACTCCGGCGGATTCGGCAGCTTCTCGAAATTGTACTCGTTCGTGCCGTAATAGACGTACATCTCCAACTCATGCTCAAAATCAGCACGGCATTTCGCACATGTTTTCCAATCGCCCGCATGGCCTTCGTTCTGGTGGTAGCCGCAGAGCGTGAAGCGGCTGTGATTGCGGGCGCAACTGTTGCGCGCGTACGAGAACAGCACATACTCGTCGTGATCGTTGCAAATCCAGTGGCCGCAACAGTCCGTCTGCATCACCTTGCCCCGTTTGCCGCACAACTCGCAGCGCGGTTTGTCGGACGCCGATCCCGGACCTCCGCCGCCAGTCTTGTTCTTGCGTTTCTTGTTCATGGTTATAATTCTCCTCTAAACGCCTTGTCCAACACCGACGGCAGCAGAGCATCCAACTCGGCGGTGGCCGTGGCGCACCGTAGCTTGGGTGGAAACTCTCGCATGGTCACAACTCTCCACTGAAGGCGCGATGCAGCACCGACGGTAGCAACTGCTCCAAGCGAAGGTGGCTTTCGGACTGCAGCCGCG
>CAZMKD010000178.1:0-2425 GCA_964566575.1 uncultured Verrucomicrobiota bacterium
GAGCGAGGCCCACGAAGCGCTTTTGCGAGAAAAGGCGGCCATCGAACACCGTGCCGCCGCGTTGGCCGCTCGCGTTGAGGAGTTGGAGGGCGAGGTCGCCGTGCTCACCTCCACACGACTGTGGGCGGTCGGCGATCAACGCCTCGGGGCGTCCGGTCGATTGATACCGGCCAGGGTGATCAGCCAGGACCTTCTCCCGTGGCGGTCCTCGCGCTTGCTCAATGCGGGGAGCGTCCAAGGCGTCCAAGACGGAGCGGCCGTTACGTCGCAGCTGTTCACCGTGGATCGGGGCGAGGATGCGGAGCTGCGTAGCGGCCTGGCGATCCTGCTGGGCGAGACGCTTGTTGGTGAGATCGAGCAGACGGGCACGCATACCTCGCGGGTTAAGCTGCTGAGCGACTTGAGCGTGCAACGGAAGGTCCGCATCGGGCGTTGGACCGGCGACCGGTTTGTGCTCGTGGACCGGTATTTCTGGATGTTCGGTCGGGGGATGGGGCGGATGGAAATCCGCGACGTGGAGCGGAAGGACGTGGAGACGGGGGTCATTCAGGTGGGCGACACGATCTTGTCCGATCCGCAAAGCGACGTGCTTCCGGCGGCCATGACCATTGGCAAGATCACGGTCGCCTCCACCGACCGAGACAATCCGCTCTTCGCCGTCATCTCCATTGCCGGTGCTGTGCCAGAAGAATCACTACGGCGTGTGTACATCTACGATCCTCAGAAAGACTTACCGTAGAGACGGGTTTTTGTCGAACAGAATCGACACGGTGTGCCACTGCTCTCTGAGCAGTGGGATGATCGAGACTGCTAGTTCGAATCAGAAGATTGTGCAGACGGGGGGCTATTCTTGCAGAAATCATGCCATTGGCGGAGCCAAGTTTGCCGACGTTGTTCCCAGAATCGGTTGCCGCCTGCCACAAGGTCAATGTCGCCAACGCGAGTCCATCGATTTCCAGAATCTCCTGCATAAAAGGTCACAATGTTGTACATCCCGGTCTCACTACGAGCTTCGATGGCTTCATGCCCGCATAACGCCAGGTGGGACCCGGAAAATGACCAAGAGCCCAAGTAACTTCCGTCACGAACGCTAACAAAGTCCTCATGCGCGCGAAACTGAAAGTCGGGCTGCGCCGCATACGCACCAGAGCCCGACGCGGCAAAGTAAACAATCGGCGTGGCTGACAATGATGCGACGACTAGAACGTCCGCGCCAAGAATGCCTCCGACTCGTTGCGCGTCCTTCCCAAAGACAGCTTGAATGTCATGCTCCTCAAGAATTTTGGCAACGTGTGAACGATCGATCACCTCAAAACCGAGGTCTTGAAAGAAACTAGACGCCTGTGCGATCGATTCGGGTTGAAGCCCGTCGATTAGATCAATCTGCATGGTATTACCGTCATTGATGTGTATGCTTAAATTACCATTTGCCGGAACAGTCTGCCAATTCCGCGAATCGCGGTTAAGCGAAGCGGTCTTGTCTGCTCGATTTCCTATGAGTGACCTACCTGGCACAATTGCCAGCCTCTTGCCCTGCAAAGCGCAGAGTGATTCTGTGGGATGGAATTCGTCAGCTGGGGCTGAGAGGCGCCATCGGTTGATGCCATCTGTACATCCACCGAACGAACCGATTAGCAGAGGCATCGTGAGACTGAGAATCCCTCTTGCTTGAAGAAGCGATATTTGAGACTTCATGTTTTTAATCCCCGGAGCAATTGAGCCGCGCTGGCTGTATTTGCGGCCCAACGCTCGTTGTCACGAATCCCTCCCTCGACCGCCTCAAGACATTCAGGCTTTAATTCACCTTTGATCCGCCTGGAATCAACATCCGTCTGAACCAGGGCATGATTCCGCCCCAGCGTTTGGGGTCGGCGTCAAAGGCAAACTTCTCGAGCTTGCGCAGCTCCTGAAAACTCTTGCCAGAGCGTTGCTTGATCTCCGCCCAGGCTCGGGCAAAGGCTGGCCGCTCAAGATTAAGCCGGATACCTTCGCACCAATCCGCCCAAGTGTCCTTTCGGATTCGACCCTTTATGCGCAAGAACACTTCTTCATTGGTAAGATCGAAATAGCGGTGAAAGTCACGTAGCGATAATTGGTGCGCTTCGCTCGACAATTCATCACCAAAAAGGGCGGCAATCGGCAATTTGCTCACCAGTTCACGATATTGCGAAGCAAGCTCGTCCTCGAACTGGGTCATAGCCTGCTTACATGTAAGCCAGATTTGCCAAGCGGCCAGGAAGACGCCAGCCACCGTTACCCACGACGCGATGGTTTGGCTCAACTCAAAAGCGTTCATGATGTCCGAGTAGCCTCCGGGACGCCACTGCTGACACAGCAGTGGCACACATTCTATCGTAGTGGCCGCGTGTCAGCCCAGCCGTTCCAATAGTGCCTTGAGGAACCCCTGCACGAGCGGCTTGGGGAC
>CAZMKD010000179.1:0-9107 GCA_964566575.1 uncultured Verrucomicrobiota bacterium
TCCACTGGCGCAAGTCCGGCGGCAAGAGCAGGGGTGTGTCCCGATCAACATTGACGAGTCGTGCTGGCATGTCTCTCATACACTACAACCCGTCCTTCGATTCAAGAAAACTCGCGCGCCAAAGTCCGACAGGCTGCTAGCCTGACCGCCCGAAACTTGGAACACAAAATACGTCAGAACGGCTTCGATGGTCTTGTTTGTAACGGCTCGCGCGGTTGTCGGCTGCTGGGCATAGACGCTCGAAACCGAACCGAGCGACACGCAAAGTAGACCAACTAACGTCACGCTCTTCATAAAACGTCTTTTGAAGTCTAACGTGAAAGCTCGCCCAACCGCTGGCCGCGCCGAGCGGCCAGCGGTTGGGTGAAGCGGATTGATAGATGTTGGACTCATCTCAGACTCCGACTCAACGACCGCCGCCTCTGAATGAACTCCCAAATGTCGCCTCCAATAGTGCCAAGAAACAAAATAAGTGTGCAAGCGAACAAAGCGAGCTGTCCCCAACGCGGAAGCGAGCGAACCCAGTCATCGGAAATGAAGTCGAAGTAAACAATAGCGCCGGCAAGGACTGCGCAGAGCAGTGCAATGTGAGCAATCCATCGGATGATTTTCATTCGTCATCTATCATGAAGTAGACGCCACAATCGCGCAAAATGATATGCCTGATTGGCGTCTAATGCGGCGGTGTTGGGTCATCGGTTGGACGTTAGCTCTCAGGGAGTTGCCGGGCAAGTCGAAATGGGGTGCGGATTGCTCCGTCTGCGCTGAAGCTTCGGCCGCGGTTTCCTACCGCAGAACGCGGAAGACGGTGTATCCGTTTTCGCTGAACTCCGGTTTGAAATGCCGGAGGTGCTGCGACTGCGCGTCGAACAACATCGCCGCACAGTTCGGATCGAGGTCGCGCAGCCGGTCGGCTTTGTACCGACGCGAGTCTTTCGCGACCAGCAGGTAGCCGGCATCGAAGACAATGTAGTCCGCGCCGTACTTCGTCGCGAACGTGTGAAATTCTTCCTCGCTGCCGTACACCGCGTCGAGCATCTCCCGGTAACGCTCCCGAATCCGGCGATTCTCAAACTTCGGGTGCATGATGATCGGCCGGCCCGTCTCGGCCAGCAGCACCGGCGAATCCGCGATGTGGGCGAGAATCACCGCGTTGGTGGCCGTGTGTTGCTGCACCCACGCAACAATGCCGGCATACGACTTCGGGTCCGGCGAGCCTCGTTCCAACGGCTGAAAATTCAGCGCGCACAATTGCCAGACAACCGCCCCCACAACCACAACGCGCCACCAGAGCCGGTACGTGATCATCCCGGCCGCCATCACTGCCGCTGCAAACCCGAGAAACGTGAAATACCGGATTACTATCCACGACAGCGGCACCAGCGCCAGCGTGAACAACGCCAGCACGCGCAGTGACACGTTTCGTTCCCGACACGCGAACCAGATGCCGGCCAAGCCGAGCGGCCCACTCCATTGCAAGCTGCGCCACCATTCACCTGCGCCGGCTGTGTTGAACGCGCCTTCCCACAAACAGCGCGCTTCCCACGGCAGCATGGCCGGGTCGTCCGGCTTCACACCGAGATACCGGAACTTGGCGAGGAACAACTGATAGACGTGCGCGTATTCGCCGTAGGATTTTTGCAGAAGCCAGCCGAGCGCAAGAAAACCAGCCAGCCAGCCGGTAAACACCAGCGTCGCGCGCTTCCGACCGCCGTTGATCCAGACCGCAAGCGTGAGCGCATACAAAACACTCATCGTCGGCGCAAGATACAACTGTTTCGCCCGCAACACCGGTATGACCACGCTGCCGGCCAGCAGCACGAGCACCATCCACGGCACGCGCGGCGTCTCGCCTTTGCCGAGATACACCAGCACCGCCGCCGCGACCGTCACCGCCATCACGAACTGCGTCAGATGCCAGCTCGCCAGCGCCGCGAGCCAGACCAACGCCGCAAAAACCTGGTCGCGCGTCCGACGGTCCTGCAGCGCCCGCACAGTGAACAACAGCGCCAACACGATCAGCGGAATCGCAAAATCTTCCCGGAGAAAGAGGTTCTTCACCGTCCGGCCGTAGCTCGGGTACAGCGTCGCGTACAGCGCACTCGCGAACACGCCGGCCGCGTCACTGCGCCACAAGGCGCGGGCGAGAAAGAAAATCGCGAACAACGTCAGGCTCGAAATGAGACAGTCGTACCAGACGACGAAGACGTGAAACGGCATGGCCGGCTTGAACCACCGGTAGAGCATGCCGACCGGCACTTCCATCGCGATGGTGAACTCCGCCCAGTCGTCAATCGTGTCCGGGTATTGGACCGAGCGGTCGCGCCGGAGTTGCCCCCAATCGCTAATCGGGTGCTCGGCAAAAAATTTCGCAAACCGGTAATGAAAGGCGAACTCGCTCCAGAACTGCCCGACTTCGTCCTTCGCGTCCCACGTCGGGTTGGCGAAAATCTTCGCGGTCTTTAAATGGACGTGGAATACGAAAAGTGCGCCGACCAGCAGTAGACAAGTTTTCGTGTTTGACATGCGCACGCGTAGTTAGGAATAGAATAACCGATGCGGTTGCGCAACATCGGAGGAGTTTTGCTCGCGGTGGCGGTGGGTTGTGTGGTCGGGGTGGGCGGCTACACGTTCATTTACGCCAAGGGCGCGTCGTATCTGACCAACGATCCCGCCGCGTGCGCCAATTGTCACATCATGAGCGAACAATACGACGGCTGGGTGAAATCGAGTCATCGCAACGTCGCGGTCTGTAACGACTGCCACACGCCGCACGATCTCATCGGCAAATATTACACGAAGGCCAACAACGGGTATCATCACTCCCTGGCGTTCACGACTGGCCGGTTCCACGAGCCGATCCAGATCAAGGAACGCAACCGTCAGATCACCGAGAACGCCTGCCGGTATTGTCATCAAGACATCGTGCAGGCGATTGATTCGCACGGCGGCAAGGGTTCGGACAAGCTGTCTTGCATCCAATGTCACAAGTCCGTCGGTCACATGGAATGAAAGGAACAAACCGATGAAACGTTATCTTGCCGGCTTTGTTATCGCGGCACTGGTCGTGTTCGGCGCGGTCGCGATGCTGGTCAACATCATGGAGCGCAAACAAGAGGCGCGCAATCCGTTCTACCGGGTCGTCGAACTCACCGACGACACCGAGGACCCGGCCACATGGGGCAAGAATTTCCCGATGCAGTACGATGGCTACCGGCGCACCGTCGATCAAGTCCGCACCAAGTACGGCGGCAGCGAAGCCGTGCCGCGCACGCCGACGCAGGCCGACCCGCGCTCGGTCGTCGCGCAATCGCGTCTCGAAGATGACCCGCGCCTGAAAACGATGTGGGCCGGCTACGCGTTCTCCGTGGATTTCCGCGAAGAACGCGGCCACGCCTACATGCTCGACGATCAAACGTTCACCGAGCGCCAGAAAGTTGCGAAGCAACCGGGCGCTTGCCTCAACTGCCACGCGTCCACGTACGTTACGTACAAAAAGCTCGGCGACGGCGACATTATGAAAGGCTTTGAGAAACTCAACGCGATGCCGTACTTCGACGCGCGTCAACATGTGACACATCCGGTCGCATGTATCGACTGTCACGATTCGCAGACATTGGCGTTGCGCGTGACACGCCCGGCATTCATCGAAGGCATCCGCGCGCTGAAGGCATCGCAGGGCGTGAAGGATTACGACGTCAACCGCGACGCCACCCGGCAGGAGATGCGCGCGTTCGTCTGTGGCCAGTGCCACGACGAGTATTACTTCAAGGGCACTGAGAAACGCCTCGTCTATCCGTGGGCCAAAGGCATCAAGATCGAGAACATCATGGCCTACTACGACGAGACCGGGTTCAAAGACTGGACGCACAAAGAGACCGGCGCGCCGGTGCTCAAAGCGCAACATCCCGAGTTCGAGATGTGGAACCAGGGTATCCACGCCCGCAGCGGCGTCGCCTGCGCTGATTGTCACATGCCCTACACGCGTGTCGGCGCGCTCAAGGTCAGCGACCACCACATCCGCAGCCCGCTGCTCAACATCGCCCACGCCTGTCAGACTTGCCACAAATGGCCGGAAGCCGAACTCAAGGCGCGGGTCGAAACCATTCAGGAACGCACCTACAACCTGCGTAACCTCGCCATGGACGCGCTTGTGGGACTGATCGCTGACATCAAGACCGCGCGCGACTCCGGCAAGGCCGACGACCAACTCGCCGCTGCCCGTGATTTTCAGCGCAAGGCGCAGTTCTATCTCGATTTCATCGAGGCGGAGAATTCTATGGGCTTCCACGCGCCACAGGAAGCCGCGCGCATCCTAGCCGAGTCCATTAACTTCTCGCGAAAAGGCCAACTCGCCATCCGCGACGCGAAGTGATCAGGCTTTCGCGCGGAACTTGATGGAGCAGCCGATGGCCTTGGTCTCTGCGGTCTCGACCGACTTGCCGGCCAGCATCGCCTCGAGTGCGTCCTTCAGGTAATGATGTTCGGCCTTGCTGGCGTCCTTGCTGTTGTCGTCGAGTGCTCCGTGGTAGACGAGCTTGCCATCCTTGTCGAACAGGAAGAATTCGGGCGTGCGGGTTGCGCCAAACGCGCGGGCAACATCGCTGGTGGCGTCCACGACATAGGGAAACTGCAAGCCGCGCTCCTTGGCGCGTGTTTGCATTTCCTCGTAACTGTCGGGTGCTTGGACGGCGGGGTCGTTGGGGTTGATGGCGATGACGCCGACGCCGCGCTTGGAGTATTCATTACCGAGCGCCGCGATGCGCGCTTCCCAGGCCTTGACGAACGGACAATGGTTGCAGGTGAAAATCACCAGCGTGCCGTTCTTGCCGGTCACGTCGGCGATGGACAACTGCTTGCCATCCACGTTCTTCATCTTCGTACCGGTCATCGGCGCTTTGTCGCCGAGCTTGAGGCTGTCCGCGAACGCGGTCGCGGCCACCAGAACCAGACTAACGATTGCGAGTCTCATGTCTTTCCTCCCATTACGGATTCCACTTTTTGTTTGAACGTCTCGTACGTCACCGCGCCTTCCCAGAAGTCGCGGAGTTTGCCGCTGCCATCGTAAATCAACGTCGCGGGAATCGCCCCACTCAGCCGCGGCTCGATGCCCGCGAGAAAATCCTGGTCGTTCTGACTGTCCGCCTTGATGAACGACGCGCTCGCCACGCCCTGCTTTGCCAGGAACTTCGCCGCGATCTGCGCGTTGTCGTCCCACGAGACGAACACCACCTTCAACCCGCGTGGCTCGTAATCGCGCTGCAATCGCACCAAATCAGGAAATTCTTCCCGGCAGGGGCCGCACCAACTCGCCCACAGGTTTACCAACACCACTTTCGCGTTGGAGTTGCGCGTCGCTCTGGTGATGTCCTGCCCCGTCGCCGGCGTGACCGGCGGTAAGTTCTTCGGCTGACCGCACCCGGCCAGCATCACCAACCCACAAATGGTTGCCCTAAAACGCACGTTCCAAAATCTCCTGCATTTCGCCGTTCGTCAACACTACAGGGTTTCCTTTCATACTGCTGGACGCCGACGCTCTTTCGATGATCGAATCAAAATCCTCGCGTCGGATACCGTACGTCCGCAACGAAGCGATGGCCAGCGCCTCGCTTAATTGACCCAGATCACCAACCATCCGCTCAACCTCCGCGAATCTCTCCGGCTGCGCCCGTCGCCTGTTGACCGCAAACACGTGCGGCAGCAGCGCCGCGCACAACGCGCCATGTGGCGCATCATACATCCCACCCAGCGGCCCGGCAAACCCGTGGACCGCGCCCAGTCCGGCATTGGCGAGCGCCATGCCGGAGAACAACGCCGCCAACGCCATGTCGGCGCGCGCTTCGTCCGCACCGGCAATCGCCCGTCGCAACGACCGCGCGACTCGCGTCATTCCTTCACGGCACAGCGCATCCGTCATCGGGTTTGCCCTTTTCGAGACGAACGATTCGATGAGTTGCGTGAGCGAATCCAGCCCAGTTGCGGGCGTGACGTGCACAACTCCCGGATCGACCAGGGCGACACGCGGTAACATCAGCGGACTGCGCAGCGAAACCTTCACACGATGTTGCGGCGAGCCGAGCACGGCGTTGAGCGTCGCTTCCGCGCCGGTGCCGGCCGTCGTTGGAATCGCCAGGAACGGCGCGCTCGTTTTCGCAACCGGCTTGCCGGCGCCGAGGACCTCCGCGTAGTCGAGCGGGTCACCGCCGTTGGTGAGCAACATCGCAATGGCCTTGCCGGTGTCAATGATGCTGCCGCCGCCGAAACTGATGACGGCATCGCAACGTTCATCCCGGGCGCGCTGCGCGCCGGTACGGACGACGTCAAAAGTTGGTTCGCCGGTGACTGAGAACGTGGCGTATTCGTTGAGTTGCCGGAGCAATGGCTCGGCGCGCTGGACGGCGCCGGAAGACTTTCCGATGACGACCAGCGCCCGGTGGCTAAGCGTACCGGCGATCGTACCGGCTTCGGCCAGTTTGCCGGGGCCGAAGACGATGTGCGTCGCCGTGGCGAATTCGAAGTTCACTGCGTCCAGAACACTTCGGTGTATTTCACGCTCCCGCGGGCTTCGGCGCTCATCAGGGCAACGGTGTCGCGCCACTTGGCGTAGTGCCCTGTTTTCTTGTGCGCGACCGGGGCGTCGGCGGTCCGGTAGGCTTCCACGAGCACGAAGCGCGTCGGGTCGTTCGCTTGCTGGACGACGTCGAAGCGGGTGATGCCGGGTTCGTTCACGCTGGCGCGGGCGTTCTCGAGGGTGGCGCGTTTGAACGCCTCGACGCAATCGGGTTTGACGTGGACATGAACGTGCACGATAAGCATGGCGTCTAGCGTAGCAGGATGGCGGCGATTTTGCTATCTTGCCGCAGATGCCAGAGTCCACACAACCGGGCACCATTCAGATCGAGGAGACCGAGACGAAGGAAGTGCTCGACGTCCCGTGGAACGTCATCGTGCTCAACGACCCGATCAACCTGATGAACTACGTGACGATGGTGTTCATGCGCGTGTTCGGTTACCCGCATGACCGCGCCCAGCGCCACATGCTCGAAGTCCACCACAAAGGCCGGTCACTGGTCTGGACCGGCGGACACGAACAGGCCGAGCATTACGTCCATCAACTTCACAGCTATCAACTGCTCGCGCACATGGAGAAATCATCGTGATCCAGTTGCGCGTCGAGGCAGACGGACCGAAGCACATCCGCATCAGCGGGATTCATCCGGTCCTGCTCGATTGCCTGCACGTGTTGCCGGAAATCCTCGAGCAACGCGATTCGCCCGCCGCGCGCAAGCGTCTCCTGCCGGACCCGACCACCACCGACGCGCAGTTTAACGCCGAATGGCTACTCGCCGTCGCGCCCGAACTCCGGCACGCGTTCGTGGTCGCCGGCGACACGGTCGCGCGCGACCTAACCGGCGTCACCACCGATGGCCAGCTCACCTTTATCGCCGAGCATCTGAACGCGTGGATGAGCGCCTTGAACGAAGCGCGGTTGATCCTCGGCGAGATTTTCCAAATCACCGACGTCGACATGGAGTCGGCGGACTTCGACGTGAAAACCCCGAAGGGTCTGGCGATCTTCCGCATCCACGTGCTCGGCTGGCTGCTGCAGCTGCTCGTCGATCTGGAGGCGGGTCATGACGGTGTTGTTTAGCGGCCAAGCCGTGAAATCCGAGATGGTCGTGCTCATGCTCGAAAAGTGGGGATTGCATCCCGAGTTGCGCGAGAAATCCGAGCACCCCGACCTGAACGATTTGGACCGCGACGCCGACGTGCTCATTCCGGAGGACGAGTTCGAGCGCGCGAAGGAAATCCTCTTTGGCGAAAGCGAAATCGAGCGGGCGGGGTTTTAGTAAGCAACTTGTGTCAGTCAAGTTCAGTAATTTGATTTGGGGTTGGTAGTTCTCCACTTCGGGTTCTGTCGCTTTCCTTCCCCCTGAGGGGGGAAGGAAAAAGTTTTCGTTCAGGCCGCCAGTGCCAGTTTCGCCTTCCGTTGTTCGCGGAGCGGGTCCATGTCCAAGTACCGCGCGCCCTCCAGCCATTCTTCGTGTTGTTCCACCGCCACCGCCCGCACCAGCCGCAGACAACTCGCCTCGCTTGGGAAGATGCGAATCACGTGGGTGCGCCGTTTCAACTCTTCGTTGAGCCGCTCCAGCAGGTTCGTGCTCTTGAGGTGTTTGTGGTGTTCGCGCGGCCGCCGATAGAAGGTGAACGTCTCCTCGATGTTGGCCTCCACCCACAGGCACAGTTTCGGGTACCGCTCCTGCCAGCGCGCCAGCCACGCCGCCAAGTCGCGCCGGGCTTCCTCCAGATCGCGGCGGTCATACAGCCAGCGCAATTCCAACAGGCAATCATCGTTGGCTTTGCGCGGCAGGTAGTCCAGCGCGTTGCGCAGGAAATGCACGTAGCAGCGTTGCCACGCCGCCTCCGGTAACACTTCCGCGATCGCTTTCTTCAAGCCGGGATGGTCATCGCTGATGGCCAACAGCACCCCCGTCAGCCCCCGCGCTTTGAGCGCCACGAGGAAGTCCTCCCAACTGGTGGCGCTCTCCCGTTGCGCCAGTTCCACCGCCAACACCCGGCGCCGTCCCTCCCAGTTGATCCCCAACGCCACCAACACCGCCTGACTACGAATCACGCCGTCCTCGCGCACCTTCTCGTAGCGGGCGTCCACGATCAGGTACGGATACTCCTCGTCGAGCTGGCGCTGCGCCCAGCGTTGTAACTCTCCGTCGAGCTTCTTATTGATCTGGCTGATGCTGTCGGCCCCAAACGCATGCCCGCACAATTCCTCGGTGATCGCTTTGACTTTGCGGGTGCTGATCCCTTGCACATACATTTCCGCCAACGCCGCCACCAACGCTTTCTCGCTGCGCTGGTAGCGCTCGAACACCGCCGTGCTGAAGTGGTCTTGGCGATCTTGCGGCACACGCAGTTCGAGTTGGCCGACGCGCGTGACCAAGCCGCGGCGGTAGTAACCGCTGCGATAGCCCAAGCGGTCGGCACTGCGCTCATGCTTGCCGGCCTGGAGCGCCTCGTCCATCTCGGTCTCCAAAACTTCTTGGAGCACGGCTTGGATCAGCGGGCGGAGCAAGTCGGGTTGGTCTTGG
>CAZMKD010000180.1:0-1559 GCA_964566575.1 uncultured Verrucomicrobiota bacterium
CATCCCGTTCATCGTGCTGCTGTTCAGCTTGTACGTGATCAGCGGGGGGATCAACCTCACCGGGGATCTGCCGGCGCATCCGGGAACCAATTGCGCGTTTCTGGGCATTGGCACAGTGCTGGCCAGCTTCGTCGGCACCACCGGGGCATCGATGGTTCTGATTCGACCTGTTTTGGAAACCAACAAGGAGCGCAAGTACAAAGTCCATACGATCGTCTTTTTTATCTTCCTGGTGTGCAACTGTGGCGGGCTGCTTCTTCCGATCGGAGATCCGCCGCTGTTTCTGGGTTACCTCAAAGGGGTGCCCTTTTTGTGGACGTTGCGTCTGTTTCCATACTGGGTGGGCGTGAATGCTGCATTGCTCGTTATCTATTACATCTGGGATTGTCGAGCGTATGGACGAGAGAGTGTGCCGGATATTGTTCGGGATGAGACGCAGGTGAGGAAGCTGAGCACCAGCGGCAAGATCAACCTGGTGTATCTCCTGGGCGTGGTTCTCTGTGTTGCGCTGGTCGTGCCGAATAAACCGCTATTGGGCACGTCGTTCTCTCCGCCGGAATTACTCCGCGAGATGCTGATGCTTGTGCTGGTGGTTTGCTCCCTGCTGACGACATCTGCACTGTGCCGCGTCATGAACAAGTTCGACTACGTGGCCATAGCGGAGGTTGCGGCTTTGTTTTGCGGCATCTTTGTTGCGATGCAGGCGCCGATCGAAATCCTCAACGCCAGGGGGGCGGAACTGGGGTTGAGCCATCCGCGGCAATTTTTCTGGGCCACCGGCTTGCTGTCCAGCTTTCTGGACAACGCGCCGACCTACGTGGTTTTGTTTGAGACGGCCAACGCTTTGACCCGCAGCCCGGGAGAGGGCATCCTGCAATTAGTGAGCGGGCACTTCATGCGCGAAGACCTGTTGGTTGCGATCAGCCTGGGGGCGGTGTTCATGGGAGCCAACACCTACATCGGCAACGGCCCGAACTTCATGGTCAAGGCCATCGCCGAACAGCAGAAGGTCCGCACCCCCACCTTTCTCGGCTTCGTGCTGCGTTTCACCCTGCCGTTCATGGTGCCGATGCTCCTCGTCGTCTGGTGGGTGTTCTTCCGGGGGTGAATTCGCCGGTTCCGCCCGCGAACCACGCGAAGCACACGAAAGCAGCGCCTCCTTTCGCGTCTTTGGCGTGCTTCGCGGGCTCAATCCCCTTCGCCGGCCGCTTTTCGCGTTTGCCATCCCGTTGGATTTCAGGCGCAATGGCGCGCCAAAACCTGGCGCCCATGCAGTTGATCTACAATTTCCTGTTCTGGATTTTCTTCCTGCTCGCCTCGCCGTTTTACTTCCTGAAGATGTGGCGCCGCGGCAACTGGCTCGCCGGCTTCGAGCAACGCTTCGGCCGTTACGACCTGACGCCCCAGCAGTACGACTCGCCCTCGGTGAGCACTCGGCCGCCCTCGCGCGCCGGCACGGCGATGTAGACCAGCCCACCGAACGGATTGGCCGCCACCGTTTTGATCCGCTCGAGCGGGACCTTGATTGCGATCTCCGGTGCGCGCAGGAGGGTGGCGTG
>CAZMKD010000181.1:0-2809 GCA_964566575.1 uncultured Verrucomicrobiota bacterium
GCTGGCCCGACATCCGCGCATGCGGCCGCACTTCACACCCACGAGCAGTTCCTGGCTCAATCTGGTGGAACGATTCTTTCGCGACCTGACGGTGGAAGTTGTGCGGGAAGGGAGTTTCCGCAGCGTGGCGGAACTGGTCCGGACCATCGAGGCCTGGCTGGCGGAGCGCAATCGTGAACCACGGCGCTATGTGTGGCGAGCCGAAGGTGCCGCCATCCTTGAAAAGATCGTCCGCGCACGCGCTAAACTCGAAGAAATAAAACCAGACACTTCAAGGACAGCACACTAGCGGCTTGGCGGGACGAGCCGCATGAGGAACAGCATCGGCCAGCCGAGATACTTGCGCGCACGTTCGAGACGGCCGGCCAACGCCTCATCAACCGCGTGCTCGCTCACATGATCGAGGACGAATCCTGCTCGGATTGCCGCCATGATGTAGTCGCTGATCTCGTGGCGGCAACTGGCCGGCCGGGTCTCACGACCGCTGGTCGGATCCCGAAACCGGGCCTGAACTCCCCGTAACATCATCGCCGGATGCATCACCGAGACGACGGTAAAGCCCGTCGGACGACAGACGCGGCGCATTTCACGGAAGAGTCCGTCCAAGTTGGCGATGTGATCAATCACCAGTCCGCACAACACGCGGTCGAAAGCTGCGTCCGCGAACGGCAACGGCTGAGCCAGATCGTGGACGTGGAACGTGATGGCGGCGTGCCCTGCCTTCCTTCGGGCTTGCTCCAGCATCGCTTCGGAAAAATCCAACGCCTGCACCTCTGCTCCGGCCGCGGCAAGACGGAGGGCATGTCGCCCCGTGCCGCAGCCGATGTCGGCGACGATCAATCCGCGAACTTCGCCGAGCAACCGATCCACCCACGGCTCCTCGAGCGCGATAAGCGGATTGTCGTCCTCGTCATAAATCTCCGCCCAGCGATTGTAGCCGTCTTTGGTCGGCAGAAGATCGATTTGGTCCGGGGATGGAGAAGGAGTTTCCGGTGACATGCGCCGCGCATTCTCCGGCAACGAAGGGATCGAGGTCAACTCCGCACTCACGACAGATTTGTCCGTAGAACAGAGTGGGCCGACTGGTTTGTCGTTTAACCTGTAGCTGGTCTTTGTATTTCCAGACGGCACTCACGCCGGCAGCAGGTAACGACGTCGTGTCGAGGCAGTCCGGCGCCGTGCCAATCGCCAGAAACGCGAATCCTCCGCCGTTGGGCGCGCATCGTATGAATGTGCTAACGTATCGCGCAATGATTCTGCGTCTCGGAGCCATCACGATGGCGGCTGCGCTGGTGACCGGCTGCGGACGATCCATCGCCGACACAGGAGGGAAATCTCCCGTCATGAACAAACAAGTGACCATCGTAGAGTTCGCCGATACCGGCGAGAGCAAGGGCGCGGCGACGGTTGATAAGATCGTCAAGACCGATGCAGAATGGCAGAAGCAACTCACACCTGAGCAGCACCGGGTCGCGCGCGGGAGCGGGACGGAACACGCGTTTTGCGGCGGCTATTTGAACAATCGCGAGGCCGGGATTTACCGCTGCGTCTGTTGCGGTACGGCGTTGTTCAAGTCGGATGCGAAGTTTGAGTCGGGCACGGGCTGGCCGAGTTTCTTCCAGCCGGCCGCAAAGGAAAACACCGTGGAGTTGCCGGACGACTCGTTCGGGATGCGTCGCGTGGAACTGCTCTGTAAACGTTGCGATTCGCATCTCGGCCACGTGTTCGAGGATGGGCCGAAGCCGACGGGGCTCCGGTATTGCATCAACTCCGCGGCCTTGAAGTTCGAGAAGAACAAATGACGCGGCTGGGACGACGCGAATTGTTCGTGGCGATGGGCTTTGCCGGCATGAGCGCCCTCGCCCATCTCGTCTGGAATCCGATCGTCGCGTACTGGCAGTTTCTCGCGACCACTCTCCTCTTCGTCGCCGGGCTGATTTTCTGGCTGGTCCGGGAATGGCGACGGTTGGATCTGTTCGTGACGAAGTTTTACTGCCTGGCGGTGATCTTCGATATCTTCGCCGAAGGCGCGCTGCAACCGTTTCACAAATGCACGCGAGACAATCTGCTGTGCACGGGGCGAATGTTTTTGGTGTTCTTCGCCTTCTGGCTCGTGTTGCGGCCGGTGGAACGATGGCTCAGTTGCGCGAGGCGGCGAGGATCTTGTTGATGACAAGCCGGTGAGGTCGCCGGCCATGAAGGTGAAACGCTGGGCGGGCGAGTTGACAGGTTTGGCAGGCGTCGCTAGTATGCGGCGCGTTGCGGGGACGATTAGCTCAGTTGGCTAGAGCGCTTCCTTGACATGGAAGAGGTCACAGGTTCAAGTCCTGTATCGTCCACCATCTTAAACACACCAATAAAACCGCATGATGTTGCACTTTTCACCGCCTGACAAGTCGAAGGCATAACGGATTTGCATAGCAAGACCACTCGCGTCCGCCACTGTCCAGACGCCAGATTCCGCCTTGGACAAGGCCACGCACGGCAGTCCGGTGGATCGTCAAAACAGCGCCAACGATGAAGCAGGGCGTGGCATCGTGGCGGCGGGCAGGCTGATCCCGCGCGAAGGACATCCTGAATCTGATCCGACGCCTGGAGGAAGTCGAACAGGCGCCGAGGATGCCATTTGGCCGCAAGAGTTCGATGGCGCGGCGCGCCAACCGGCCATAATTAGTGGTTGGCGGAGAACTTTTCTGAAGTCGGCTGGCGTGGAATGAAGTGGGTATGAAGACGCGCGAATCTGGCCGCTGGGTTTGAATGTTTGCAGGAGTTTCGGTGTCTCTACTGGCAACATTCACCATGCGCCAAC
>CAZMKD010000182.1:0-2392 GCA_964566575.1 uncultured Verrucomicrobiota bacterium
CGGTTTTAACGGAAGTCTCTCAAAGATGCGGGTTTATGACAGAAAACCGCACGTTTCCCTCAGTGGCCTTTTTCATTTAGAAGTCCGCTGCTCTGTCCGGTTGAGTTACGGGCGCGTGTGCTGGGTGACATCCTTGGGACGTCGGCGGAACTCAAGCGGGACGTCTGCCTCAATTTTATCGGCGGGACTGGTCGGGTACTAGATTGAGAATTAGGGCCCACCGAAAAATAACTTCCAGTTGTCACGTTGGATGATACCCTGAGGGTGGGATAGCGAATCCGTCAAGGTGAATCATGGAAGCGTATCCAAGCACTGTCGAGCGGCACATGGTGGCATTGTACGAGTCGCTTTCGGAGAAGGATCGCCGACGCTATGCGGCGGTTGAGGCGGAAAAGCTGGGCTACGGCGGGATGCAGTACGTGGCACGGTTGTTTGGCTGCGACGAGGACACAATTCGTCGCGGTGTCGAGGACGTGGCCGAACTGCCGGCCGACGCCGCAGTCGACCGGGTCCGAAAAAAAGGGGGGCCGCAAGAAAGCTAGCGTCGCGCAGCCCGGCCTGGTCGAGGCGGTCGCTGCGACCGTGGCCGATCACACCGCCGGTTCGCCCGTCGATCAATCGCTCCTCTGGACCAACCGCTCGCCGCGCGACATCGCCGAGGAACTGGCGCTGGCTGGCTTTGACGTCGGCCCCGACACCGTGCGAACCATCCTTACCGAGGCCTTGGGCCTGAGCGTGCGTCAAGCCGTGAAGGACGAAGCTACCTGCAACTTCCCACAGCGGGACGAGCAGTTCGAGCACATCGGTCGATTGCGGAAAACTTTCCAACGCGAAGGCTGCCCCGTGTTGAGCATCGACACGAAACAGAAGGAATTGCTGGGGAATTTCTTTCGGCCGGGTCGGGCGTACACCAACGGCCGAGTGCATGTGCTGGATCACGACTTCGCCACACACGGCCACGGGCGAATGGCGCCCTACGGCGTCTACGATGTCGCACGCAATGAAGGGTTGATGCTGCTGTCGGTCGGTCCGGACACCAGCCAACTGGCCTGCGACGCCATCTGGCGCTGGTGGCAGCGGCTGGGCAAACGGCATTACGCGGGCGCCAAGCGACTGCTGTTGCTGTGCGATTGCGGCGGAAGCAACGGCTACCGGCAATACATGTTCAAGGAAGAACTGCTGGGGCTGGCCGGCGACCTGGGCATGTCGATCCGTGTAGCTCACTATCCGCCCGGCTGCTCGAAGTACAACCCCATCGAACACCGCATGTTCTGCCACGTGACTCGCGCGTTGCAGGGCGTAGTGCTGCAAACCGTAGATGCCGCCAAACAATTCATCGCTCGCACCACGACCGACACTGGGCTGCGGGTCGTGGCCGAAGCCGCGCGGCGAGTCTATCACAAAGGACTGCAAGCCAGTGCGGAGTTCATCAAGAACATGCCCATCCGTTTTCACCATTTCTTACCCGAGCTCAATTACACAGCGCGCTCGTGATAGACTTTACAAACCAAACACCGAGCTTATTTTTCGGTGGGTCCTAAGGATGCTCCCGCCTCATCGTTGCCGTATGCACGACATCATCGCGAGTCGAATGCTCACCCTCTGGGTGAGCGGATTGCAGGTTGACCAAATTATTCACGACGAGTTCAAGGGCCTCGCAGTCATCTGAGTTGTAGGTGACCAGGGCCTGTTTGGCAGTTGGGCACCTTGCCGTATCCCATTTGTCACGCCAGACGATAGTCTGCACTCCCGAAGCCGTCGAGTCCGACCATCGAAATCCCAGTTGACTGGCGATGCCCTTTAAACCATTTGAGAGCGTTGGGAAATAAATCTGCGCGTAAATGACAGACAATACATTTACCGCCGATACGACGGCCTTGGCCGGTTTAGAACCTTCCGACGGCTCGCCGTACCGATCGCACATTCTTTTCAGAAACGTGGTCTCGAAGCTTCCGTAGTGGAGCAATACTGGATTCTCGATGCCTGACAGTATCTCCAGAAAGTCGCTCCAAATGTTCTTCTCATCGTCGCGATTGCCTGCCCACAGACTGTGCTGAACGACTCCCCCACCGGTCCTGACTCGAATGCCAATCAGATAATAGAAATCGCGGTCAGGAATCCCCTCGACATCCAAATAAACCGGGGTTCCCTGAATCTTCAATTCCTCGCTACCGACGATGTGTATCTTGCGCTCCCGAATCGCGAGCGCTTTGAGCGAATGGTGATACTTTTCGCGTTTCCCGATGAGTCGCCTCGGCCGGCGGCGCGGCCGGAAGGTGTAGGACAGTTGAGTGACAGTGAAAATCCCTTTGCTGTTGAGCCTCTTTCGCTCCTTCGCGTTCATGCCGGACAACAGGCTGAGGTCGTCTTTCTCAATGGCCTTTTGCCTACA
>CAZMKD010000183.1:0-14531 GCA_964566575.1 uncultured Verrucomicrobiota bacterium
ATAGTCGAACGTCTCGCAGTGGAAACCCGCCGAGCCGAGCGCGCCGTCGTAGATGCTTTCGCCGAGTTTCGGTTGGACGACCTGCACAATGGCGCGGACCAGGGGGCGGACGGTGTAATACTCGCCGCCGTTGCGCCCGGCATTGCCCATGTTCTTGATCTTGGCTTCGTAGAGGTGGGACAGCTCGTATTTCTCGGTCTGCGACCGGAAGCGGAGTTCGTCGATGTGGTCGATGATCTCGCGGAGGTTGTAGCCGCTTTGGATTTTGTTCTTAATCTCGCCGAAGATTTGGCCGATTTTGTATTCGATGGTGTTCGGCCCGGTGGCGCGCTGGGTGAAGCCGTGGAGGTAGGGAAAGAGCTTCTGGTTGACGAAATCGCGGAGGTCATCGCCGGTCTGGGCGGCGTTGTGGTCGAGCTTGCTTGCCTGCCCTGAGCCTGTCGAAGGGGCCTTGGGCGCGGCCCAGTTTTCCCACCGGTAGGGTTTGTCGAGGATGTAGGTGTACTTCTTCCCGTCCAGCGCGGCCTCGGTGGCCTTGTCCTCTTCGTGACCGTCGAGGTATTTCAGGAACAGCAGCCACGAGGTCTGCTCGGCGTAATCGAGTTCGCTGGCGCACCCAGCCTCTTTACGGAGTGCGTCGTCGATATTCTTGAAGGCTTGTTCAAACATGCTGGTGTTATCGCAGATTCCCGGTGCAGCGTTCGCCCGCATCGCGTCGCAGTCTAGGCGGAAGCACCGGCGGGCGTCAATGCAGGTGTTGCTCTCAGCGTCCTCCGCGCTCTCTGCGTGTGAGATTTGTTTCGGTTCCCGCGCGGCTACAACTGATACAGAATCATGCCGGACTTGTAGCGGACGCGCACGGTGTCCTGAACCGGTCGCGGCTCCGTGACGGTGCCGGTATGATCGAAGGCGACTTGCCAGACGCCGTCCGGTAACTTGACCTCGGCGCTGCCGGAATCGGCGGCGTTGACGATGACGCAGACTTGCTTCCACGGTTCGCCTTCAGCGTTGCCGGCATCGTACGTGTACATCAGCACGTTCGGGTCGCCGGTCTTCGGGAACTTCAGCCACGCGGCAATCTGTTCTTTTGCGCGCAGACGGAAGACCGGGTGCGCTTTGCGCAGGGCGATCAGGTCGCGGACGTAGGTGAATAGGTCGGCGTTCGTCTGCTTCAGCGACCAGTTGACTTCGTTAATGTCGTCGGGCGCGTTGTAGCTGTTTTCGTGGCCTTGTTTGGTGCGAGCGAATTCTTCTCCGCCGTGGATGAACGGCACGCCCTGCGCCGTGAACAACAGCAGGTAACCCAGCTTCATCATCTCGAGGATGTCCTGATGCGACGCGCCGGGTTTGGACGCCTTGAGCTTGTCGTACACGACGTAGTTGTCGTGGCAGCTCATGTAGTTGATCACTTGGTACGGGCCGTCGCCCCAACTGCGCCACTGGCCTTGCAACCCGCGGATGAGTTCGTCCCGGTGCGAGCCATCCTGAATAAAGCCGCCGCGGGTTCTCTCGAACGGCGAGCCGACCAGCGCGTTGCGGATGTCGTCGTTGAACGCCCCGAGGTGCGTCCCGCGGATCGCCTGTTTGTTCGTCGGCGACTTCGCGGTGGACGCGCCGCCACCAGCCCAGGGTTCGCCGTAGAGAACGACGTCCGGCCGGATCGCGCGCAACTCGTTTTCAACTTCCTTCATCGTGTCGAGGTCGATCAACGCCATCAGGTCGAACCGGAACCCATCGATGCCGTACTCGGTCACCCAATACTTCAGCGAGTCGACGATGTACTTGCGGGCCATCGGCGCCTCGGTGCGGAAATCGTTGCCGCAGCCGGAGCCGTTGGCGTAGCTGCCGTCCGGTAGGAAACGGAAGTAGTACCGGGGCACGAGCAAGTTGAACGGCGCGTTGTTCGAGGTGTGATTGTACACGACGTCCATGATCACTCCGATGCCGCGCTCGTGCAGCGCCGCGACGAGTTGTTTGAACTCGCGGATGCGGCTGTCGTCGTTCGGATTCGAAGCAAACCACCCGTCCGGCGAGTTGAACGCCGTCGTGACGTAACCCCAACCATAGTTCGTGCTCGTCTCGTCGTTCTCGAAGTCCTGTAGCGGTAGCAACTGCACGTGGGTCGCGCCGAGCTCTTTCAAATGATCAGCGGCTTCGATGAATCCGAGATACTTGCCGCGATGTTCCGGTTTGGCCGCTGAATTTGCCGCGATGGTGAAATCGCGCACGTGCATTTCGTAAATGATCATATCGACCGGCGACGCAACACGCGGTCCCGCCGGCACGGTTCCCGTACCGGACAAATCGGTAATCCGCGCCCGCCGGGAACTATCCACGGTGTTGATGGCGTAGATGTCCAACACCTCGCGCTCGTCCAGACCGTACAGGTAGAAATTGCCGGCCAGATCACCGCCCACGCGCGCCTCCCAAATCCCCTTCCCGGCCGACGCCATCGGTACCAGCCGGCGGCCGGCATTGCCGGTCGCCTCGTGGTAGAGCACGACGTTCACCGCCGCTACGGCGGGCGCGAAGACGCGAAAGGTGGTCGCCTTGGGCGTGTAGCTGGCGCCGAGCACGGCGTTGGTGTCACAGAACAAAGCCGGATCATTAAGGATGCCACGCGGCCTGGCCACAACGGTCTCGGCAAAACCTCCCACCGCGACGGTGTAGGTGTTACTGACTACATCGAGTGGTTGTGACAGCGTGACGTCGAGGCCGTTGGACTTGCCGCCCTTGCCGGTCAAACGGACTCCCGCAACGGCGACAGCCTTGCCGGTACGGTCGACGACCTTGACTCTGACTTCCGATACTTGAGAGGGTTGTAGCGGCCGCGAAAGCTGTACGACGAGACGGTCGCGGGCGTCGATGTGCGCGGCGACGACTTGCGGTTTGATATCTGGTTTGGCGGTCCAGATCTTCTCCTTCGTGCCCACGAGGTACACCTCCTTGCCCATGTCAGGCGTCCAGAATTTGTCGTCACCGTCTTTCTGGCTCCAGTCCGCGTGCAGCCGCGGCACCAGCCCGATCTTGTCTGAGCCGTATTCGCTGCCGTCCAACTGGAACACCAAACCAAAATCATCGCGGCCGACTTCGAGCAGTTCGTTTTGCTCCGGTGACTTCTTGTAGTTCGCGTCCCACGACCAGATGCCGACGTCGTCGTAATCTTCGTCGTACCGGTGATAGTGAATCGTGACGAGATTCTCGGGCTGCGCCGGTGGTTTCTGCTTCCACGCCGCCGGATCGTCGTAGCGACCGGATTTCGGCCACGTGTCGCGCAGACACCAGTCGCCGAAACTCGGGTGACAGGCGGCCAACCCGTCGCGGTCGATCACAACCCACAAATCATGCGTCCCAGTCGGCATCTGCGTCTCCTTGTCGAGCGCGCGCAGGACGAGTTCGATCACCCCGTTGGTGCCGACCGCGCTTTTGCCACGTGCCACGATTCTTCCGTCGCGCTTCAACGCCGCGAAGACTCTCCGGCCATCGGTGCCGGCCGGCGGTTGGATTTGTAGCGTGACGACCTCTGCGCCCTCCGCTTTCGGTGGCGGCAGCGATGGCGCAGCGGCACACTCGCACCCGATGAGCAGCGCCCCGGAAACCGTTTTAGCAAATGCTGAAAAAAAACCTTGCCTGTTCATACCACCCTCGCGAACACAACCAAGAACACAAACACCAGACCGGCCAACAATACAGCACCGTTGAGTTGCACGCTGAGCCGATGCAACGTCTTCCATTCTTCCTCCACGGCGCTGTCCGGTTCTTTGCCGGCACTGAGCGCTTCAGCTCGTTGTTCCCGGATCTCCGCCATGTGCGGCACCACAGTTTGCTTGAGCCAGAAATCCGTCGCGCCCATCACCGCCAGCAACAATAGACTCAGGACGCCCGGCCATTTCCCGAACACGCGTTCGGCCAGCAGCAATCCCAAACACACGATCCCGATTCCAGCGCAGACGATGCCGACGAGATAGTATTTCGGGAACAACGCCCGCTGCAACCGCGCCGCGTCGTCCGGTTTCAACACCTTGAACACCGTCGGCGCGACGAAGAAGCTAAAGAAGATGATGCTGCCGACCCACAAAGCCAGCGACACCAGATAAACCCATTTCACCGCCTGCGTCATAGTCCGCGCAGACTAACAACCGCATCAAAAAGCGCAAGATGCAAAATCAGCGCCGACCCTGTATGCTAGCGGGCACTGATGAAGATGCTCCGTCCCGACCTCGTCGCCATCCGCGGATGGTTTGGCTGGATGCACTTACTGATCTCCGGTCGCGAGTTGGTCCTGATCGATACCGGCCTGATTGGCGATGCGCGTCGCATTTGGAACGCCGTTCAATCCCTCGGCGAACTCAAGGCCATCTTGCTGACGCACGGTCACCTCGACCACACAGCCAACGCAGCCGAACTTCAGGCACGGAGCGACGCGAAAGTCTACGCACCCATCGGCGACGAAGATCATATTGCTGGCATGCACCGCTACCGCGGCGTCGCGCACGTTTGTGGCGGACTCGAAGCGGCGGGGCGTGCCCTGCTGTGTTACCGGCCTCCGCGCGTAGATGTCTGGATTCGCGATGGCGATGAGTTGCCGTTCTGGGGAGGTTTGCGCGCCATTGGATTGCCCGGACACACGGCTGGTCAAATCGGGTTTCTCGCGCCCGGCAAGCGTGTGTTTTTCCCCGGCGACGCGTTTGCAGTGTGGTGGCGCGTCGCACTGCCGCCGTCCATCTTCAACACCGATTCCCGGCTAGCCCGTGACTCTTTCCGAAAGGTGGCACAAGTCGACGCCGATTTGTTTGTACCGGCACACTACTTCAAGCTGCCGTCGGACTTGCGGGAGCGGCTTGCGTCGGCGTAGACTCCCCGCATGTTGCGCTTCGGAATTCTCGGCACCGGCTGGGTCGTGCGCAAACACGTCGAAGCCTGCCGGTTGATTCCCGGCTTGGCGGTTGTCGCCCTTGCCAGCCGGGACGCCGCGCGTGCGCAAACCGTAGCGGCGACCCTCGGCATTGGCCGCGCCCGCGGCAGCTATGAAGCGCTGCTCGCCGATCCGGACATGGATGTCGTCATCAACGCACTGCACAACGGGCTGCATTGCGAGTGGACGGTCCGCGCGCTCCAAGCCGGCAAGCATGTGCTTTGCGAGAAACCGCTGGCGTGTTCGTGCGCGGAAGTGGAGCGTATGTTTGCCGCGGCGCACGCCGCCGGCAAGCTGCTCATGGAAGGGTTTATGTACCGGTTTCACCCCCAGATGCCGCTAATCTTGCAGCACGTCCGCAACGGCGAAATTGGTCGGGTGATACACATTCGCTCGCATCGGATGGCGCTTGGGCGCGAGGCCGGCAACCCACGCTACCGGCCCGACGCGTGCGGCGGGGCGTTGCTGGACATCGGCTGCTATTGCGTGAATTTCTCGCGCGCGGTGACTGTCTCCGAACCGACGCACGTGAACGCACACGCCCATTTCGTCAACGGCGTCGACCTGACGTTGACCGGCATGCTGGAGTTTCCCGGACATGTTACCGCGCAGTTTTGTTGCAGCATGGAAAGCGAGCCGAGCTTCGGCGCGGAAATCATCGGCACGGACGGCCGGATCGGCGTCCCGCACCCGTGGATGCCGCCGGTCTGGCCGACGGACTTCACAATCGTGCGCGGACTGAAGAGCGAGACGGTCCGAGTGCAGCCCACGGACGTGCCCCAACACATCCTTGCCGGGTTCGCCCTGCAGATCGCCCACTTTGCCGACTGCGTTCGGGAAGGCGGCATGCCGTTGATCACCGAACGCGATTCGCTCGGCAACGCGTGGGTGTTGGACGGACTGCTGGCCTCGGCGCGCGCTTAAATCCTTGATTCCACGCGGCATTTCCCTACAATGCCGCCGCAAGGAGGCAGATTTTTCAGTGACAAACATTACTCGAATTCACGCCCGCGAAATCCTCGATTCCCGCGGGAATCCAACCATCGAAGTGGACGTTGAACTTTCCTGCGGCGCGCTTGGCCGTGCAGCGGTGCCAAGCGGCGCCAGCACGGGCGAACACGAAGCGTGGGAGTTGCGCGACAGCGACAAGGGCCGCTATCTCGGCAAAGGCGTGCAGAAGGCTGTCGCCAACGTCAACACGACCATTGCCAAGGCATTGATCGGTCACGATGCGCTCAATCAAATCGGTCTCGACCAGACGATGATCGCGCTCGACGGGACGCCGACCAAAGGCAAGCTTGGCGCAAACGCCATCCTTGGCGTTTCGCTGGCCAACGCACATTCGGCGGCGAATGCTTTGGGGCAGCCGTTGTTCAAGTATCTCGGCGGGCCGAACGCGAAAGTGTTGCCGGTGCCGATGATGAACGTGATGAACGGCGGGGCCCACAGCGATGCGCCGATCGATCTGCAGGAGTACATGATCATGCCGAGGGGCGCGGCGAGTTTCCGCGAGGCGCTGCGGATGGGCGCGGAAGTGTTTCACGCGCTCAAGAGCGTGCTCAAAGCCGGCAAGTTTAGCACGGCGGTCGGCGACGAGGGCGGATTTGCCCCGACGCTTCAGAACAACGAGCACCCACTCGAAGTAATCCTCGCCGCGATCAAGCAGGCCGGTTACAAACCCGGTAAGGACATCTTCATCGCCCTCGACCCAGCGTCGAGTGAGTTCTACGACAGAGATTCCAAGCGGTACGTTTTCAAGAAGTCCGACGGCTCGAAGCGCACGTCCGCGCAGATGATCGAGTTCTACAGCGACCTCTGCAAAAAGTATCCGATTGTTTCCATCGAGGACGGTTTGGCGGAGAGCGACTGGGACGGCTGGAAGCTGATGACCGACAAACTCGGCGACAAACTCCAACTCGTCGGCGACGATTTGTTCGTCACCAACACGAAGTTTCTAAAGAAGGGCATCGACACCGGCACGGCCAACTCGATTCTGGTGAAGGTCAACCAGATCGGCTCGCTCACCGAGACGCTCGACGCCATCGAGATGGCCAAGGAAGCCGGTTACACCGCGGTCATCAGCCATCGCAGCGGCGAGACCGAGGACACCACCATCGCGGACATCGCGGTCGCCACCAATGCCGGCCAGATCAAGACCGGCTCGCCTTGCCGGACCGACCGGGTCTGCAAGTACAACCAACTGCTGCGAATCGAGGAGTTGCTCGGAAAGAATGCTGTCTACGGCGGAAAACTCTAACCGGATGAATTGGCAGAACCTTTGGCTGCGTCTGCAGTCGCTGGGATTCTTCGTCTTTGCCGGCATCGTCGCGGTCGGCGTGGCGCTGTTGCTGTTCGTACCGGCGATGGCGCGCCGGCATTCGATGCAGATGGAAATCCAGCGTCTCGAAGCCGAAATCACCCGGCAGGAGAAACTCGAAAGGGATCAGCGCCAGGAAATCGAATCGCTCAAGACCGATCCGAGCTACGTCGAGCGCACCGCGCGCAACAAACTCAATCTTGCCCGTCCCAACGAAACGATCTTCCGGTTCGAGCAGCCGGCTCCCGCGCCTCAACCCCGCCGGTAAAGGGACTTGACGAACCGCGGCCGGTCTCTTACGGTCTTCCCAGAGTTTCGACTGCGGGGTGGAGCAGCCCGGTAGCTCGTCAGGCTCATAACCTGAAGGTCGTGGGTTCAAATCCCACCCCCGCTACCAATCAATGAGTTGCCCGGCGTTGCCTGCAACGCCGGGCAACCTTTTTGGAAAGGATCGTCATGAGAAACCTCGAGCAGACCGTCCACGATTTTGTTCGTCGCGGCTTCAACCACGAATTCGGCAAACCTGGAATGGCCGTCCAGGATGACGCCGAGTGGCAGAAGCTCAAGGCTGCCGGCACTCGTCTCTGGCTGGATACCGGCGACATGGACGAAGCCACCAAGCTCTGGAACTCGTCCTTCGATGCCCTGACGACCAACAACACGCTGCTCAACAAGGAAATCCAAAAGGGCATCTACGACAAGCTGATCGTCGAAGCCACGCGGGCCATCGGCGACCTCGACCGACAACTTCTCGTCCTCGAAATCGCTTTCATCCTCAACGCCTACCACGCGCTCCGGCTTGTCGAGCGGTTCGACGCCAACGTCAGCGTCGAGTTGCACACCGATCTCTCCCACGACGTCGAACGCACGGTCTACTACGGCAAACGCTACTACGCGATCTGCCCGGAGCGTTTCATCGTCAAAGTGCCGCTCACGCCCGCTGGCTACCTGGGTGCGCGCAAACTCGTACAGGCCGGCATCCCGATCAACTTCACCCTCGGCTTCTCGGCCCGGCACAACTACCTCGCTGCGTTGCTGACCAAACCGAAATTCTGCAACGTCTTCATGGGCCGCCTCAATGCGGTCGTCGCCGACAACAAACTCGGCAGCGGCGACAACGTCGGCGAGAAGGCGACGCTCGCGACGCAACGCGAACTGCTCGCGCTCCGCAAAGCCGGTCGTTCCGAGACCAAGCTCATCGGCGCAAGCATCCGTACGGGCGCGCAGATTGGTGAGCTCGCCGGCGTGGACGTGTTGACCATGCCGACCAAAGCCGCCGCAGAATACCGGGCCAAGCCGCTGCCGAGCGTGAAGTCCCGCGTCGACAACAATCCCCCCGTCGACTTTACCGGTGGCGAGACTTTATGGACGGTGAAACCGGCATTCAAAGATGCCGTGGAAGAGCTGCTGAAGAAAGCCGACACGCTCACGCCTGACGCCGTGCAATCCCATTTCGAGTCCGCCGGTATCCGCGATTTCCTGCCGCGCTGGTCGGAGGCCGACATCAAGACCGCGACGAAGGACGGGAAGATACCGGCGTACGCGACGTGGAAGAGCCGGTTGGAGTCCGGACAGATCGGCTTGGACGCACTGATGAACCTCAGCGCGTTGCAATCATTCGCGACCGACCAGACGGCGCTCGACGACCGGATTCGCATGGTGCTGAAGAACGCTTGATTTTCACGCGCGCTGCACCCAATATCCAGTCATGACATTCGCGATCCTGATGGTTTTGGCCGGAGCGATCTACCGGCTTGTCCCCCACCCCATGAACGTTGCCCCCGTAGCCGCGCTGGCGCTCATTGGCGGCATGTATTTCGGCCGGCGCTATGCGTTGTGGATGCCGCTCGTGATCCTCGCGGCGTCCGATCTCGTGCTCAACTGGCAATCGCATTACCCGCTGTTCTACTGGCCGCGGGTGATTGATTACGTAGCGTTCGCGGCGATCGGATTGCTCGGAATGTGGGCGCGGTCGCGCTCTACCATCTGGAAAATCACGGGCGCAGTGGCGACCCCGGTGTTCTTCTTCCTGCTTAGCAATCTCGGCGTGTGGCTGTTTGGATTGAATCTCGCCAATGCGTTCTACCCGAAGACGTGGGCCGGTCTCGTCGAATGCTACACGGCCGGTCTGCCGTTCCTGCGCGGGACGCTTATCGGTGACTGGTCGTTCATGGCGCTGTTTGTTGCCGGCGCGCTGGCGCTGCGCGTGAAACTGCCTGTGTTGGCCGCGCCTGCGAAGGTGTGAAGTTCGACACTGAGTATCTTTGGTTCTGCACCAAGAACCACCGCGACTACGTCCGGATCACCGACAAGATCGAGGATGCCGTCCGCAAAGCCGGTATCCGCAAAGGCATGGTCCTCGTGTCAGCGATGCACATTACCGACGATCACACCCCAACCAGAACGAAAGACTAATGGATCATTCACCGATGATCTTGACGAGCACGCGCTTGCGCCGGTTGCCGTCGAATTCGCCGTAGAAGATTTGCTCCCACGGACCGAAATCCAACTTCCCATCGGTGACGGCGACGACAACTTCCCGACCCATAATTGTGCGTTTCAGGTGAGCATCAGCGTTATCCTCGCCGGTATTGTGTGCGTACTGGGTATGCGGCTTTTCCGGAGCAAGTTTTTCCAGCCAGCGCTCGAAGTCCTGATGCAAGCCTGATTCGTCGTCGTTGATGAACACGCTCGCGCTGATGTGCATCGCGTTGCACAACACTAACCCCTCGCGGACGCCACTCTCGCGCAGACAAGCTTCCACCTCGGGCGTGATGTTCACGAATCCGCGCCGGTTGGGCAAATTGAACCAGAGTTCTTTTCGATAGCTTTTCATACCGGTCATCCTATAAGTTTTCCCCGTGAAAATCACCAATCTCAATGACATCCCGACCGAGAAAGTCGAAATGGACGGCGTTAGGGATTGCCGGTATCAAGTCGCGCTGTCGTCTCGCGACGGCGCGCCGAGCATGGCGATGCGCTTCTTCGAAGTTGCCCCCGGCGGCAACACACCGTTGCACAATCATCCCTACGAACACGAGATCTACATCATGGAAGGCACCGGCACCGTCTGGCGCGACGGCAAGGAAGTCGCGCTCAACCCCGGCGACGTCCTTTACATCCCATCCAACGAGAAACACCAGTTCAAGAATGCCGGGGCGCAACCATTCAAGTTTATGTGTCTGATTCCGTCGAAGTTTCAGAAGTGCTGAATGGCGCGCCTCACGAAAATCTACACGCGCACCGGTGACAAGGGCACGACCGGCCTCGTCGGCGGCAAACGCGTCAACAAGGACTCGCCGCGGATCTGGGCGTATGGGACCGTCGATGAACTCAACTCCGCCATCGGCCTCGTCCGCGCACTGAAGCTGGACAAAAAGACGGACGCGGTGCTCGCGGGCATCCAGAACGACCTGTTCAACCTCGGCGCTGAGCTCGCAACGCCGGGACGTCCCCTCTCGCTCATCGCTCAAAGCCGCATCACCGCGCTGGAAAAGTTGATGGACACATGCAACGCCAAGCTCGGCTCGCTCCGGGAATTCATCTTGCCGGGGGGCACACCGGCCGCCGCACAATTGCACGTAGCCAGGACTATCTGCCGGCGCGCAGAACGATTCTGTGTGCGACTCGGCCGCGAGGAGAACGTTGGGGAATTGGTTGTCCCCTACCTAAATCGCCTCAGCGATGCGCTGTTCGTGCTCGCAAGGTGGGTGAACTACAAGGCCGGCAAGAAGGATACGTTCTGGCGGAAGTGATAAGCGCACGCCCACCATTCTGAGCGAAACAATGGATCTTAGGCACCGACGAGTTGTTCGCCAAACCGCGCGCCCAACGCGGTGAACACAATCTCGGCAGCCTGCGCCAGGTTGAACGCCGACGCCTCGATGATCAGATCGTGATGGAAGGGGTGCTGCAGGTCGTGGGTGAAAAACGTTCGCAGAAAGTGTTCCCGCTGTTTCTCGCCCTCGCTGACAAAGACTTCGGCTTCACGCTGGGTAATGCCACGGTCCACAGCGACTTTGTGGATGCGCCAGCTGCGCGGGGCAACGAGCCGGATGTGCAACCCGGTCTTCAAATCCTGAGTAACCATGTAGCAGCCGCGACCAACCAGCACCGCGTGACCATGGGTCGCCAGCGAGCGGATGACCTCTGCCATCTTACGAAATACCAGCACCTCGTCCACTTTCTGGTTGAGAATATTGTTGAACAACTCCGTCATCTCGTTGTGCCGCAGGCCATCCAGCGACTCAATAATCTCGCGTGATAGTTTCATCTCGGTTGCGACCCGGTCGAGAACCTCACGGTCGTACGCGACCCACGGGATCGATGGCCGGCAGCGTTCGTTGAGAATCTCGATCAGCCGGTGCGCGAGGGGCACCGCATCACAGCCGAATTCGCGCGAGATCGTGACAAACGGATAGACTTCGTGGGGGTGCGCCGTGGCGTGCTTGACCTTTTCCCAGGCGTGAACGTGCGCGGCAATCCGGGCTTCGAGGCTCGCCACCGCCCAACCGTGGGAGAGTGTGCTCATTCCAATTCACGATACTCTGCGACCTTTAGCCGTGCAAGTGCACGCTGGAGAGCCGCCTGCGCCCGCGCGGTGTCGATAACGCCGGTCTTGTTCGCGAGGCGTTCCTCGGCGCGTTGCTTGGCTCGTTCGGCACGCACTTTGTCAATTTCCTGCGGCTGCTCGGCGCTGCGTGTGAGCACCGTCGTGCGATCTGGTTGGACGCAGAGAAACCCAGTGCCGACGGCAACATACCGGTCTTTGCCGTCCGGAAGGCGCAGCCGGAGCGGACCGGGCTTGAGGGCGAAGACGTACGGCGCATGGTGCGCGAGAATCTCGAACTGACCTTCCTGACCGGGTGCGATCACGAAGTCAACTTCCTCGCGCAGGAAAGCCTTCTGCAGCGAGAGAATCTCGAATGGGAACGTCGTCGCCATTAGGACTTCATCTTCTCTGCTTTGGCACGGGCTTCTTCAATTGCGCCGACCATGTAGAACGCCTGCTCCGGCAATTCGTCGCACTTGCCGTCGAGGATTTCCTTGAAGCTGCGGATGGTGTCGGCCGTGCGGACGTACTTGCCGGGGGTGCCGGTGAATTGTTCGGCGACGAAGAACGGTTGTGACAGGAAGCGTTGAATCTTCCGGGCGCGGGAGACGGTGAGCTTGTCGTCTTCGCTCAATTCTTCCATACCGAGAATCGCGATGATGTCTTGCAGATCTTTGTAGCGCTGCAACACTTGCTGTGTGGAGCGCGCGACTTTGTAGTGCTCTTCGCCGACGGTGAGCGGGTCAAGAATCCGGGAAGTCGACGCCAGCGGATCAACGGCCGGGTAGATACCGAGCTCAGCGATCTGCCGGGACAAGACGATCGAACCGTCCAAGTGGGTGAACGTCGTGGCCGGCGCCGGGTCGGTGATGTCGTCGGCGGGAACGTAGACGGCTTGGACGGATGTGATCGAACCACGCTTCGTCGAGGTGATGCGTTCCTGCATGTCACCCATCTCGGTGCTTAGCGTGGGCTGATAACCGACGGCGCTGGGCATACGGCCGAGGAGCGCGGACACTTCGGAGCCGGCTTGAGTGAAGCGGAAGATGTTGTCAATGAACAGGAGCACATCCTTGTTCTCGTAATCGCGGAAGTACTCAGCCTGCGTGAGCGCGGAGAGCGCGACGCGGAGACGCGCGCCGGGCGGCTCATTCATCTGGCCGAAAACCATCACGGTGTTAGCAATAACACCGGACTCGGTCATTTCGAGGTACAGATCGTTACCTTCGCGCGTGCGTTCGCCGACGCCGCCGAACGCGGAGTAGCCGCTGTGTTCCTTGGCGATGTTGCGGATCAACTCTTGAATCAACACGGTCTTGCCGACGCCCGCACCACCGAACAGACCGACCTTGCCGCCTTTGGCGAACGGCGCGAGCAAGTCGATGGATTTCAAACCGGTTTCAAATTGCTTTGTGGCCGGCACCTGATCTTCGAAGGCGGGCGACTGACGGTGAATCGGCAGGCGCAGTTTGGCATCCACTGGGCCTTTGCCGTCGATGGGATTGCCGAGCAAGTCAAAGATGCGGCCGAGTGAACTCGCGCCGACCGGTACCGAGATCGGCCCGCCGGTATCAATCGCTTCCATCCCGCGCACGAGACCTTGCGTCGCGCTCATGGCGACGGCGCGCACGATCCGGTCGCCCATGTGACCGGCGACCTCGACGGTGAGGTGAATCCCTTTGGCGTCGTCGTCGATCTTGATGGCGGAATTGATCGCCGGCAGGTCCTCGGTGAAAAACTCGACGTCGACGACTGGCCCGATGACCTGTGCGATTTTGCCTTTGCGGATTGCGGTAGTGCTCATGAAAATCTCCTAGTCCTTTTTTGCCAGCGCGTCGGCGCCGGATACGACTTCCAACAATTGATTCGTGATGCTGGCTTGCCGGGCGTTGTTGTACTTGCGCGTCAAGCCGGTGATCATGTCGGACGCGCTGTCGGTGGCGGCTTTCATCGCGACCATGCGCGCGGCTTGTTCGCTCGCGAGCGATTCGACAATCGACCGGTAAATCAACACCTCGACATACTGCGGCAACAACGTGTTCAACAACTCCTCGGCGTTCGGCTCAAATTCATACGCGGCTTTCCCGACCTTGCCGGCGTCGGCGGGCTTTACGAATGGCAGCAATTGCACGACGGTAGGCTGCGACTTCAACACGCTGACAAATTTTGCGTACGCCAAAAATACCTGGTCGTACTTCGCGCCGCCGTACTCGCCGATGACCAGCTTGCTCACGCCGCCGACTTCTTCCAACCGGACGTCGCGCGATGGCTGGGTGAAATGTTGGGCGATGGTGTAATCGAGCCGTTGGAAATGATCGCGCGCCTTGCGTCCGACAGTGATCAGTTCGACCGGCACGCTCTGTTCCCGGAGGAAACGTTGCGCTTCGCGGATGATACCGGCATTGAACGCGCCGCACAGGCCGCGGTCGGCGGTGATCACGACGAGTGCGATCTTCTTCACGTCGCGCTTGGCCATCAATGGATGCTTGGCCGCACCGCCGCTCGACGCCATTACGTCCTGCAAAATTTCGGCGAGCCGGTCGGCGTAAGGCCGGGCGGACTCCGCCTTCTGCTGGGCCCGGCGCAACCGGGCCGTAGCGACACTCGCCGGAACGGCGCTCTCCCTTCTCATCCTCACGGCCTTCGTGACGACCGTCGGATACGTCCGGACTCGTAGGGCCATGGAGGGCGAGGCGCGGGAGAGGAACAAGGCCGAAGCGACATCGGAGCTCGCCCTCGAAGCTCTC
>CAZMKD010000184.1:0-14365 GCA_964566575.1 uncultured Verrucomicrobiota bacterium
TGGCAACCTCCTCCCGCGTGTCCTTGCCTTCGTCATAACGCGCGAGAATTCGCTGTCGGATGTCCAGTGAGAGGGTGGCCATGCCCACATTCCATACCACACCCTCATCACAATGGCTACAGTATTAGTTAAACTGCTCTAGCGAATAGGAGACACCCGAACACGACAACGAGGGCCAACGTAATCTCCGAAGGCCACCGCCTTGTCAGAGGCCGATTCAACAAAGGCAATTCGCTTACCGGATTGAACTTGGTCTTTTCTGGCGAGGTTTTCATAAGTCTCCTTGGCAGTCGTCCGTTGCGATCTAGGGGACGGATCTTCTACTGCCCCACGATCTTGACCGGCGAGAACTGGCCGTTCTTGATTTCTTCGACCATCATCACTTTGAGGCTGGTGTCGCCGTTGGCGTCGAAGGACCATTTGCCGAGGGCGCCGTCGAAATCTTTGGTGGCGGCGACAGCGGCGCGGATGGCTTCGCGGTCTTTCTTGCCCCGCTCGGAGATGGGCTCGCCCCGCTCCGAGCGGGGCGAGCCGGCACGCTTGATGGCTTCGAGGACAACTCTGGCGGCTTCATAGCCGTAGACGGCGTAGGCTTCAGGCTCGGAGTTGAACTTCTTCCGATAGGCTTCGTAGAATTCCCGGCCTTTGCCTTTCAATGTACTGGGAGGAACGCCGCCGAAGGTGACGTAGGTGCGCCCTTCGAGGTTGTCTTTGCCGGCACTCTCGATGAAGGCGGTTTCCCGGCAACCGTCCGGCAACATCAGTTTCGCTTTTACGCCAGAAGAGACGAGGTCTTTCGCGAGTTGGCCGGCGCCGGTTTGCGTGGTGCCGCCGAAGTAGACCAGGTCGGCGCCGGTGCTCCTGATCTTGGTGGCGAGAGAACGGAAGTTGGCGGCTTTGGGGTCGATGCCTTCGTAGCCGGCAATCGTGAGGCCGAGCTTGCCGGCGACGCGCTTGAAGACGTCGGCCACGCCTTTGCCGTAGAGTTCGCGGTCGTGGAGGACGAAAACTGTTTTCATACCGATGTCTTTGGCGAAATTGGCGGCGACGTCGCCTTGGATGTCGTCGGCGGGGACGACGCGAAAGTAGTTGATCTTGCCGGAGGGGCGATAGACGGCGGGTTCGTTGGCTTCGCCGAGGCCGGGTTTGGTGAGGCCGGGGTAGGTGTTGGCCGGACTGACCATGACAATGCCGGCTTGGTTGAGAATCGGCATGGAGATTTTGGCGGCGCCGGAGTTGTAGGTGCCGATGTAGGCCATGATGTCGGGGTCGCCGACGGCTTTGTGGGCGTTGGCGGCTTCGACGGCCGGGTCCCATTGGCCGCGTTCGGGCGAGGCGTCGTCCCAATCTTCGTAGGCGATGGTGAAGTCGCCAATCTTGCCGTGGACTTCGTCGAGCGCCATTTTGATGCCGTTGACCATCGTCTGCGACTGCGCGTTGGCGCTGCCGGTGCGCGGGAAGCTGGAGACGATTTTGATGCTGTCGGCTTGCCCCGCTCGGAGCGGGGCGAGGACGGCAAGCGGGAAGAGGAAGGCGAACAGGAGGAGACGTTTCATGGAGCGTGTTTTGTCACAAAGCGTGAGACGGTTCAATCCCAAAGGCCTTCAAAAATGTGTTGCCATTTGCATGAAAATCCTAAGTTTACAGGAGCATGCAGATGGAAGCGGTTTGCAGTGAGATCGTCAGTCGTCCCGCGGCGTCCGCCGCAGCCCGAACGAATCGGGGACACCCACTGGACACTCCCACCGCAGCGTAGAGGATACTCCTACAATGGCGACCAGATTATTCGTTGGCAACCTCTCATTCAACACCACCGAAGGCGAGTTGCTCGACCTGTTCAAGACGGCCGGCAACGTCGTGAAGTGCGAGTTGATCGTGGACAAGTTCACGAGCAAATCGCGCGGCTTCGCGTTCGTCGAAATGGGTTCGCAAGACGAGGCCAATAAGGCCGTTGAATTGCTCAATGGCAAAGACGTCGGGGGCCGGGCCTTGACGGTGAACGAAGCGCGCCCGCGCGAAGAGCGTTCGGGTGGCGGCGGTGGCCGGCGTGATCGCGATCGCCGGTAGTTCGACCGACTCAGCCCAGTAGTGTCAGAACTTGCTCTGGTCGTTCGACCAGTGCTTGGGCTCCGCTGTCCAACAATTCTCCGCGGTCGCGGAAGCCCCAAAGCACGCCGACCGGGAACATGCCGGCTGCGCATGCGGTACGCATGTCGGTATTCGTGTCTCCCAAGTAGAGCCAGGCGCTCGCCGGTACGTCGAGGTGACTGGCGAGTTCGAGTGCGACGGTTGGATCTGGTTTGAGTGGCACACCGGGCAGTTGTCCGCGCACGTCGTGGAACAGATTCGGTTGAAAGTAGTGCGTGACCATTTGTTTGGTGAAATCGTCGGGCTTGTTTGACAATACGGCCAGCTTGAATCCCCGGCTCGCGAGCGTTGAGACAAGCTTGGCGATGCCGGGGTAGAGCGCGGTCAGATCGTAGCAGTGCTCCGCGTAGCGTTGCCGCATGCAGTGGACGACTTCATCGACGAGGTGTTGTTTGTCTGACGGCAAGGCTCGGACACAAAGCTGCCGTGCGCCGTCGCCGACCATGTGCCGATATTTCTCGAGCGGATGTGTCGGACAACCGAGTCGAGTCAAGGCGTGATTAGTTGCGTTGGCGAGATCAGCGAGTGTGTTCGCCAGTGTTCCGTCCAGATCGAAGAGCACGGCGCGTTTCATACCGGCATCGTATCGCACCCAAGCACTTATTGCATGGATAAGAACGCCGGCCGTTGCTAGGCTTTCCTCCATGAGGAAATTTCTTCTGTTCCTTGGTATGACGCCCGCATCGCATCAGTGGGCGTTGTTCGGCCAATGAAGCGCCAATGGTTCGGCATTTGCGCTTTGGCCCTGCTGTTCTCGGGCGCCGTCCGGGCGCAGGAGTCTGGCGCCTCGGTGTTTCCGGTTGATCCAATCGCCTTGCTCAAGCATCTGCTCGGCCCGAACGCGGTGTTCACTGCGACCGGGCAAGTCTCTGGCGAAGGCCCGAATGATACGGACAATTTCCACATGGACACTAGCTACGCCCTGTTGCACGACCAACTCCGCACCGAGACCGATCTCGGCAAGCTGCGCAGTCGTAACGCCTGTGACATCGCCCAAGGCCGGCTGCAGGAAATGGGCATGGACGACACGGTCATGATCATTCTGCCCGAACTCAAGATGAGTTACGTTGTCTATCCACGCGCACACGCTTATATCGAGACGCCGCTGACCTGGCGCGAACGCCTCAAGGAAATTTTCGACGTGCGGAAAACCGACATCGGCCCGGACACCGTTGACGGTCACCCGTGCCTCAAGTCCCGCCTGCTCGTCACCAACGCGACAGGCGACGAAACCGAAGTTCTTGTCTGGGCGGCAATCGATCTGAATCGCTTTCCGATTCAACTGCATATCGACATCGGCCGGGCCTCGTTCAACCTTCTGTTTCAAAATGTGCGGCTCGATCAGCCTGACATCGCGTTGTTCGAGCCGCCGGTGGAGTACGACCGGTACGCGAGCCTGCACGAGCTAATCCGCGCCCGCCGCCGCCTCAGTGAATCCACAGAATAGCTTGATTCCCCGGCGCGTTTGCCCAAAATCACGCGCTATGAAGAACGCGACGCAGCGCACATGGGGCGGGCGGTTTGCCGCGACCCCGGCTAAGGCCGTCCAGGAGTTCACCGAGAGCGTCAGCTTCGACTGGATGCTGGCGCGTCACGACATCGCCGGCTCCATCGCCCACGCCAAGGGCCTCGTCAAAGCCGGCCTCCTCACCAAGTCGGAGGCCGCCAAGGTCGAACGCGGCCTGCGTGCCATCGAACGCGAGATCGAATCCGGCAAATTCCGATGGGACCCCGCCTGCGAGGATGTCCACATGAACATCGAGTCCGTACTCATCCGCAAAATCGGCGACGCCGGCAAGAAACTTCACACCGCCCGCAGCCGCAATGACCAGGTGGCGACCGACCTCCGCCTCTGGTTGCGCACCAACGTCCAGCGGACGCAACTCAGCATCAGCGAACTGCAACGCGCGCTCGTATCGTTCGCCGAGCGAAACGTGGACGTTGTCGTGCCCGGCTATACGCACCTCCAGCGGGCGCAACCGGTCCTGTTTGCGCATCATTTGCTGGCGTACGTCGAGATGCTCAGCCGGGATTACCATCGCTTTGGCGACTGTGCACACCGCGCCAATCTCTGCCCGCTCGGCTCCGGCGCGATTGCCGGTAGCACCCTCAAGCTCGACCGCGAATACGTCGCCAAGCTCCTCGGCTTCGACGGCGTCACTCAAAACTCGATGGACGCCGTCAGCGACCGGGACTTCGTCGTGGAATTTCTCGCGGCGGCAGCGATTTGCGGGATGCACTTGTCGCGGCTCGCGGAGGATTTGATTTTGTGGTCGAGCGCTGAGTTCGGCTTGGTCACCATTGGCGACGCGTACACGACCGGCTCGTCGCTCATGCCGCAGAAGAAAAATCCCGACATCGCCGAACTCGTCCGCGGCAAGACCGGCCGACTGTATGGCAATCTCATGGCCGTGCTGACCGTGTTGAAAGGCTTGCCACTGACGTACAACCGCGACATGCAAGAAGACAAACTGCCGCTGTTCATGTCCGCGCAAACGCTGATGGCGACTCTGTTGATCGTCGCCGACATGCTCCGCAATACGAAGGTCGACCGGCACCGCTGCGAAGCCGCCGCGAGCGATCCGATGCTCCTCGCAACCGACCTCGTGGATTTCCTCGTCAAGAAGGGAACGCCGTTCCGGGAGGCGCATCACAAAGTCGGCGCACTCGTCGCCGAATCGGAGAGGACCGGCATCCCACTACCGAAGTTGGCCGGTAAGAAGTACGGCCGGGCCACGGAGAAAGTGTTCGACGTCCGCCGCGCGCTCGCTGCCCGCACTGCCACAGGCGCGCCGTCACCGAAGAACGTCCGCGCCCAAGTCGCCCGCTGGAAGAAGCTGCTGAGATAGGGCGCGACCGTCGGACGCGCCACGTCGTGGACGCATGTGTGACAGCCCGGCAACGGCCGCTTCCCCGGTACGAGACTCGGCTATACCGGACAACATCGATGGTTAAGAGAAACGCGACAGGCAATGCATTCCGACTCAACCCCTGGGGGCCTTCCGTCTAGATGAGCCGCACGCCGGCCTTGCGCGGGCGAACCCGGCAGGCGAATTTCTCCGGGTAGACGCGTCGCAAGCGCTGAATCCGCACGATGACGGCCGTATGACTTACCCCTAATTCTTGGGCCAATTCATCGATGGATGACCCGGCCCTCCAATGCGCACTCAACTGATTTACGGCCGCTGGCCCCTCGCTGGCGGATTGTGGCGAGCGTCGTCGAGCGGCTTTCTGCCCCTTGGGGTTCCGTGATAACGAACGCCGCAAACGCGTTCCCCACGGTGCACGAAACGGGAACTTCTCAGGAAATGATCTTCGCAGTCGCTGGATGAGGGTGGCAATAGTTGCCGGAGTCGTCCGCTTTTCTGCTGCCAATTCGCGCATCTTGGCTCCCGACTTCCAGCGTGCGCTGAGGTGATTGATGGCGATCAACTTCTGCGCCAAGCGCTCTTCGCGGCGCCGGCGATTTTCGAGTTGTCGCTGTTCGCGCCGCTGCTGGCGGGCCTTCGCAGCCCATTGCCGTTGAACCTCTCGCCCGGACGGAGCGCCGACCTCCTCGCGGATTTGGCGAATGCGTTCCCGCGAGACACCGTACTTTCGGGCCAGCATCGAGCTCGGGGTTGTAGGCAGCTCGCGCTCCAGCTTCTGCCGGATCGGTGGGAAGAGCTTCCGAGGAGTGCCGGGATTGCCGGCGGGCCGCATCACCCCGCGTTGGCGTAAGAACCGTACTACTCTGGATGCGTTGAAACGCAGTCGCTCTGCCGTTTCCAGTGCCGGTAGACGTTGTTGCACGTACAGCCGCAGGATGGCCGCCGTTTGGCGGGGAGTGAACAGCTTGGGCGTCGCGCGTTTTAGCGATCGTGTCATCTGTCAATGGATTCTTTGTGTACGATGCAATCCGTCGTCACCAATCCGAAGGAAGCTTCTTCAGTTCGACACTGCAATCACCACAGATGATGCAGTTGACCGGCGGCCTGTGCATGTAAGCTGCGGCAGAGCCATCTTCTCTAGTGCGTGATAGTTTTTGCTTGTTGGTCACGTCCTTTACCAAGGTGCGTCGCATGGCGTCAGTTAACCAGACTTAGCCCGTCATGACAAGCGACGTGTACCGCAGATTCCAAACGTAGTCGGCAAACGAAGTGCCGCCGCCGTCTTCGGTGGATTTGCGGATGCAAAACTCAAGCTGACCGCCGACATCGAGCGAACCCTGCTGACCGAAGGCTTGAAAGAGACGGTCGAGAAAGACTTGCGCTTGTCCTTTTTCGTCGCCAGGGATGTTGTTACCAGCCCACGCGGCGAACTTCGCAAGCATCTTCTCAAGCGTCATGGCTGCGGAGACTAACCGGCGTGTGCTCCGGCGGCAAGCCTCAGGGAATGTGCGTGGGCGGCACTTCCCGGTTGCCGAACCTTGCCGGTTCGCGCATGATACGCCCGTGTTCCTCGGCGTGGAAATCGGCGGGACGAAGCTACAGGTCGCCGTCTGCGATGCGCGCGGGCGACTGAAACAACTCGTGTGCGTGCGCGTCGAGCGACGGCGCGGACGCACGGGCATTCTCCTACAACTCGACGCAATCATCCCGGCATTGTTGCAGTCCCATAAGATTCAACGCATCGGTGTTGGATTCGGCGGGCCGTTCGATGTCGAGCGTGGACGGGCGGTCCGGTCGCACCAGATTGCCGGCTGGGATGGTTACCCGGTGAGACGTTGGTTCGAGCGAAAGTTTGGGCTGCCGGTGTTCGTGGACAACGATCAAAACTGCGCGGCGCTGGCTGAAGTCACGGTCGGGGCGGGAAAGGGTTTGAGTCGCGTCTTCTACGTCACCGTCGGCACCGGCATCGGCGGCGGGTTGGTGATTGATGGAGAACTCTACAACGGCCGGTACGGTGCGGCGGAGATCGGTCATACGTGGGTCGGAGACCACCGACTGGAATCTGTCGCGTCCGGTCTCGCCATTGAGCGCGGCGTGAGCACGGTGCCACAATCTGCTCGGTATCTCGGCGTGGCGATTGCCAACGCGATCGCCTTGCTTAATCCGAACATTGTTATCGTCGGGGGCGGCGTGTCACTGGCTGGTGAAATCTTTTTCCGTCCGTTGCGCGCGACAGTGAAGCGGCGGGTCTTCCCGGTGTTTCGACATAATTACCGGATCGTCCCGCCGGCGTTGGGCGAGAGTGTCGTGGTCGTGGGCGCGGCGTTGTTGGCGGCGAGGGGAGGACGGTAGTGCGCTATCTGGTTTTCGGAGATGTTCACGGCAACCTCATGGCGCTCGAAGCGGCGCTCGCGATGGGACAGGCGCGTGGCGCGGAGGCGTATCTATTCGTCGGCGATCTGGTTGGGTACGGGCCGCAGCCCATCGAGTGTATCGAGCGGCTGTTAGCGATACGAGAAACCACCGGATTCGCGTGGGTGATCGGCAACCACGAGCAGGCGATTCGCGGCGAGTTGGATTCCTCCGATTATAATGATGAGGCGCGCGCTACGCTGGAATGGACGCGCGGCTTGCTGGAGAAACATCCGGCGGCGTTGGAGTTTCTCAACGCGGGCGAGCTGACGCTGCAAGTCAACGACTTGATCCTGCTGACGCACGACTCGCTGGCCGAACCGAGCATTGGGCACTATCACCGGGAGGCACGCAAGGCCAAGAGCGAGTTGGCGTGCTTGCGGTACAAGAAAGGCAAGGTCTGTTTCTACGGGCACACACACCGGGTGCGCGCCGAGATCGCGGACGCCGAAGGTAACATCGTGTTGCCGATGTTCACGCCGCATCCCGGCAAAGACGTTGATCCGCGGCCGATCAAACTCGGCGAGAATGAGATTGCGTGGATCGGAACCGGCTCGGTCGGTTTCCCCGGTAACGAGAAACGTGGGGCGGAGTGTTTGATGCTCGATGACGATGAATGGCGCGTCGAAGCGTATGCCGTCGAGTACGACCGGCAGGCCGCTCGGTCGCGGACACGCGAAATCCTCGGGCCGGTCTGCAGCGATGAAATTGCGGAACACATTGCGCGCTGGATGTGATCTGCTAGAATCTCGTGAATTCATGAACAGCTTTCGATTCGTGCATGGCGAGTTGTACTGCGAAGGCCTGCCGCTCTCACGGCTGGCCGAACGGTTCGGCACCCCACTCTACGTTTACAGCCAGAGTCACATTGTGGGTCAGTACCGGGCGTTGGATCGTGCGCTGCGCGGCGTTGACCATATGCTCTGCTACGCCGTCAAAGCCAACAGCAACCTTGCGGTCATTCGCGCGCTGGCTGAGGCCGGCTCTGGTTTCGACATCGTCAGCGGCGGTGAGTTGTACCGGGTAATGGAGGCCGGTGGTGATCCGCGCCGGTGCGTGTTTTCCGGCGTTGGCAAGACGTACGAGGAGATCGAGTACGCACTCAAGATGGGTATCGATTGCTTCAACGTTGAGAGCGAGCCGGAGTTGGAACTGATTGATTCGGTTGGCCGCCGGCTGCGCAAACGAGCGCCGATTGCCCTGCGGGTCAATCCCGGTGTCGACCCCGAGACGCATCACTACATTTCGACCGGCAAACACGAGAGCAAGTTTGGAATTTCCATCAAGGGTGCCGGTGCGGTGTACGCCGAGGCGTCCCGGATGCGCGGCATCGAGATTCGAGGCGTGCAGATGCACATCGGCTCGCAGATCACGAAAACTGCGCCGTTCGCACTGGCGATCCGAAAGATGCGGCCGCTCGTCGAGCGGGTGCGCGCACTGGCACCGGACTCGCTCCGAGCGTTTGACATCGGCGGCGGACTCGGCATCCGGTATCGGAATGAACAACCGCCAACCGCCGAGCAGTATGCCAAAACCGTCTTGCCTCTTGTTCGGAAGCTCGGGTTGAGGATTCTGACCGAGCACGGACGATTTATCGTCGGCAACGGCGGCGTGTTGGTGACGCGTGTGCTTTACGTGAAGCGCACACCGGTGAAGAACTTTATCATCACCGACGCCGCGATGAACGATTTGATTCGCCCGGCATTATACGGCAGCTACCACGAGGTGGTGCCGGTGGCGCGGCGCCGGCGCCGGACGCTCACGGTCGACGTTGTGGGACCGGTCTGTGAGTCGGGGGATTTCTTCGCGCAGAACCGTCGCGTACCGGCGGTGGAGCAGGGGGAGTTGCTGGCGTTGATGGGAGCCGGCGCTTACGGCATGGCGATGGCATCGAACTACAACACGCGTCCGCGACCGGCGGAGGTGATGGTGCGCGAACGGCAGGTGGAGTTGGTGCGGCGACGCGAGTCGGTGAAGGATCTGATCAATGCCGAGCTTTAAGCCAGCATCTCTTTGAGGCAGTCGATGAGCCGTTGGACTGGGAACGGCTTTAACAGGTACTTGCAGCCCGTCGTGCAGAGAAACACATTCACCTTCGGGTCGGCGGCGTAGCCGGTAATGAAGATGAATCGTTCCGCGAGGTGGGGCTTCGAATCCGTCGCCTGCAGGAAAAATTCGTCCCCGCGCAGTTCAGGCATCATTACGTCGCAGATCACGGCGTCATATTCGTTGGCTCTGACCTTCAGCAGCGCTTCGGCGCCGTCGTTGGCGACGTCCACCATGAAGCTCTGATCCGCGAGAATCCACTGGAGAGCGGCGGCCAGTTGCTTGTCGTCGTCCACGAGCAGGACGGCCTTGAAACTGAAGTCAGAGGAGGGGCGGACGGCGGTGTCGGGCTGCGGTTTGAAATCCATATGTGAGTATATTTTAGCAGGCCTGATGCCAGCGGTGGCAGCGTTAAGTCTGGCATTGACAACACTCCCGGCGTTCTTATACTTTGCGACGAAGTCTTAGGAAGTGCAGGGCCGCTTCGAAGTACTTGAAGCGGCTTTCGTGTAACAGGACACAAACGAAGAAAGGTAAGAGTAAGAGTATGGCAACCGGCAAAGTGAAATGGTTCGATACGAAGAAGGGTTTTGGATTCATCCAGCAGGAGGGCGGTGCCGACGTATTCGTGCACTACAGCTCAATTGGTGGCAACGGGTTCAAGAATCTCGAAGAAGGTCAATCGGTGGAGTTCGAGCTTGTTGACTCGCCTAAGGGCCCCAAGGCCACTAACGTCATCGTGAAGTAATTAACTTCATCAGTAGATCGAACCCCTGCCGGTGCAAACCGGCAGGGGTTCGTGTTTTTCGGGGTTGTGCCGCTTCCTTGATCGACTACTGCCGGAAACTCGGCCTATTGATCCCCATAGACGGCACCGGCGTTGAGCCAACCTTCAACCGCACAATCGCCGCCCTCGAATCACGAGCCTGAGGAATTATCCGCCGCGGCTTGGAAATCTTACAGGACACGGCTATACTCCTGCAGATGCGGGTTCATCTTGTTCTGGCAATGGCGGTCATCTACAGTTGGATGGGGCGCGCGAGCGTCGAGGCGCAAAGCATCCGCGTGCCTTGGAACGGTTATGGACACGATGCGCAACACGCCACGATTTCAGCCGTTCCCTCGCAGCCGTTGAACCGCATTCTGTGGCAGACGCGGGTCGACGAGAATCCGCAATACAGCGGCAGCAGCCTGCTGATTCACTACGGGTCGCCACTCATCACGCGTTCGAATACAGTCATCGTACCGGTGAAAACCGGAGCGTCGGGCGGATTTCTCGTCCGAGCACTCAACGGGGTTACCGGCGCGACGAACTGGACGCAGTCGACTGATTATCGTTGGCCGCCCCATAACTAGGGCCCAAGTTTCTCGCCGACACTAACGCCGAACAACCGGCTCTATTTCCCCGGTGGGGGAGGGACGGTGTTTTTCCGCGATTCGCCGGACGCAACCAGCGGCTCGACCGGGCAACTCGCCTTCTACGGGCTCGCCAACTACAACGCGAACACCAACGCGTACCTCGCCAACGTGATGATCAACACCCCGATCACCTCCGACCGGTACGGCAACATCTACTTCGGGTTTCAGGTGACAAACTCCACGCCGGTCGCGCTCACGAGCGGCGTTGCGCGGATCGATTTCAACGGCAATGGCACGTGGATTTCCGCCACCGCCGCCGCCGGCACGACGACCGTCACCAAGGTCGTGCACAACTGCGCGCCCGCGTTGAGCAACGATCACAAAACGCTGTACGTCGCGGTCAACACAGGTTCTGGCACGGGCAATTCCAACCCCGGTTATCTTGTCGCACTCGACAGCCGCACGCTCACAGTCCTGTCGCGCGCTCGGCTCAAAGACGCCAAGACGCCGGCCAACGATGCTTTCTTGTCGGACAATGGCACCGCCTCACCCACGATTGGTCCGGATGGCGATGTTTATTTTGGTGTACTAGCCAACACACCGGGCGGAAATCATTCGCGTGGCTGGCTGCTGCATTTCAACAGCACGCTTACCCAAACCAACACCGCCGGCGGTTTCGGCTGGGACGACACGGCGTCGATCGTGCCGGCCTCGATGGTGCCGTCTTACACCAACGGCTCGCCATACTTGTTGATGGTCAAATACAACAACTACGCCGGCGCCGGCGACGGCGTGAACAAGCTCGCCATCCTCGATCCCCGCGCCTCGATGATCGACCCATACTCCGGCGCCATCGTGATGAAGGACGTGCTCACGATTGCCGGGCCGACGCCTGACGCGGGGATCACCAACTTCTATCCCAACGCCGTCCGCGAATGGTGCATCAACACCGCCGCGGTCGATCCGTTCACCAAGTCCGTGTTGGTCAACAGCGAGGACGGCAAACTATATCGGTGGGATTTGACTTCGAATACACTGATCCAGCCAGTCACGCTTACCGCTGGCATCTTCGAAGCCTACACGCCAACCGTCATCGGCGTTGACGGCACCGTTTACGCCATCAACAACGCCATTTTGTTCGCGGTCGGACGATGAACGCACCCCGCACATTCCTCGCTCTCCTTGCGCTGGCCGACACGTTGCGCGCGGACGTGGTCTTCACGCTCACACCGGCCGTGCAGTATGGCGCTCGCAGCAACGCCGTCGTCTTCACAGGCACCGTGAACAACACGAACCTCACCGGCGACGTGTTCCTGAACGACATTCAGGTCAGCTTCACCGGCACCGCGACCAACTATCTCACCGCGCAGTTGAACGCCTTCTTCGCCAACGTTCCCGGCATCCTGTCCGCGGGCCAAACCTACAGCGACATCGTCTTTGCCGTCGCGATCAACTCCAACGCACTGCCCGGTAACTACTCCGGCACGGTGACAGTCCAAGGTGGCGCGGACATTTTTGCGACGGACAACCTCGCCGGCCAATCTTTCCAAGTCTCATCGTCCGACACGTTATTCGATGCGTGGCGCGTCGAGCAGTTTGGGGCGAACACCAACAACCCAGCCATCAGCGACGATCTCGCCGATCCCGATGGCGACGGCATTGTCAATCTGCTGGAGTACGCGCTGCATCTCGGCCCCAACGCAGCCGGCACGACCGGCTTGCCGGTCGGGGAAGGTGATTATACCTGCGATTGTCTCTCGCTCACTTACCGGAAAACCATCGCCGCCACCGATCTCCGTTACAGCGTCGAGGCGGCGGACGAACCCGGTGGCCCGTGGAACACGAACGCCGTCGCCGAAGTCATCATCGACGCCGATCTGTTCACCATCACAATCCGTGCCAGTGACACCGGCAACCCTTTCGCCACCGCCGCCAAGAGATTCATGCACCTCAGAATTTCAAGAACGCCCTGACACGGCAGGGTTCTAGGTTGTGCGAGGGTCTTCCGACCCCGCACAGGATTCGACCGAAGGTCTCCAGTCATTCCCGGATACGGAGACCTCGCGGTCGCGAGTACGGCGCGGCCAGGAGACCTGCACCGAACTTACGGATAGAATTAGTTCACACCCAAGAGTTCCACTTCGAACACCAGCGTGGCATTTGGCGGGATCAGTCCGCCGCCGGCACCGCTCGCGCCGTAGCCGAGGCTGGGCGGAATCGTGAGCTTGCGCACGCCGCCGACTTTCATGCCGGCCACGCCTTGATCCCAGCCCTTGATGACTTGACCGGCTCCCAGCGTAAAGCGGAACGGATCGTTGCGGTCCTTCGACGAATCAAACTTCGTCCCGTTCGTCAGCCAGCCCGTGTAATGGACGTTCACGCTTTTGCCAGCAACAGCTTCGGCGCCGGTACCGACCTTCGTATCTTCGATTTTCAGTTCAGTCACAGTAGCTCCTGGTTGGGGTGTAGCGGCGGCAGTTGCTGGCGCTTGCGCCGGTGCGGTTTCTGAAACCGGCGACTCCTCCTGCTTAGAGCAACCGGAAATCAGAATAACCAACGAACACATCGCAATGAGCAAATTCAGTTTCATGCGCGAACTCTAGTGGCCGGCAACTTCGATTGCAACTCCAACCAAACCTACCGGCAAGCTGCTCCACATCTTCGAGATCGCGGCCGGCAACGGCCCGACCAACGTCGCCTTCGACGAGGGCGAGAAAAACCTGTACGTCAGCGTGGTCAAAGATGCCAACGACCCGCAGTGCAAGGGCAGCATCGTGAAGATCCCCAATGTGAAGTAGCGCTTCGCCAACGACGGAAACGCCGGCACGAAACGCTGCACAGCCTTACCGGTAGACTTGCCGGCTACGCCGGGTCTATCATTCTGAGCTTGCCGAAGAATCTCTGATGTTGTCTGATGTGTTTGCCATCATGAAATCAAGGATGCTTCTGAGGCCTCTGCTTCTGGGTTTGCCGCTACTTACCGGGTGCATGATGTACACTACGCGCGGACTTGTTAAGCTAAGTGAAAAGGGACACCACTGCACTGGATTCCAGCATTTGGAAGCAGCGTACCTCGACCGGGATAATCTTATTTTCGCGTATACGGACGGACAGAGCGACTATTGGGCATTAGCCCCAATTCCTCTAATTCACCAAAGAATGAGGGCCGGTCTCGTGATGCAATACTCGTACAAGGTTCATAGCGGTAGCTTGCCGGCTTCGATTACTGCAAACGCACGCGAGTTAAGTATCGTGCGGATAAAACCAGCGGCTCGCCCCCCCGAGTTTCATCCGGAGCAAAGCGAATTAACTGTAGCGATTTTCGACGAAGGCCGGTCGTACTGGCTAGGATTATCTACTGGAGGTACAAACTCGGAAGTCTACAGTGTCGGATCACTGCTGTCCGATTAAAAACCCTGTAAACACAGTTGATTTGTGAGGTTGAGCGTTTCGTCAATGGGTGGAGATGGAGCAAAGGCGTGCAAAATGGGCATTTTCTCGAACAACGTCAGGCTCGAAATCTGTAAAAT
>CAZMKD010000185.1:0-13005 GCA_964566575.1 uncultured Verrucomicrobiota bacterium
CAAGTCGCTCCGCCAGTTTCCGGTAGTGCTCGACCTGCGCGGGCGAATGCCGGGAGTGCCAGGCTTCCAGACCGTCCATCCCCTGCTCCACCATTTCTGTGATGCGATTGTCGACACGATTCAGACCGGGGTGTGCGAGCACGGCCACGCCACCGGCGCGCTTGATGTGGCCGAGGGTTTCCGCGGCCGTCATCCGGTACCGCTCGACAAAGCCGGGGCGGCCGCGTTTGAGGAAACGCTCGAACGCTTCTTCTGAACTGCCCACGACGCCGCGCTTCTGTAACGCCATCGCCACGTGCGGGCGACCGATCGTCCCGCAGTCGGAGCACGCGAAGACATCCTGATCGGTCAATCGCACGCCAAGATCATTGAGCCGCATGACGATTTCGCTGATCCGTTTCTCTCGCACACGCCGGGAATGATCGAGCACGGCGTGCAGGTCGGGACTTTTCCAGGCGTTGCCGGGCAGATAGCCGAGCATGTGAATCTCTTGCGTATCGACTCGGCAGGTGATTTCGACACCTGGTATGACTTCAATGGCGGCATCCTCCAGCGCCTCGGGAATTGCGTCGAGGGTGTCGTGGTCGGTCACCGCAATGGCGGCGAACCCAAGCCGATGTGCCTCGCCTACCAGTTCAGCCGGCGAGTAACTTCCGTCAGAATAGCGGGTGTGCAGGTGAAGATCGGCGAAACTCATTTCGTGCCGGCCGCGGTCCGCGCAGGCCGGTTCAGGTCGCCGCGGAGACGGTCGAGAATGCCGTTGACGAACGCGCCGGATTCCTCGGTCGAGAATTTCTTGGCGATGTCCACCGCCTCGTTGATGCTGACGACCGGCGGGATATCATCCCGGTACAACATCTCAAAAATGGCGAGGCGCAAAATGTTTCGGTCCACGGCGGCGATCCGTGACAGCTCCCAATGCTCGGTGTATTTCTGGATTTTCTCGTCGATCACGGCCCGATGCTCGACTGTGCCGCGGATAAGCTCCTCCGCGAATTTGTGGGCGGGCTCGGCGGCTTCGTGCTGCGTCTGCCAAAACAGCGCGAGCGCCTCCTCCACCGCGCCGCCGTTGAGGTCGTGCTGATAGAGAAACTGCACGGCTATCTCGCGAGCCTGCCGGCGTTTGCCAAATGGCTTTACAGACTTTTCCATAGCCGGGCCATGTGGATCGCAGTTTGGGCGGCCTCCCGGCCGCGGTTGTAGGTTTTGCCGAGACAACGCACACGCGCCTGCCGGAGATTGTTGGCGGTGACGATCCCAAACACGGTCGGTACGCTGGTCTCGATGGCGATCTTCGTCAACCCATTAGCCACCGCGCCGGCAATGTGCTGCGCGTGGCTCGTCTCGCCTTGCACGAGGATGCCGAGGCCGATAACGCAATCGTACCGGCCCGACTTCGCAAGCATCGCGGCGGCCGCGCTCACTTCGAAACTGCCGGGGACGCGGACGACCTTTGTCTCGCCCCCGGCTTTGGCCAGCGTATCGACACAATTGCCCACGAGCGCATCGGCGAACTCGGGGTTGTAGCTCGCCGCGGCAATACCGAATCGCAGGCCGGTGGCCTTAGAGTTTGTGGCCCAGCTTTGTTCTTTTCGTTTCAAGGTACTTCTGATTGTGTGGGGTCGGCTCGGCTTTGATGGGCAACTGCTCAACGATCTGCAAACCAAACCCTTCGAGGCCGACGACTTTCTTCGGGTTGTTCGTGAGCAACCGGATGCTGCGGAGGCCGAGGTCGGAGAGGATTTGTGCACCGAGGCCGTACTCGCGCAGGTCGGCCTTGAAACCGAGCTTTTCGTTGGCTTCCACGGTATCGAGTCCCTTCTCTTGCAAGGCGTACGCGTGGATCTTGTTGGCGAAGCCGATGCCCCGGCCCTCCTGGCGCATGTACACGAGCACGCCCTCGCCTTCGTGGGCGATGCGGCGCATGGCATCGTGCAGTTGCGTGCCGCAATCACATCGCTGCGAGCCAAAGACGTCACCGGTTAGACATTCGCTGTGGACACGCACGAGTACGCCGTCCTTGCCGGCGATGTGGCCCATTGTCAGAGCGGCGTGATGCTGACCATCGACCAGCGACCGGTATAGGTGCAGTTTGAATTGACCGAACGATGTGGGCAACGCGATCTCCTGCTCTTTGGTGACGAGTTTCTCGCGTGTGCGCCGGTACTCGATGAGGTCGCGAATCGTGCATACTTTCAAGCCGAACTTGTCCTTGAACTTAAGCAACTCCGGCAGACGGGCCATCCTGCCGTCTTCGTGAAGGATTTCGCAGATGACCGCTACCGGCATCAGCCCGGCCATTTTCACCATGTCGACACTGGCTTCGGTGTGACCGGCGCGACGGAGCACGCCACCTTCACGGGCCTGCAATGGAAACACGTGGCCGGGTTGCACTAGATCTTCGGCGGTTGAGCGCAGGTCGCAAAGCGTTCGGATCGTGTGAGCCCGGTCATACGCGCTGACTCCCGTGGTGATGCCAGTCCGGGCGTCTACGCTGACCATGAAGTCGGTTTTAAAGTTTTCACGATTGTCGCTGACCATGCGGCCGATACCGAGTGCCTTCAGGCGCGATTCCGTCGTCGGAACACAGATGAGCCCGCGGCCGTGTTTGGCCATGAAGTTGACCGCGTCGGGCGACACTTTCTCGGCGGCCATGACGAGGTCGCCCTCATTCTCGCGGTCTTCGTCGTCGGTAACGACGATCATCCGGCCCTGCCGGATGTCTTCGAGACAGTTTTCGATCGAGTCGAACTGCGGTGAATTGGGTAATGCGTCGCTCATGGATACCGTCGGAAGATTAGCAGCTACCAGCAAGGATGGCAACCGTGACGCGGTTCACCGTGACGCGGTTCAACGAGCTTTCTCGAAGCGCACGCCCTTGACGTGAAGCACAACGATCCAGAGGCGGTAGAAGTTGAGTCGTTGTTTGTACTGCGCGTAGTTCTTGTCGATGAGCCCGCGAACGATGCTGTCAATTTCGTCAAAGCTCATGCCGATACGCGGGCCAAGATCTGCAGGATTAACGTCGGCCTGCAGACCCCACTTGCCGCGGAGTGCGCCGAGAATGAATTTCACGTCGTGATGGCTCAGGCCCATCTCGTCGGCGTACGCCACCAAATCGTCTGGAAACTGCAACCAGTCGATGAGTCCTTCCGGTACGCCGATCGGAAATTTCACCTTGCCGACATACGTTTTCTCGGCCACGATGGCTTCGACACCAACGAGTTCGTCCATGGGTGGGATTATTCGCGGCGACCGTCGATGCGGCAAGTCCATAATTTGTGGAAACTCTCGTCTCGCTCACAGCATCCAAGTTCGTGTTCGGAGACAATCATGAAACGCCGATTCAATCGACCAATGACCTTGCAGGATGTGGTGCGCATCGTTTCCAAGTTTTCGCGCAACGACACTGAGACCGCGGCCGTCGTAGCCGACCTGCTCAATCGTCGCGTGATCCGGATTCGGGGAAACTTCGTCTCACGGCGCATCGTTGCTCGGTGAACTGATAACGCTTTTTTCCTTTGCGCAGGGGTGCGTTGTGATATTTTGGACGCGCGATGCTCGAAGAGCTTTACCAGGAGATCATTCTCGACCATTACCGGCGGCCGCGAAATCGCGGGACACTCAACCCGTCGGACTTGAAAGCCCAGGATTCCAATCCTCTCTGCGGTGACGAAATCGAGATCACGGCGAAACTGACTGACGGAAAGATTTCCGATCTGAAATTCGAAGGCCACGGCTGCTCGATCTCCACGGCATCGGCTTCCATCATGACCCAGAAACTGGTGGGCAAGACCCCCACCGAGGCGGCGGCGTTCATCGAGTCGTTTCAGAAGATGATGCGGGGCGACGTTCCGTTTGGCGGCAAGGAGCTCGGCGATCTCAAGGCGTTGGAAGGTGTGTTGAAGTTCCCGGTGCGGGTCAAGTGTGCGACCCTGGCCTGGTACACTGCGTCCAAGGGCATCGCCGGGCACGTTGCTAAACAATGATGTATCATTTCCAGAAACATTTCACACTTGAGGAGGCCCGGGTACTGCTGCCGGAGTTGCGGCGGATCTTCCGCGACGCACACGCTCGCCGGGAACGGGTGCGCAGCGCCGATGAGAAACTTGGCGAATTGCTGCGCGACACGGGCGCTGACATCGGCGGACGACCGGTCGCCGACCTGCTAATGGACTTGCACCAGATGAACGCCCAACTGGGGCGCATTCAGCAACTCGGCGTTCAGGTCAAGGACTTTGATCGGGGATTGCTGGACTTCCCGCATATTCGCGACGGGCGGGAAGTTTTTCTGTGCTGGGAACTCGACGAGGACGACATTGAGTTCTGGCACGACATCGACAGCGGCTATTCGAGCCGGGAACGACTTTAGTTCTCAGTCTGCGCGGCTTCCGTCGAGAAGGTCGTGGGCTTCCAATCACCGTTCACGTCGCGTCGGTAGATGTCGCGGTGAACGAGGACGGTGCCGTCAGATTGCCGGACTTGGTGTTCGACCGTTTTGGTCTGGGGAATGAGCGATTCATTATCGGCGCGCGAACCGGCTTGGCGCGCGTACATGGAGCGGCCTTCGACGATCGTTTCCCGTTGAGTGGTGCCGTCCGCCGTGCGCGTTTCCACCGACAAGATGCGCTGGTCGTTTTCCCAGCCGGCGCCGTTCGGTTTCTGTTTCAATGTTTCAGCGTGTGTCGTGTTGCCGTCCGCGCGGACGGTGGCTGTTTCGCGGAGGGTGACGCTGACGCCACCTTCCAGGTGGCTGAGCGATCTGGTCGTGCTAACCGTCGTCTTGGAGCGAGTGGCGAGGTCGGAAGTTGTGACCGCTTCGATTTGCCTGGTGAGAACAGGCCGTCCGTTGACGTCATAGTCACTTTCCATACGTGTCTCCGAGACAATGCCGTCCCGGCCTTTGGTGCTGGTGGTAGAAGTCTCATGCGACAGGATCAGGCGACCGCTGCTGTCGCGCCGGTATTCGGTCGTGGTGGAGCGCTTGGCGTCGCTGGTCGTGGTGGTGGATTGTTTGATTAGTTTGCGCGCACGCTCGCCGCCTTGCCGGTCGCGTTCGACAATTTCGGCGGTGCGTTCGGTCTTACCGGGAGACACTTCACGCTCGACATCGGAACTGCGGCGCCAATCGAAGTAGCTACCGTCGGCGGAGCGCAGACGGGTGACCGTCTCGATTCGCGTGCCGGCGTCGGACTTGGACTGCTTGGTCGTGGACATCAGCGGAACGGTGGAGCGGTCGTTGGTGTTGATGATGACAAATGATTGCTCGCCGCCGGGCTGTGTGGATTCTCCCCCGCGGATGACGGCGACTTCCGCCGAGACGAGTCGGGCGGCGGCAATCGCGGCTATGGCAACGATGAGAAGCTTCATGTTCCCTCCCTGACAGGCCGTAACTTATCCGCATTTTGGGTGATCTCGCAAGTCCCAAAACTGAATGAGTACAAACTCAATCACTTGCCTTTGACATATTGGCGGAGTTCGTATGTCTCGTATAGCTGGTTGGCAATCATGCATTGACCCCATGCAACAAGGTTTGGATCGTGGTTTCAGTCTCCTGATAACTACCCCTTGCCGGTGCCCTTGCCCCGATTTGGTGGACAGTGGAGTTGGTGTATGAGTCTTGATCATGTTAGTTGAGGTTGGTTTCGAAGTCCACAGGGGTTTGATAGCCGAGAGCGCTGTGGAGCCGCTCGCGGTTGTAGAAGACTTCCAGCCACTCGAAGATCGCCGCCTGCGCTTCGGCGCGCGTGGCAAACTCTCACCGATGCACCAACTCGCGTTTCAAGCTGCTCCAGAAGCTCTCGATGAGCGCGTTGTCGTAGCAGTTGCCTTTGCGGCTCATGCTGGCCACGCCCCGGGCGTGGCTGGGCTGCACCCCGGCCGCGGCGAGCCGCTGCCGGTACGCTTCGCTGGCGTATTGCCGGCCCACGATCGGAGTGATGCACCAAGCCGCGGGGCGGCTGCCGCTGCGTCAATGCCATGTCCAGTGCCGCCAACGGCAAGCTCGTGGCCAACGTGTCGCTCATCGCCCAGCCCACGCACCGGCGACTGCAACGGTCCAACACGCCAGCGACGTAGAGCCAGCCCTCGGCGGTCGGCACGTAGGTGATGTCGGCCACCCACACCGCATCCGGCTGTGTGGGCAGCCGGCACCCCAGCAGCCGATTGGCCGCGATGGGCAGAGCGTGATCGCTGTCGGTCAAACACACGCGGAAGCGCCGGCGCGGACGACTGCGCAGACCGGTGCCGCGCATCAGGCGGGCCACGCGATGACGACCACACCGGTAGCCGCGCGCTTGCAGCCAGCGCGTCACGCGCGGACTGCCGTAGGTGTGGCGACTTTCTTGGTCCGCTTCAGCGATCAGCGTCAGCAACGTCGCATTGGCTTGCGCCCGCGGCCCCGGCCGGCGCTCGACCCAGGCGTAGTGGCCGCTGCGCGAAACTTGCAGGGTCGCGCACAGAGTCGCGAGGGAGTGATCCGCGCTCATCGCTCGGATCCGTTCAAAACGCTCTCGGGGGGGCGCCGAGAGGATGCCCAAGGTTTTTTTTAGAATGTCGCGCTGCTGCACCACCTGGTGCAGCTCGCGGCGCAGCCGCCGGTTCTCGGCTTCGAGTCCAGCGACCGTGCGCAGCCCGGTCGCGGGCGCCTCGGCGCCCCAGCGCTTTTTCCACTGGTGGAGCGTGCCGGCGTTCAGACCCAGTTCACGGGCCACGAGCGCTGTCGATTTGCCGCTGCTCTGCCAATGCTGGACTGCCGAGCGCTTGAACGCTTCGTCGTGCCGTTTCCGGGAAGTTCCCGATGGGATGGCTTCGTGGTTCATCGTGTGTCCTTTCGACTCACACATTTATACACCACTGGTGTCCACCAAATCGGGGCAAGGGCAATACGGCTTGAACCACGCAAACCCTGTCGACCACACAAACGCTGCCGTCGCCGCGAGGACCGCCCAGATCACAACTAGATTTGTGATGCGTTGCGCGATGTGGTTCATGAAGGAACTACCCGGGGAGGGATTCGAACCCTCACGGTGGTGTAACCCACCTTCGGATTTTAAGTCCGATGCGTCTGCCGTTCCGCCACCCGGGCATCTAGCTTACCCTGCATGACTTATAGCGATTGGCTGTGCTTCCGTAAAGTCCACTGTCGTAACTTTTGCAGTAACTTCAACGTCCAAAAGTCCAATCACCCGTCGCTCATGTTCAGGGCCAAGATGCGCGTATCGCATGGTCATGCCGATGGTTTTATGACCCGCCAATTCTTGCACAGTGCGCACGTCCGCGCCAGCCATAATCAGCCGCGAGATGTACGTGTGTCGCAGCGAGTGAACGACCACGTCCTTGCCGAGCTTGGCTGCGGCTCGCGCCCACTCAAACGGCTCACACAATCGTCACAAAATGCCCGACCGATGGTCTTGTTTACGACCTGACATACGAGGGCACGTGCGCGTCGTGCTTTGGCGCGTTGAAATTCTACTGCAAGACTCACAACGACTGGCTTACGGATGCCTCCTGCCCAAAGTGCAATACCGTTGCACCTGCCAATCCCGCGTCGGCAGGGCCGTCAATCGTGGCAGTGCTCGCGGCGCTTGCCATTTGCATAGGGGTATTCATCTTGAGCGGGGTTTTTTGTGTATCGATCAATGCGTTCGAAACCGCGGCGACCAGCCAGTGCAGTTTCACTGCTAACCCCACTCTCAGCTCCTCAATTGGTGTCGGCACCTATGCCATCGAGGCGATCTGTCGTGAACCTGTCGCTTACGCAGCTCTTGGCTGATCCCGAACCGTATGTCGGCGAATTGGTACAAATGAACGGCACCCTATACTTTCGAGATACCGCAAGAGAAACGTTCGATCTTCGGAAAGGATCACATCGTGGAGGTCTTCTATCAAGACGTTGATGCAGCGGTGAAGTCTGTAGTCACCAGTGCCAGCGACAGGCGGCAACTCGTCGTTACCGGAGTTGTAAGGCACAATGACTCTGACAATTCGTATGCGCTTCACGCACGTCCGGTCAAGTTACAGTAGGCAAAAGCGAAGAAGCCCCGTTCCCGGTTGGGAACGAGGCTTCGACGTGATGATATGGAACGGACTGGCTTAGAACGGACCCCAGTCAATACCCACGCCCTGCAGAGCAGACTTCGTGGTCGCAGAGACCACGACCTGAGTGGCGCCGACCGTGTTGACCGTGTACGCATTGTTCAACAGGTCGTTGGCCTTCCAAGCGGTCTTCAAGTAAGACGCCGCGGCGGTGGTATCCACCGTGTCGCCGTCCTTCTTGCCGTTCTCGAGCGCCCATTGATCAACGGCCGCGTCCATCTGACGCGCGTCGTTGATAATGCGGCGACCTTGGGACTGCTTACGAGCTTTCACGAACCCGGGGATCGCGAGTGCCGCCAATAAACCAATGATGGCGACAACAATCATGATTTCTACGAGCGTGAACGCTGCTTTATTATTGCGAACCTTGCTAATCATAACGTTCCTTTAGTTGATTGTTGATTGCGGTTCGGGTTACTAATTAGCAGTGGTTATGCCACCAGTAACCGGAGCGTGTTCCCCTTTGATAATAGTGCGAAAACCAGCCCACAATTGTACAATCCGGCACCGGACAAGGCCTCAATGTGCAGAATTGAGAACCGGCGTGGCCTTTACTGAGCCAACTGAGAACCGACCTTCGAGGGAGCGTGCGGGCCGAATGGCCACCACCAATGACGTTTGTCCTTTGGTTTGGCAGGCGGCGGTGGCGTCATCTCCTCGTCGGTAAGAATGCGTTCGGGCTTCGGATAAGTCTGTTCCCCGCCTCGGACAGTGACCTCTGCGTCCTCGCTGACCAGCTCCGGGCGACTGAGAAAGTCCGAAAACGCCGCACGGGTAACCACCTTGGCTGCCGAATCAACTACCGTGTAACCATACGACCGCGGCCCATTCTGAAAAAGGACATGCACATTCCCGCTGCGATCCATTCGTGTTTGAGGCTCGCTTGTCGGCAAGAAGCCGCCAAGTGGTACAAGGCTATACACAACCCCGTGAGGCTCATCCCGAACACTTATAAAGAGTACATCCTCGTGCGAGCCGCGCCTCGCGAAAAGCGCGTATGTGCGGTATTCCTCCTTGCCTCCCTCCGGCACAGGCAGTCCCACCACTTGTGACCACAGCTCTCGTCCGTTGGTCAATGTAACGTGCAACGGCGATGACACGCTTGCCCCACTCGGACCATTGACAACTGCTTGAATCCGGTAGCTTCCACGCGACCGCAGTTCGTAAAGCGGCAAGAGATCAATCGTGTGCGAGATGGTCTGCCCGGACGGGATCAAAACCGCATCCGCCGTCGTAGGTTTGCTGACGGCTCGCACCATGTTGTTGTCTTCATCCACAATAGCGAATCCAAGCCACGGCGTGCGGTCGCCATCCTCAAGCTGAATCGTGCGGCCCGAATAGTTCCGGATACTGACGCTTACGGGTATTGCCTCGTAGACCAGAAATGTATCTTTATCGCTGCGGATTCGAACCGTCAGTTGTCCGTTCGTAGCAGATACAGCGGTGATAACAGCCACGAAGATGACAAGAACAACTCGATACATACACGAACCCTAACACGCAGCGAAAGAATGCGACAAGGAAATTGCTGATCAGTCTCGCGCGCCCAGATTACCGGGATTGCGGCGTGTCCGTAATCGCCTTGATGAATTCCTTGTTCGTCTTAAGCTTGCCCAACCCGTTCAGAAGTTTCTGAATGGCTTCGACCGGTGGCGCTTCGCTGAGAGCCCGACGCAGGCGCGTGATGCCTTCCAGTTCCCACGGCTTCAACAGCAACTCCTCGCGACGAGTGCCGGACAGATTGATGTCGACGGCTGGCCAATAGCGTTGTTCGGCGATCTTGCGGTCGAGCACCAACTCGGAGTTGCCGGTGCCCTTGAACTCCTGGAAGATCAACTCGTCCATGCGCGAGCCGGTTTCGATAAGCGCGGTGGCGATGATCGTGAGCGAGCCGCCCTCCTCCGCCTTGCGGGCGCTGGCGAAAATGCGGCGCGGCTGTTCCATCGCGCGGGCGTCGAGACCGCCTGTCATGGTGCGGCCGGTCGAGCCTATATAATTATTGAAGGCGCGCGCCAGCCGTGTGATCGAGTCGAGCACGACAAACACGTCGCGGCCGAATTCGACGAGCCGTTTGGCGCGTTCAATGGCCATGCGTGCGGTGCGCACGTGTTCTTCGATGGTCTGGTCGTTGGTCGAGGCGATGACTTCGCCACCTTTGATCGAGCGACGAAAGTCGGTCGTCTCTTCCGGGCGCTCATCGCAGAGCAGCACAATCGTGTGCACGTCAGGATGGTTAGTCAGCACGGCATCGGCCATGTGATGCAGCAATGTGGTCTTGCCGGTGCGCGGCGCTGCGACGATGAGGCCGCGCGTGCCCTTGCCGATCGGCGCGACGATGTCAATGACGCGCGTCGTGTACCGATCGGGCACGGTCTCAAGTACAAACCGCTCGTTTGGCTGGATGACGGTGAGATCGTCGAACTTCTTCAGCGACATGAACTTTTCTGGTGGCTGGCCGTTGATGGTCTTGATCTCGACGAGTTGCGGGCTACCCTTCTTCGGCGGCGCGGCGCGACCATCGATCTCGAGGCCGGGACGCAAGCGGTACCGGCGGATGATGTCCGGCGACACATAGATGTCGTTCGGGCTGATCTGGTAGCTGCGGGCGGAATTGCGCAGGAAGCCGAATCCCTTCTCGCCGACTTCGAGGACGCCTTTCGCGAGGAGTTCCGACGACGGCTTGGTTGGTTGCGGTTCTGTCTGTGACTGGCTTGGTTGGTGTCCGGTGTCGTTCACAATTTCTTTTCGGCTTGCGTCGAACGCAGGCGGATGGTTTTGGTTGAAAGATTGTGTACCGCGCTAATGTGGCGCACAGTACGGGTCTTGGCTCGCATCAAAATGGAGTGAGTCGCAGCTGTCTTCCCTTCAAATCGCACGCCCGGTAACAGTGGACTATCGCTGATGCCAGTAGCGCAAAACATCACGTCGTCGCCGCTGGCGAGGTCGTCGGCATGGTAAACTCGGGATAGATCTTTCTCGAAGCCGTCCGCGATCAACTGTCCGCGTTCCGCGTTGTCGCGCGGCCACATTCGTACCTGGATATCTCCGCCAAGGCAGCGCAATGCCGCAGCGGCGAGGACCGCCTCTGGCGAACCGCCGATACCCACATAAAGGTCCGTTCCGCTGTCCGTCAAGCTCGGGGCGATGGCCCCGGCCACGTCGCCGTCACCGATCATGCGGATGCGCGCGCCGACTTTGCGGATGCGGCTGACGAGTTCCTCATGGCGTGTGCGGTCGAGCATGGTGACTGTCATCTCATGCACGGAGATGCCGAGCACGTGAGCGACCATCTTGATATTCTCTTCGATCGGCGCAGAAAGTTTGACGACTTCGACGCCCAGCTCCAACATGTGGTCGCGCACCTTCGGGCCATACGCGAGTTTCTCCGAGTAGAACGCCGGCAAGTTCTTCATCGCCTTCCCGTGTCCTTCGTGGGCTGTGCCGGCGGCGAGAACTGAAATGACGTTTGGCAATCCCTTCGAAATATTCGTCGTGCCGTCCACGGGATCAACCGCAATGTCGAGCGGAACAGACTCCGGATCCCAAGTGCCAAGTTGTTCGCCTAGGAAAATTCCGGGGGCGTCGTCCTTGATCCCTTCGCCAATCACGACTTCTCCGCAGCACGGGATGAGATCGAACATGCCGCGAATTGCGTCTGACGCGGCCTGATCGGCAGCATCCTTGTCGCCTTTGCCCATCCACCGGGACGCATTCAAGGCAGCAGCTTCCGTGGCGCGCACCAAGTCAAACTCAATGATGCGCTCCAGGTCTGGAATCAACTTGGGCTTCAGTCTAGCCACCAATACTCTGACTCTGATTATTCAGCTACACTTACCGGGCAATCCCGCGTTCCGACTTGCGACAGAAGTCAACGAAGTGGGTGATTTCTTGGCTCTGCGGGAGTTCAGAGGATACTTTATCCAAAGCGTTGCTCAGTGTCAACCCCGAGATGAAGATTATTTTGTAGGCCTCTGTCAGGGCCCGGATCGCCTCGGCCGGCACGCCGTTGCGCTCCAAGCCGATCTTGTTGACGCCGCGGGTCTTGCCGGGATGACCGTCCACAATCATGAACGGCGGCACATCCTGAACGATCTTGGCGCAGCCACCGATGATGGACATCTTGCCGATCCGGCAAAACTGATGCACCGCCGCAAGCCCGCCGACGATGGCGTGGTCCTCGACTGTGACATGCCCAGCCAGCGTGCCATTGTTGCTGAAGATGACATGATCGCCCACAGTGCAGTCGTGCGCGATGTGGGAGTACGAAAGGAAATTGCCGTGCGACCCGATGCGCGTGTACAGCCCGTCCCCCGTCGCCGTGTGCACTGTCACGTGTTCGCGAAACACGTTGTCCGAGCCGATGTCGAGGTAACACTTCCCGCCGTCATACTTCAGGTCCTGGGTCTTCAACCCGATGCAGGCAAACGGATAGAACTCGTTGCGCGCCCCAATCGTCGTCAGCCCGTCGATGACGACATGCGAATGCAGCCGGCATCCCTCCCCCAGCTTCACGTTCGCGCCGATGATGGAATACGGCCCGACCACGCAGCCGGTACCGATTTGCGCGCGCGGATCGACGATTGCTGTCGGATGGATGTTGGTCGAAGACATACGAACCTAATTGCGTTCCCCGCGTCCGTTGTACACAACCGCCTTGCCCCGGTCAACACCGTTGGACTGACTGCCAAAAAAACGGGCGCAGGGCAATTCGCGGCCTGACTTCATAATTCACCCTTGAACGCCTTGTCTAAAACTGACGGCAGCAACGCATCCAACTCGGCGGTGGCCGTGGCGCACCGTAGCTTGGGTGGAAACTCTCGCATGGTCACAACTCTCCACTGAAGGCGCGATGCAGCACCGACGGTAGCAACTGCTCCAAGCGAAGGTGGCTTTCGGACTGCAGCCGCG
>CAZMKD010000186.1:0-2586 GCA_964566575.1 uncultured Verrucomicrobiota bacterium
ATGACCACCAGCAATTCAATCAAAGTGAAACCGTCCGGTTTGCCGGAGGCGCGTGGTTGGTTTAAGTGCTTCATAAATGCATCAAGGGCCAGACCGCCAAGGTTTGGCCACACGGGGTGATCTGGTTGGATTACCGTTACCTCGCCGACGTTGATTTGGCAAGCTTAATTACGGCTCGAGGATTCAGCCAGGCAGGGCGGTTGGCGAGGACCGCGGGCGATGATTGTAGTTGATGGGGTTAAGCACAATTTGGTGGCGCATCTTTTCTGCCTGTGATCCACTGGGGACATGTCAGTCCACCTTGCGGATCAAATTCGTTCCGGTTTACCCCCGGAACCTCGTCTGTTGAAGGAAGTCACCTTGCGCCTCGTCATCGAGGAATCGGAGCGGGCCCGTTTTGAAGAACTGCTGGTCCGCGAACATTATTTGAAGAACGCCACCGCCGTGGGCCAGGTGCTTCGTTACGTGGCCGAATACCAAGGCCAATGGGTGGCCCTACTGGTTTTCAGTTCGGCGGCGTTTCATATCAAGCCACGCGATCGCTGGCTGCATTGGCCCGCGCGCCTGGTGGCTCAACGACGTCACCTGCTCGCGCAAAACTCCCGCTTCCTAGTCCTGGCGGGCACGGGCCATTGGCCCAACCTGGCTTCGCGGGTGTTGGCGTTGGGGTGCGACCGGGTAGCGGAAGATTGGCAAAACCATTTCGGACATCCGGTGCTGGCGCTGGAAACCTTCGTCGATCCGCAACGCTTTAAGGGAACCTGTTACAAGGCGGCCGGCTGGGAGCGACTGGGCCCCACCCAAGGGTGTCAGCGCGACTGGCAGGATTTTTACACCGACACCCAGCATCCCAAGGAGATCTGGGTGCGGGCGCTCAGTCCAAAGGCATTGGAGGCGTTGCGCGCCGCCGCGTTGCCCGCCCATTTGGCCGACCACCAAAAGCCGCTGCCCCCGCCCTGTCCTGTGGCCACAGAGCGGTTGCACTCGCTCTGGGAACGCTTTCGCGATCATCTCACCGATCCGCGTAAACCCAAAGGCAAACGGCACCAGTTGGCTTCGCTGCTGACCCTCATGGCTTTGGCGGTGTGCGCCGGATGCAAGGGACCGCACGCGATGGCCGAGTTTGCCGCCAGTTTGAACCACGGGCAGCGCCGGCAACTGCGTTGTCGCCCCCGACCCAACACCCGTCGTCAATGCGATGTGGCCAGTGAGCGAACGATCCGGCGGATGCTCGCAGTCATCAACGTCGAAGAACTCAAAGAAGTGGTGGTCGCCTGGATGGCCCAGGAAGATCCGCAACCGGCCCAGGTGATTCATCTGGATGGTAAGGTGGTTAAGAACGCCGATCCGGCGCCGGCGCTTGAAAAGCCCGCCGCAGTGGAAAGCGAAATCCCGGAGGACCAGCAGAAGCCCAAAGCGGACAAGGCGCTGACGCTGGTCAATTTCCTGACCAAGGGACAGCGATTGGTCGATCAAATTGCCGTGCCTGCCAACACCAATGAGGAAGCCGCCGTGGCCCTGCATTTGCCAAAGATGGACTTGACGGGGCGGTGCGTGACGGCGGATGCGGCCCATACCACAAAAGCCAACGCGCGACAATTGAGTCTGCTCAACGGAGCCGATTATCTGCTGGCGCTCAAAGGCAACCAACCGCACGCTTTCGCCAAGGCCCAACAACTCCTGTCGGGCGCTATTCCCCCCTCAGGCTCAGACGCTCGGCAAAGACCACGGTCGGATTGAAGTCCGGCAACTGTGGTGCGGCGACGTCGAACCCCAGACCTTGGGATTGGCGGGTGTGGCGCAGTTGCTACGCGTCCGGCGGATCGTGGATACCGTGCGCCAGGGCAAGGTCATCAAACACACCGATGAGGTGGCTTATTTTGTGACCAGCTTCCTGCCCGAGGAAGCCAGCCCGGAGGAGCTGCTGGAATTGATTCGCAGTCATTGGAGTATTGAAAATGGGCAGCATCATCGCCGGGATCGGACGCAGGATGAAGATCGGTGCCTGGTGCGGGAAACCAACTCAGCGCGCGTCCTCTCCTTGTTTCGATCGCTGGCGATCTTTCTCCACGAAGGGCAGCGCCACAAAAGAGGCGGCAGGAAATCCCTGCCGGATTTTGAGCGCAACGTATGCCGTAACCCGGGGCGGATGATCGGTCGATTCACCTCGGGCATGGGATAGGGCGCGACAAACTGGAACGGATGTCCAACTGAACCGCAGCGACGCTGCGGCGCGCAGAGGCTTTGTCCAGAAAGGCAGTTTCGGACCCGAAAAAGGCCATTTCTCCCTTCAAAGCCAAACTTAACAAATACCCCGCCACATTCGTCGGCGTCCGACAGATCACGTCGCAGACTTTGGCAACGCCCCTGCCATGACTGGGGCTGCTTCCCTGGTAGGCCCGCACAATGTTCAAGACCTGTTCGCGCTAACCTATGACACCGGCACAGCGAAACTTTATGGGGCCGACTATGTAGGCTTGGGACAATTCTACGAACTAGACACGACGACCGGCGTGGCCTCGGCGATCGGTTCGGGGATTGGAAACCGTATTGGCGCCCTTGCATCCAATCCGAACACGGGTTTGA
>CAZMKD010000187.1:0-3019 GCA_964566575.1 uncultured Verrucomicrobiota bacterium
AACGCCAACTGCCCGATTTCCTCTGTGAAAATGGGGGGGGGTAGTTGGGGAGGTAAGTCTGGGTTCTGGGTCATCGTCGCCGGAGGCAAGTTCGACTTCACCGCCAAGTGGTGGGATCCGGCCGCCTGGCAAGCCATAGTCGATCATTTCCGCGGGCGGATCCAGTTCAAGGCAACACGTCCACCAGTGAGAAGGATCTTCCGCACGAGTTGGCGCGCGAGTTGTGCGACGTGGCCCTGCGCTGCGGCCACGTGCCCGTGATCCTGGATTGGGACTGGCGCTCTCCCTTGCCCGACGGTACGACCATCCACAATCCGGCGGCCGATCACGCATTGTGGGGCGGGTTGGGCACGGGTGATGCCGAGGTGCTGGCCGCGCTCATGGTGGGCATCGACAGCGGGCCCTGGACTGCTCAAAATCCGCCTTCGTGAAAGAAAATCAGCGATTTCGGTTGCTCGGTTTTTGTTCCATCAACTGACCCCATCCGGCTTACCCGGATCGGTGAATCAGATTGGCCGGCTAAACCGGTCTGCTTGCGGGCGACGGTAGCGACGAGGGTAGCGTGGGCTTCAGCCCACGAAGTAACTCCAGCCAGCATCCGCGCGCACTACGGAATATCGTATTGACAATCGAAGCGTTTCCGACGTGGGCTGAAGCCTTAGGTTTACCCACATTTCGACGGTGCTTCTGCTTTGATGACGCAACCACGGGGATGCGACTCGCGAGGCGCAGCCAAGCGAGTGCATGGGTGGGATCGAATCCGCGTGCAAGTTCGATTGGATGTCGAATCGCACCTCGGAAGATGGGTGGAATTGCGAGGCGATGGTGAACCGGCTGGTTTGATGCCCCAAACGTCACGAGGTTAGGCGACGTCCACCACCACCCGGGTTGTCCTGGGCTTGTCCTGAATGTGACGAAGATAGGCAGGAGTGCGTTTTTTCGCGAAGAATTATCCGCCTTCGCCGGGCTCGCCGCAGTCGAGCGCTGATGGGTCAGCGATTGGACCGCATCCCGCGCTTCTTCGATCCGGCGATCGATGTCGAGGCAGGTACGAGGCTTCTCGAGACCGAAATCAAAGACGTTTCGATTTGAAGTCGTGATCATCTTGTTCGCGGCGCGTGCGGCAAGTTTCCCTGGGCGACGGTGTAACCGTCGACCATGCATTGGAGCTTCATCCAGCCGCGCCAGAGCACGAGCCAACCCGGGCGGTGGTCGCGCTTGCGGTTCTGGTGGCCTCCCAGACGTGCAAGCGCGAAGAAGAATTCATGAACGCTCCAATGGCGATTCGGCTTCCGATGTCGCCACGTGCTCAGCACATCGACATATGCCGACGCGAACATGGTCGTGGCGCGGCGCGTTTGAGCTTCGGGATGGCGGCTGGCGTCGCGCAAATTGAGGAGCGTCAAAGCCACTGCTGAAAGTAAGGCAATGGCTGGTTGCAACCGCTCGACGGCGGTGAACTGCAGATCCTGGATCCGGCAGCCCGTCTTCAGCGCTTTATGGTACTCTTCCACAATCCAGCGCCGTTCATACCAACTGAGTACACGCCACGCATCGGCGAATGTCCGCACCGGTTCGTTGGTGAGCAATGTCCACTCGATTGGTTTTTCTCCGTTGGGCGTCTGGCTCACCTCGGCGGCATGCACCACGTACAGCGGCAGCGGATCGTTGCCGTGATTGCCGCATTTCGCATGGGGCGCAAGCAAAAGGATGACCCCGCCGCGCACCGCGAATTCCGCTTTCTTTCGGCCTGTGCGCCCCTTCTGGACTTGCACGTCCATCGTGAAGCGACCCAGTTCCGCCAGACTCGTCACATAGTCGTTCAAGTACTGTTTTTGACCGACCGGCTCGTGACCTGCGTAGACCTTACGGACCTTGGGATTGCGAATGACGAACCGGCGGCCACTCTTGTATTCGTGTTCGATGAATTCAAACGTGCTCGCCCCCTGATCGCACACGTCGATCAGTCGAGGTTCTTTCGGTAGATGCTTCGTCCCCGTTAGCCACAGCAGGCTTTCCCGCGTTGCCCGTCCGCGCGACTCGGCCAGCGTCTCGTTCTCGGGTACTTCGTCACGGCAATGCAGCACCTGATCGAGCAAACCCAGTACTTCGCCGGTCTCGGGATCGATGGCGAGCACATTTTGGCAGAGGTAACCACGGTGACTACCCTGACCAATTTGTCCTAGCTGGTCTGACAGCGAACGCAACGTCGTGTAGTCAAGTTCCGTGGCATCATGCACAATCAGCACCCGACCATCATGGGCGTCGATCCGCGCCAACGTGTAGCTGCGCATGGCGGCAATGATTGCCTGATGGGTCACGAACTTAGAGGCACAGAGCCGATACAGCCCTTTCAAGTCGGCAGGCGAGAACAACTTGTCCGGTAGCGTGCCGCCCGGGTGTCGGCGCATTTGATCAAACGACTTAACCAAACGGGCAGTGCGACGCTCGTCACCAAGCTCCACATGGCCGAACATCGCTTGCCCCATGCTCACATCCGTTTCAACGTTCGTCTTCGTAGTCATCAATGGCTCCGTCCAAGTAAGGTTGACGTAGGGACCGTACTTTGTTCCTACGCCGCTGGCTCCACTTCGTTCGGCATTGCCGACCATTGAAGAATTTACACACCGCAGTCACGTGCCCACGCGACCCAGATTTGCGAACGACTTAGACACGCTATCATCCGTCGGGCGAAACGCACATTTTGTAAAAATTGCTCTCTGAGTTGAGGGCACACCTAAGGCTGAAGCCCACGCTACGAGCGACGAGCGTGACGCAAGCTGCGTGGGGTTGAAGCAACCGTACGGGCGACCTGGTGTCCCGGTCCATGCCCTCCCATTACCACCGAGCCGTGGCAACCGCGGGAACAAAACCAGCACAAAGGGCGCACCGTCAATCCTGGCGATCTTGAGCAGCCCACCCCGATCCCTCGCTCTTCCCGCCTCCCGCTCCACGCTCCACGACTTCTGCCCCCTTTTCACTCTTCCCTCTTCACCCTTCCCTCTTCCCTCCGCCGCCC
>CAZMKD010000188.1:0-23612 GCA_964566575.1 uncultured Verrucomicrobiota bacterium
ATTCGCGTGGGCCGCACGTTTCCGGCGATTGGCGCGCGATTACGAACGACTCGCGGCTACGCTCGCCGGCTATCACTGGCTCGCCTTCGCGATGCTCATGCTCCAATCGCTCTTCGCCAAAAGTGCATGACAGGCTCTAACGCTTCCTTCAGCGAGGTCATCACCATCAATTCCACCACCGCCGGGACGACGGCGATGACCATCAGCAACCTGACGATCTCCTCGCCGACCACCTCGAACAATGTGTTGTCGTTGACCGATCCGGGAACGAATGTCCCGTTGCGCATCAGCAATACCGCCACGATCTCCGACGGTGGAATCCTGGTGATTTCCGGCGGCGTGGTGCGAGTGGAAAGTTCTTCGACGGCCTTTCGTGATGATGGTGAGATTGTTCTGAACGCGTCCACGGCTGAACTGGTGGTCACGAACGGCGCGGCGGTGAACATCGCCGTTGCTTCGCCGGGGACACTCAAGGTCGCGGGCGGGGTGGCGACTTTCGGCGGGTTCTTGAACATCGCCAGCGGCACCGGCCAAACGGGCGACGTCTGGATTACCGGCGGGAAACTGGTGACGACCAATGCCGCCGGGCGAGTCAACCTCGGCAATGCCGGTATTGGCCAGGTGACCATTTCCAATGGGACGTGGCTGGCCAGAGAAGTCCGGCTGGCGAACTCCATCGGCCTTTCGCGGGGGAGCTTGACGATCATCAACGGAACAAACTGGCTGACCTCCACTCTCAGTGTCGGAGAAGCGGCGCTGGCGACCGGCACGGTCTTTTTGGCCGGCGGTCAATTGGTCGTCACCAATGCCAGCACGCTCATCGGCGCCAGCGGCATTGGTGACGTGACGATGACCAATGGTTCCTTCATTGCGCAGTCGGTCCGGGTGGGCACGAACACGGCCGCCCGCGGCACTTGGACTATGTTCGGCGGCAGCGCCGCCGTCGCCGCCGACCTCATCATTGGCCGGTACGACTGCAGTTCGGTCGCCAACGTCAGTGTTGCAGGCGGCACGCTAACCGTGACCAATGCCGGCGGCACCGGGGCGCTGGATGTGCGCGGCGGAACCTTCACCATGAGCGGCGGTACGGTGCGCGCCGACACGATTACCGTCACCAACGCCTGCAGTCGGCTGTTCGTCTACGGCGGGAGCTTCTCGGGCACAACGACCAACCTCACGGCCAGCCTCGATGCTGACGGCGACAGTATGTCGAACGCCTCCGATCCCGATCCATTCAATCCCGATGACGACGGCGACGGTTTACCGGGCGACTGGGAAGTTACTTACGGTTTCGATCCGCTCGACGCGACTGGCGTCAACGGCGCGGCCGGCGATCCCGATGGCGACGGGTTGAGCAATCTGGAGGAATACCTCGGCGGCACCGATCCGACGACGCCGAATCTCCATCCCAATGTCAACAGTTGGACCTTCAATTCGAATGGCCCATGGGAAATGAATAGCCGGTGGTCATCGGGCACCCCGTCTCTTTCCGATCCGGCCGACCGGATCGAGAACTCGTCGACCAAGACAGTCACCATTGCCAGCAGCGCACCGACGAGTTCGTTGACGATTACGAATCTCAGAGTGCAGGGTGTTGGAGCCTCGACCAACACGCTGCTGCTGACGACGACCAATACCTTGGTCATTCTGAACCATTTTGCCGTGGGCACAAACGCCTTTGTGATTGTCTCCAACTCCAATCTGCGCGTGGACGGTAAGTTGGGGGGCAACTTCCTGATTGATGGCACGGTCACGAACGCCGGCGGCTCGATCGTCGCGCTCAGCAACTCGACAAGGACAGTGGTTGGCAATAGCGCAAGCGGTAACCTGACAGTGCGTGGCGGGAGGATGTTGCTGCGTGATGTGTATGTGGCCACCAACGTGAACTCCAGCGGAACCCTCAGCATTGCCGGCGGCACCAACGCTCTTATCGGGCCGCTGACGGTGGGCGGTTCGGGGACCGGCACGGTCTGGGTAACGGGCGGTCAACTCGTTGTGACGAACAACCCGTCACTCGTAGGCGCCGGCAGCGGTTTCATCGTGGACGGCTCGGTCACGCTGACCAACGGCAGCTCGATCATCGTCAGCAATGTCAACACGATTGTCGGAAACGCTGGCAGCGGCAGCCTGATCATGGCCGGCGGCTCGATGTCGGTCACCAATCTGGTTGTCGGCAACCTCAACGGTTCAAGCGGTACGATCACACACGCCGGCGGTACGATCACCGTCGCTGCCACCCGGCTGACGCTCGGCGCATCCAGCGGTTCAACCGGCACGATCTGGATGACGGACAGCAGTGCGACGTTGGTTCACACCAATGATAATCTCATGGTCATTGGCAGCAATGGCGTGGGACAGGTGACGGTCTCCAACGGTACGTGGTTGGCGTGTTACGTCTTTGTCGGCGAAGATTCCGGTTCAGGGACGCTCACAATTGCGGGTGGCAGCACCACGCTGGTGGGATTCGATATGATTGTGGGAGGCCCTCTTGGCAGCGGGACCGGCACGGTGTGGGTGACGGGGGGCCAGTTGACGGCGACGAAACCTGGTTTGGGTACAGTTATCGGCGACGGTAGCGTCGGTCAGATGACCGTTAGCAACGGCACGTGGCGGGCGTGGGATGTGACAGTCGGCGCCATCGGTGGTTCGCGAGGGACACTGACTGTGGCGGGCGGCACCAACACGCTGTCGGTTGGTCTGACAGTTGGAAACGACCCCAACGCGAACGGGGCGGTGTGGGTGACGGGCGGCCAATTGACGGTGACGGCGGGCACGGTGAGGGTCGGCAATAATGGCGTTGGACAGATGACAGTGTCCAACGGCACGTGGTTAGCACGGACCGTTAATGTCGCAGCGAACGGTGGCACGACGGGGCGGGGGACGCTCACAGTTGCCGGCGGCACGAGCAGTGTCTTCTTGAGCCTGACTATCGGAGGTTTTCCATGCACGGCGACCGGCACGGTTGTCATCGGGGGTGGCAATTTGTTCGTGACCAACGCCACTGCCTCCGCCGTCCTTGAAGTGCGCACCGGCTCATTGATCCTGAACTCGGGCCTGCTGACCATCGACAAGTTGGTCATGACCAACGCCTGCGGCAGCTTCGTACACACCGGCGGCACACTCGTATATGGCACGGCCGTGCTCGACCCGACCCGCGATGACGACGGCGATGGTTTGCCGAACGGCTGGGAGCAAAGCTTCGGCCTCGATCCGCTTGACGCCACGGGCGACAACGGCGCGGCGGGCGATCCCGATGCAGACGGTATGAACAACCTCTTCGAGTTCACCTACGGTTTCAATCCGATCATCCCCGCCGATGCCGGCACCGACCCTGATGGCGACGGCTTCACCAACCTGCAAGAGTTCCAAGCCGGCACCGACCCGACGAACAGCGCCTCCGCCTTGCGCATCACCTCAATCACGCAGGTCAGCGGTACAAACATTCTCATAACTTGGATGACCGGCATCGGCAAGACCAACGCGCTCGAACGCACCGTCGGCGCCGCCGGCAGTTTTGCGACGAACAACTTCGCCGCCATCTTCACCGTCACCAACGCCGTTGGCGGCGTCACCAACTACCTCGACCTCGGTGCGGCGACGAACGTGCCGGCGTTCTACTACCGCGTCCGCCTCGTGCCGTAGTCCTGGGCGAAATGATGAAAAGGAAACGAGCGTCCCGTGGCCGGGACGCTCGTTCTTGTTTTCGACTGTAGTTGGTTTCGGTCTTAGCGACGTCCGCCGCCGCCGCCGCCGCGACCTTCGCGACGTCCGCCACCGCCACCACCGCCGCCGTATCCGCCACCACCGCCGCCGCCGCCGAATCCGCCGCCGCCCGTGCGGGGACGATCTTCGCGCGGACGCGCTTCGTTGACGGTGAGGGCGCGGCCATCGAGTTCCTTACCGTTGAATTCGGTAACGGCCTTGGTGGCTTCTTCCTGCGAGCCCATGGTCACGAAGGCAAAGCCGCGGGACTTGCTCGTGAACTTGTCCACGATCAGTTCGCAACTGGAGACGTTGCCGGCCTGTTTGAACAGGTCGAGCACGTCGCCTTCGGTGGTGTTGAACGACAGGTTGCCTACGAATAGCTTGGTAGCCATATCTGTGTAGTGTTTCTCTCTGCTGCGGTAGGAGGTCTCAGTGACTGTTCCCGCTCATCGGGTTTCGGACTGTCACCGAGCTACAAGGCTGACTGACATTCCACCAATCTCACTGCGAACGACTTCTATCTGCGAGCGTTTACACGATACTGGAACCCGTCCGTAATGCAATGACTATTTTGCGATCGCTTCGTTCCGTTGATGGGCAAGGCGGATGCCGGCTTTGCTGAACTGCGCGTCCACATGGGCTTGGCCAGCCTTGCGGCACTGGCAACATCCGACGAAATGTTGTTCTGAAATGTTCGAGCTATTCTTGAGCCGCCGGCTGGTTCACTTGGTGGAAGGTGGCTTCTTGCCGGCTTCCTCGCGTAAGGCGAGGACGTATTGTTGAAGGCGTTGCACTTCGTCGGTGATGTTCTTGAGCTTGAGCATGGAGCGGACGCGGATTTTAACTTCCTCCATGTTCAGCGGTTTGGTGATGAAATCGTCGGCGCCAGCGGTCATCGCGGCTTCCATTTGTTCGCTGGTGTTGTAGCTGGTGAGCATGATCACCGGAATGCTCTTGGTCTCCGGATTGACGCGCAGTGCTTTGCAGAGCGTGAGACCGTCAAGTTTGGGCATGCGAATGTCGGAGAGGATCAGGTCGGGTTTGTCCTTGAGCGTCAACGGCAACGCCTCGCGTCCGTCCGAGGCGGTGACGATGGTGTAGCCGGCGGCGCTGAGCACATCGCGCAACACATTGCGGACGTCGGCCTCGTCGTCAATGACGAGAATCTTGGCCGGTGCCGCAGCCGGTTGTGACTTTGAGTGCGTGTCCATGCTCGACTGTATGCTAGCGATTTTCAGCGGGGTCGCAATAGGATTCGGTTGCGGGTTGATATTTTCGGAGGATCATGGTAAACGTTCAAGGTCGCAGTGAAGCCGACCGGGTAATGGCGCCCGGTGGGGAGTTCAAAGAGCGCAGTTGATCGAAATATTGCACAAGCGAATGGCTCCTCCATGAGGCATGATTCAATGTTGCCATGCGATATTGTCTATCGGATTTTCCAGGAAACCAAACCGTCCGTCAGGGCATCAGATGAGTGATTTCCCGGGTCGCAGCCGCGTTGCGCCGCGGTCAGCCTCGGGGGAGAAAACCAACAACCAACGGAGGAGACGCGCATGAAGAGAAGCACCAAAGCACTATTGGCCGGCGCCGCGATGGCTGGCTTGATGACCGGGGTGGTAGCCCGCACCTACGCCGCACAGACCGTCGACGCCAAGAAGGGCACGTCGCTGTCCAGCTTCGGCCAGCTTGATGAAGAAGGCGACAAGGGCAAGCACGACTGCAAGGGCAAGAACGAGTGCAAAGGCAAAGGCGGTTGTCAGTCCGGTGACAACGGCTGCAAAGGTAAGAACTCCTGCAAGGGCCATGGCGGCTGCGCCACCGACGGCAGCCACGACAAATAACCGAACCGGTTCACGTAGGGGCACGGCACTCCGTGCCCCTACCAAGCCGCCATGCCGGCCAATCCATTTAACAGCTTCACCAGCTACGGCATCGGCCTCGGCCTGCGCGTTCCGCATTACCGGCACATACTTTCGAATAGGCCGGTCTGCGACTGGTTCGAAATCATCTCCGAAAATTTCATGGTCGATGCCGGCCGTCCGCTCGCCGTGCTCGACCAAATCCTCGAGCAATACCGGGTCGTCCAGCACGGCGTCTCAATGTATTTCGGTTCCGCGGACAAACTGAACCGGGAACATCTCACCAAACTCAAGCGCCTCGTCAAACGCACCAACACTCCCTGGCTTTCCGATCATCTCTGTTGGGGCAGCGTGGACGGCCGGTACACCCACGATCTGCTGCCGATGCCGTACACGCGGGCCGTCGCAAAACACACGGCCGAAAAAATCCGGCAGGCCCGTGATTTCCTCGAAGTTCCCATCGCCGTCGAAAACGTCAGCAGCTACGCCGAGTTTCACGCCTCGGACATGACCGAGTGGGAATTTCTCTCGGAAGTCGTTGAACGAGCCGACTGTGGAATCCTGCTCGACGTGAACAACATCTACGTCTCGGCGATGAATCACACTTTCAATCCCTACGACTACCTCAACAACGTCCCGCACAAGCGCGTCGCCCAAATCCACATCGCCGGCCATGCGAAATACCGGAAATTTATTCTCGACACCCACGACCACGCGGTCATTGACCCGGTGTGGCAGCTTTACGCCCACGCCATCAAACTCATAGGTCCCACGGCCACGCTCCTCGAATGGGATGCGCATATCCCGTCGTTCGACGAAGTCCACCATGAAGCGCTCAAAGCCAACAAGTTCATCGAAAGTCTCATCCCGGCGTGATCTGCTGGAATTGCAGCGCCACGTCGGCGGCGCGATCATGCGATCGTTGACGCCGCGCTGGCGGAGCCAAAAGTCTTCCCGGCCCGTCGCCGAAGCCTTCATAAAACCCAATGACCGGCTCACCAGCTTCGAGCGGCTCGAAATCTATAACCGGCAGTATTGGTTTCGCATCATCGACTGTCTCTACGACGACTATCCCGGTCTGCGTGCCGTGCTGGGCGAACGGAAATTCGCGAAGCTTGCCAAAGAGTATCTCGCGAAACATCCATCCGCTTCATTCTCGCTCCGCAACCTCGGCCGGTCTCTCCCCGGCTTTGTTCGTGAACCGATGGCACGCGACATGTCCCGGCTCGAATGGGCGCGCATCGTCGCTTTCGACGGCGAAGCTCTGCCGGTGGTGACCGCTGACGATTTGCTTGATGCCAATCCCCACCGGCTTCGCCTCGGCCTGCAGCCCTACCTCACGCTGCTCAAACTCAGGTATCCGCTCGACGATTTCCTCATCGCCATCAAAACCGATTCCCTCCGCGCCGAAGCCAGCAACGCCGTCACAGACCTGCATCACCGGCGCGTCAAGAAACTGCGCCACCCGAAACCCGAGACGGTTTACGTGGCGGTTCACCGGATCAACAACGCGATTTACTACAAGCGGCTGACCGACCCGCAATTCAAGATGCTTCGCCGTCTTCAAGCCGGCCAGACCCTCGCCCAAGCCTGCACTGGCAACGCTGAGGATCTCCGGCAATGGTTCCAAGAATGGGCCGGTTTCGGCTGGTTTTGCCGTCGGTCAGTGTGTTAAGGAGCGCCCAATGAAAATCGTCCAGGATCGGTACGCCCAAGCCGCGCAAGCCGTCGAGCCGAAGCTGTGTTGTCCCGTCGAGTACGACCGGAAATATCTCGCGGTCATCCCGGAAGAAGTCATCGAACGCGATTACGGTTGCGGCGATCCGAGCCGGCACGTGCGCGAAGGCGAGACCGTGCTCGATCTCGGCAGCGGCACCGGTAAGATTTGTTTCATTGCCGCGCAAGTCGTCGGCCCAACTGGCAAAGTCATCGGCGTGGACATGACCGACGAGATGCTCGAAGTCGCCCGCCGCAACGCGCCGATCGTTGCGGAGCGTATCGGGTATGCGAACGTCGAGTTTCTCAAGGGCTTCATTCAAGATCTGGCCATCGCCGACGCTTCGATCGACGTGGTGGTTTCCAACTGCGTTTTGAATCTGGTCGAACAACGTGCCAAGCAGAAACTCTTCACGGAACTTTATCGGGTTCTCAAGAAGGCGGGACGGGCGGTCATTTCCGACATCGTCAGCGATCGGGACGTGCCGGAGGAGTTACAGAATGATTCTGAGTTGTGGAGTGGCTGCATCTCGGGCGCGTTCCGGGAAGACCTGTTTCTGAAGGCGTTCAAGGACGCCGGCTTTCGCAGCGTCCAACTTCTCCAGCGGGATGCCGAGCCGTGGCAGACGGTAAACGGGATCGAGTTTCGCTCGGTCACTGTCGAGGCGCGCAAGACCAATCACATCCCCGTGGGCGGGCAGTGTTGCTGCTGAGTTATGCGCACGGGCTGGATTCGGTTTGATCGTAACGAACTGGCCGGCGCGTTCGGCGACATCGGTACGGACTTGCCGCTCGTCGTTGGCGTGATTCTGGCCGCGAAACTGGACAGTGCGAGTGCGCTGATCCTGTTTGGCGCGATGCAAATGTTGACCGGCCTCGTTTACGGCATGCCGATGCCGGTGCAACCGTTGAAGGCGATGGCGGCGCTGGTGATCGCTCAAAAACTCAGCGGCAACATTCTGTTCGGCGGCGGACTGGCGATTGGCGTGATCATGTTCGTGCTCACGGTGACCGGGTTGATCGGCTGGCTTGCGCGCGTTGTGCCGAAGACGGTGGTGCGTGGCATCCAATTCGGGCTTGGGCTGCAACTCGCAACACTGGCGTTGAAAGATTACGTGCAGGCCGACGGAGTTAGCGGCTACATTTTGGCCGCGGCGGGACTGGTGATCACAATTGCGTTGATGGGAAACCGGCGGTTCCCGGCGGCGTTGTTCGTCATCGCGCTCGGCGTCGGGTACGCGGTCTTGAAGCTGGATTTCTCAGCAGTCGCACCGGGATTTCGGCTGCCGCAACTGCATCAGCCGACATTTTCGGACATCCTGACCGGCTTGGTCGTGCTGGCAATCCCGCAGATTCCGCTTTCGCTGGGCAACTCGATTCTGGCGACGCGGCAGGTCGCGGAAGATTTCTTTCCCGAACGCAAGCTGTCAATCCGTCGTATCAGTTTCACATACTCGCTGATGAACCTGATCAACCCGTGGTTCGGCGGCATTCCAACGTGTCACGGCTCGGGCGGGCTGGCTGGGCACTATACATTTGGCGGGCGCACCGGCGGCTCGGTGATTATCTACGGAAGCCTGTATCTTGCGCTCGGGCTGTTCTTCAGCGGAAGTTTCACTCAACTGATCCAAGTGTTTCCAAAACCGATCCTCGGTGTGATGCTCGCGTTTGAAGGGCTGGCGATGCTGTTACTCGTGCGCGACATCGCGTCGTCGCGTCGCGATCTGCTTATCGCGACGCTCGTCGGCTTGATGTGCGTCGGCTTGCCGTATGGTTACGCCGTGGGACTGGTCACCGGTACCGCGCTGGTGTATGGGTGGCAGCGGAACAACGCATGACTCGCTTTGAACAAACGGTTGGCGCACTTCGCCGCGGCCGGACCGAGGTTCTCCAGATCAACGTCGGTAAACTCTGTAACCAGTCTTGCGTTCACTGCCACGTAGACGCCGGCCCAAGCCGCAAAGAGATCATGACGCGGGAGACCATCGACTGTATCGTCGATTGGCTCGCGCACACGGATATTCCGAAGGTGGACATCACTGGCGGCGCACCGGAGATCATCCCGGATTTTCGCTATCTCGTCGAGCGCGTGAAGCGCCAGCGGCGCCACATCATGGATCGGTGCAATCTCACCATCTTCTTCGAACCCGGGCACGAGTACCTGCCGTTCTTTCTCGCTCAACACGGGATCGAAGTCATCGCCTCCCTGCCGTGTTACTCCGCCAAGAACGTGGACGGGCAGCGGGGCAACGGCGTGTTCGATAAGAGCATCCGCGCTCTGCGCTGGCTCAATGAGCTCGGCTACGGCTGCGAGCCGCACTTGCTGTTGCATCTGGTGTACAACCCGGTCGGCGCATACCTCCCGGGTCCGCAGGCGGAACTCGAAGCGGATTATCACCGTGAGTTGCGTGAGCAGTTTGGCATCGTCTTCAACCGTCTGTACACCATTGCCAATATGCCGATCGCGCGCTTCGCCTCGTGGTTGCAACGCAACGGCCAGTTGGAAATGTACATGCGATTGCTCATCGACAACTTCAACCCGGCCACCGTCGACGGCCTGATGTGCCGCAACACGGTCAGCGTCGGGTGGCGCGGCGAAGTCTACGATTGCGACTTCAACCAGATGCTCGACATGCAGTGGCAGAACGGAAAGCCGCTCTTTCTGTGGGACATCGACCCTGCCACGGTGGACAATCGTCCCATCCTGACCGGCGATCACTGTTTCGGGTGCACCGCCGGTGCCGGCTCCAGTTGCGGCGGCGCCATCGCCAGGAATCCATGCCCCTCGCGATAGTCATCCCGGCGCTGAACGAAGCCGGCAGCATCGCGCACGTCATCCACCGCATCCCGGCCGGTCTCGCCCAACAAATCATCGTCGTCGACAACGGCAGCACCGACGGCACCGCCGCCGTGGCCGCCCAGGCCGGTGCCCAGGTCATCCCCGAACCGCGCCGCGGTTACGGACAAGCGTGCTTGACGGGGATCGCGCATTTACGCGACGACATCGACACAATTGCCTTTCTGGACGCCGACGGCAGCGACGACCCGCGGCTCCTCCTGAAACTGTTCGCGCCGATTCAAACCGGCGCGGCCGATTTCGTCGTCAGCGCGCGCACGCTCGGCCTCGCGAAGGAAAACCTCTCTCCACAACAGCGGTTCGGCAACTGGCTTGCTTGTTTCCTCATTCGGCGGCTCTGGCGGTACGATTTCAAAGACCTTGGTCCGCTGCGCGTGCTGACTCGGGACGCGTTGCGGCGGCTCAAACTGCGCGACACAACGTGGGGTTGGAACGTCGAGATGCAGATCAAATCCGTTGAGTGCGGCCTGCGCATTGTGCAAATCGCAGTGCCCTACGGCCGTCGCATTGCCGGCAAGTCGAAGATCTCCGGCACGATCACCGGCACAATCCGCGCCGGCTGGAAGATTTTGGTGACGATTGCGATGTTACGGCTTCACTGTCATTCTCAGCGAAGCGCGGAATCTCTGTCATTGGCGCGGAGCAACAGAAATCCTTCGCTGCGCTCAGGGTGACAACATGCACAAACTGCTCGTCCTCATGGCCCGGTATCCGACGTTGGGGAAGGTAAAGTCGCGGCTCGCGCGCGACATCGGTAAGGCCGGCGCGCTGCGCGTCTACCGGCGGTTGCTTGAGCATCACCGGCGCGAGTTCCGGCAGGCGGGCTTCGACGTCGAATGGCGCTACACACCGGCGCGAGCGCCGTTTGCAAGACTGGCCCGCAATGCGCGTCCTCAACCGCGCGGCGACCTCGGCGAGAAGATGCAACGCATCTTCGAGGAAAGTTTCGCCCGTGGGTATCGACGCGTGGTGATGATCGGCACCGATGCACCTCAGATGAACCAAGGCACAGTGCGACGCGCGTTCAATTTACTGGTGACACACCCGGCGGTGTTTCAGCCGACCAACGACGGCGGTTACGCGCTCATCGGGTTGCGAGTGATGCTCGATGTGTTCACCGGCATCACGTGGAGCACCGACCGGGTGATGGCACAGACCCGGCGACGCCTGAAGAAGTTGGGTGTCGCCTTCGCCGAGTTGCCCGCGACCTACGATGTGGACACGGCGGCTGATCTCATGCGACTCACTTCATGAACACGTCGGTTTTCACATCGCCGCCGGCGCAGCCTTTGTCTTTGAACGTGGCGTCCACGCCCGGCGGCAACGGCGCGAGCGGGCAGTTGTCGTCGGCGGTATGCGTGTCGGCGTGGCCATCGAGCGCGGCTGACTGCGATCCCGCTCAACACGACCAACCCGGTCAGGATGAACCCAACTCGCCTCAAAACGGTCAATCGACTGGAGTCAGCGTTTGGGTTCAATGTGCGGATGCGGTGGCGGCGGGGTCCACTTTAGGGCAACCGTTCTTTCCTTTTCCGGTTGGACGTCAGTGGCAGGTTTCGGCGCAACGGCTTTTGGAACGGTGGTGTCATGGCCGCACTCGGGGCAGGCAACGACCAACCCGGCCCCCGTTTCGTCGATGACCATGTGGTGTCCGCACGCCGAGCAGCTAAAACGAATATCCATAAAGCGCGTTTCTCCTTATGTTGCACCCGAAACGTCACGGGTGCGTCTTGTCGGACTTGGTTGCCGCGATCCGATGGAATGTTAATCCCGTGGCGGTATGCACGGCAAGGAATTTCACGGCACTGGCCGGTAAGGCTTGAGTGGGATTCGCCAATCTGGTTTCATCATTGTCGGCGCAAGACCGGACAGTTTCGAAACGACCATTAGCAGCCTGTTAGCTACACCCAAGGTCTCGTGCCGTTCAATCCCTCAAAACACTTCGGTCAGCAGGTCCGTGCCGATCTACTTTGAGACAATGGCTGACTTCACTGTTTGATGAACACATCGGTCTTCACATCGGCGCCGAGTTGGCCGGTCAGCTTGTCTTTGTTGCCGCAGCCTTTGTCGACGAGTTTGCCGTCGGGGTTCGGGTCGATGCCCTGCGGCAGGCGCGGGCACACGTCGTCGTTAGTGTGCGTGTCGGCGATGCTGGTCAGGGCGAAGTGGGAGATCGTGGCGACGTACCGGTAATCCTCGTTCCCAAGCCCCTTGGCGGTGTTCGGAATGCAGTTGGTGGTGAACTCGACCTCGAAGAAGATATTCATCTTTTGCTTGGGTTTGAGCGTCTTGGGATTGTTGGGCGGGCCGACAATCAACGTGGCGACCGGCTCCAGTCCGACGCAGGCGTTGCTGTAGGAATGCAGTTGAACGGTGACCAAGCCGGTAAAGTTGCTGATCGACTCGACGTGCGCGCTCCGGTTCTGGATCTGGACGACGACCCGTTTGGTCAATGCCGGCGTCGCTGCGGAGAGGTTGATGTTCTTGGGTGCTTTCATCTTGATGAGCGCGAGGTCGTGAACCTCGGTTGGAGGGCCTTCGAGGATCGTGGTGATGACTTGGGCGGTGTCGTTTGCCGGGCTGGCGTCCGTTTCGTTGGCGCTGACGCTGACGGTATTGGTGGCCGAGCCGGCATCTGCAGCCAGGACGGTGATCGTGACGGTCGCGCTCTGGCCGTTGGTGAGGGTGCCGATATTACAGACCACATCGCTGCCAACCAACATGCACGCGCCCTGGGTGGAATCAGCCGAAACATACTCCATCTCTGGCGGCAGCGCGTCGGTCACCGTCACGCCCGTCGCATCCAGCGAGCAGTACTTCCGAACCGTGACGGTGTACGTGAGATTGCCGCCGGTTGCGACGGTGTTGGTCGGGGCGGTCTTGGACACGGCGAGATCCATCGTGCCGGGGGCGCATTCGCAGACGCGCCAGAGTTGTTGGCCGGGGCCGGTCAGGATATTCAAGCAGCCGTCGGGCGTGAACGCGAGCCCGGGGTACACGCCTTCAATGCCGGTGGCGAACGTGGCGACCGCGCCCGAGTTGGTGTCCACGCGTCGGACCTCGGTCGCGCTCTGAGCAAAGAGCGGCTTGGCGGCATCGCCAAAAGCTGTGGGCGAGAACGTCAGGAAACCGCCCGTTCCACCGACGAGAGGTTGATCGGAGGTGATCATCCCGCCGTCGATGACCTCAGTGATGGAGTACGTGGCGCTGGCGTTGCGGAAGCTCGTGAAGATGCGGCCATCCGGGCTGGTGGTGACATAAACCGGATTCGTTGCCGCGCCAAACGTGTGAGCGACAAATGGAATCAAATCATTTGTCACCGCGCCGAGCACGTTGGTGCCGCCGACCACGAGCAGTCGGCCTTGTGAATCGAAGGCCAGCGACGAAACGTTCGGGTACGCCGGCTGGTTGGCCACGGCGAACAACTGCGTGGTTGTCAAGCCGTCGGGGCTGACGGCGGTGAGGTGTCTCAGGCCGCCGGGGAGAACTCCGCCGACGAGCACCGAGCCGGGTTCCGTCAAATCGCCGTTGAAGTCCACAACAGCCAAATCCGGGTCCGGTATGGGAGCGCCGAAGTCGCTGATCACGCCCGCGGGTGTCACCTTTCGAAGCGGGGCCGAGCCGCCCGAATCCGCAGGGTCGTGGTAGCCGACGTAGAGGTTGCCGGAGGCATCGGCGGCGAGTCCCACGCCGTTGGTAATGTTGCCGGCCAGCAACTGCAGCCGGAAGTTCGCCGGATCGGCCAGCACGGGTTCGGCTGGCGCGCGCATTGCGCTGGCCAGGAGCACCAGCGCACTCGCGAACATCAACTGCCTGACGTTACTAATATCTGTTTTCATTGTTGCTGTCCCTTCTTCATGGTTTGAGAAACACATCGGTCTTCACGTCGGCGCCGAGCAGGCCGGTGGTTTTGTCCTTGTTGCCGCAACCTTTGTCCTTGAGCGGCTTGTTGGGATCCGGGTTCGGATCGCCGTCCGTCAATGGGCCGCGCGGACAGACATCGCAGATAGAATGCGTGTCCGCATTGCCGTCGAGAACTTCGTGATGGACGCGTGCAATGTAGCTGTAATCCTCGTTCCCGAGGCCTTTCGCGGTGTTCGGGATACAGTTGGTGGTGAACTGGACCTCGAAGAAGACGTTCATCTTTTGCTTCGGCTTGAGCGTCTTGGGATTGTTGGGCGGGCCGACGATCAACGTGGCGACCGGCTCCAGCCCGACGCAGGCGTTGCTGTAGGAGTGCAGTTGGACGGTGACCAAGCCGGTAAAGTTGGAGACCGACTCGACGTGCGGGCTGCGGTTCTGAATCTGGACGACGACCCGTTTCGTCAGTGCCGGAGTCGCGGCAGAGAGGTTGATGTTCTTGGGAACTTTCATGCGCAGGATCGCGAAGTCGTGAACTTGCTCGTCGATCGCAACCCAGACATTGCTGGCAGAGCAGGAGAACTCGACGCAGTTCACAATGCCGGTCGCCGTGATCGTGTCCGTCCCCACGCCGCCTTGGCCGGTATAAGCGAAGCCGGCTTGGCCGCTGGCGTCGGTGGTGGCGGAATTGGTCGTCCCGGCATTGGGGCCAGCCGTGACCTCGAAGTTCACCACGATGCCGGCCGCGGGGCTGCTGTTGGTTGTGACGGTGGTGGTGACTGTGTGGAGCGTGCCGACTTGGTTGGTGGAATCCACGGGAGCTAGCACGCATTCGGCGGTCACCGGGTCAGGAATCAACTCGCTGAAGCCGTCCAGTTCGTAAATGCGCGGGCCGGGGAAAGCCGAGTCCCCGTTCTGGACAAACTCGGCGCGGAAAAGATCGCTGGTGCGCGCGAGCACGTTGGTACAGAGCATCAGCTCATTCGATAACACGCCTTCGCCGTACGGCAGCGCGGGGGTGAACGCCAGGATCAACTCGTTGGATCCACCCGCACTGTTAAAGGCGTACACGTTAAATTGTTTGAACGCGCGATGGAGTGAGATTGGATCATGAGCGGCGCGAAGGCTGATGCTGGCCACGGTGACCGAAGCCGGGGTTTGCCATTCGACGAAGTGGACGAAATCACCGGCCTGATCGTCGCGGAAAAACGCCACGCCCGGCTCCGGCGATGCCAGCATGGCGCCAAAAATATTGCTCAGACTGCCGGACCCTTCCCCGCTGGAAGCCGTGAGCGCGGCACCCTGACTCACGTCCCACACGTCGTTGGTGCTGTCAAAACTGCAGCAGCGAGGCGGAAGAACTTCGGCCACCGCGTTTAGGCTCGCACTGATCTCGATATCATTCCAAGAGAACGGGCGGGCGTCCGCGGGGCTGGCAATGTAAACGTAGTCTGACGACCCGTTGTTAGGTTCGCCCGAAGCCCAATTGAGATAGTTCACGGGCTCACCAGTGGTCCACACGAACGTGCCTTCCACGGCCTCATCCGTCAGGCCAATCCATAGATACCGGTTCGTGCCGCCAAGCGACGAAAAAGTGTCATACACCCACGTCTGCTCTCCGGCACCATTGATGGCCGCCAAATGGCCGCCCAGCGAAACCGCTTCCGCTTCCGCTGCCGTCCAGGTATTTTCCGACAAAAGATAATAGAGATGTCCGTTCATTGGATTTGTGATCGGATCGCCAATCACCTCGGCTAGGCAGGGAACGGTCAGCGTGCAAATCGTTACCAGTCCAGCCAGCAGTGCCCATATTACATTCGAATGTCTGCGCGTCATTAGTTTACCCATCCTATCGTTAGAGGTTGTGTGAGTGTTACCGGTGCTTACCGGTGTTGTTAGTCTTCGCCCGAGCCAGTCGTTTGTCTTCATTCGTCTGTTTTCCTATTGTTTGATGACCACATCGGTCAGCACGGGCGCGCCGAGCAGGCCGGTGGCCTTGTCTTTGTTGCCGCAACCTTTGTCTTTGAGCGGCTTGGCGGGATCGGGATTCGGATCCACGCCGCCCGGTAACGGCGGACGAGGACAGGTGTCGCACTCGATGTGCGTGTCGGCGTTGCCGTCCAGCGCGCTGTGGTTGATCTCCGCCCTGTACGCGTAGTCTTCATGGCCGGGATCGGTCCGGGTGCTTTTGGTCGCATCGGGCACGCAGTTGGTGTTGAACATCACCTCGAAGAACACGTTCAGCTTCTGCTTGGGTTTGAGGACGCGCCCCGGCTGGTTGGGCGGGCCGTCGATCAGCACCGCTGGCGGCGGTGTGCAACTGGAACTGGCCTGGATGTTTGACAGCGTGACACTGATCAGAGCCGCCAAGTTGGTGATGACCTCGTCATGCGAGCTGCGGTTCTGGATTTGGACGACGACGCGCTTGGTCAGGGCCGGCTTGGCGGCGCTGAGGTTGATGTTCTTGATGACGTGCAAGCGGATGATGGCGAGGTCGTGCGCCTCGGGCGGAGCGGCGTTGATGGTCAGCATGTAGTTGCGGCTACCGGTGCAGTTGTTGGTGTCGGTGGCCGTGACGGTGAAACCGGAGGTGACCGGCGCGCTCGGCGTGCCGGAGAGCGTGCCGGCCGAGGACAGGTTGATGCCCGACGGCGGTGTGCCTTGGGTCACAGTGAAGTTGAAGGGCGTTGCGCTGCTGCCGCTGGCAGTGATCGTTTGATTGTACGGAATGCCCACCGTGCCGTTCGGAAGCGTGGACGGTGACAGCGTGATGGTCGGGCACGGAGCTTCGAGGACGGTGCCGAAGCCATCGAGTTCGATGACGCGCGGGCCAGGGAAGCTTGCGTCGATGGCTTGGATAAACTCGGCGCGGAACTTGTCAGTCGCGAGGGGAAGCACAGGACGGCAGGCGTACAGAAATCGGCCGTCGGGTTCCTGCCCGTAGGGCAAGGGCGGAGTCAGGGTGAACAGAAGCTCGAAGGTCGAGTTGCTGGCGTTAAAGCCATAGAGATTAAACAGCTTGAAGGCGCGTTGCAGGTTGTCCACTGCATCGTGGTAGGCGATGAGGTTGAAGTTGGTGACCAGCACGGGCGTGGGCGTCTGCCACTCAACGAAGTGCGTGAAGCCATTGGTCTGGTCGTCGCGGAAAAAAGCGGTCCCCGGTTCGGCGGAGGACAGCGTGGCGCCGAACATGTTTTCTAACGCGCCGCTGCCCGCGCCGCTGCTGGCAGTGAGGGTCACGCCCTGCCTCACGTCCCACACGTCGTTGGTGTTCTCCGACTGCGAACACGTGATCAGCGCTTGATTGGTGAAACAGGCGGAGAATTCGCTCGTGTTGCCGTTGGGATCGGTGGCGGTGGCGGTGATGATGAGGCCGCCGGGAACCGGGAACAGGAAGGTGACGTTGAAGTTGTTGGTGCAGTTCGCTCCCGTCGTCACGTTGGTGGTGCCGATGAATAGTTCGCCTTCGCCGAAACCAGTCGGGTCGCAGGTCGCGTTGGCGAAGAATTCGAGATCGAACGCCGTGCTCGCCGCGCTCGGGAGGAAGCCGGCAATGGTGACACTACTCGCATCACTGGTGGCGGCGGTGATGACGGGGAAGTTCTGGAGATCATTGTCGCCGACATCGGTGTCGCAGGGGTCGTTGGGGTTGAGACTGAAGCCGAGTAAGATGCCCAGTTGTCCATTGTCGAAGATCGAATTGTCCGAGATGCGGGTCTGCGTGACGCCCTGGAACAGAAAGACGCCGGGACCAGTGTTGGAGTAGATGAGATTGCCAGTAACATTGTTGCTGATGGCGCCGCTGCTCAGCGCGACCCCAGCGTTGAAGAGGCCGGAGCCGTTGAAGGCAATCGTGTTGGGCGAGCCGACACCAATGTTGATCGTGGAAACGGAACTGTTGGCGTCAACGCCATGGTTCGCATTCCCCAGATCCAGCATGCCGGTCAGGTCGGTGCCGATGAAGTTGCCGTCAATCTGAAGGTCGGAACCGCGGGTGAAGCTGATGCCGGTGCCACCGTTGCCCGCAATCACATTGCCCGCGCCGGGCTCGCTGCCGCCAATCACGGGGCCGACGTCGAGATCCATGTGAATGCCGCCAAGGCTGTTGGGCAGCGCGTTGGAGCCAGTGACATCCGTGCCGATGAAGTTTCCGAGCACTGCGTTGCTGAGCACCCCGCTCATCACGATGCCCCGACCGGCATTGCCGGAGATGACGTTGCGGGCGGCGGTCGAGGTGCCGCCGATCCGGTTGCCGTTGACTGTGCCGTTTCCTCCGAGCGCCACGCCATTGTTTCCGTTGGGTAGTTTACTGGAGCCGGTGACATCGAGGCCAATGAAATTGCCTTCCAGCACGTTGGTGGAAGCGATGATATAGAGGCCGTAACCGGTATTGCCGGAAATGAGATTGCCCGCGCCCGCAGTCGTTCCCCCAATCTGGTTGAACGCCGACTCAATCCTGATGCCCCTTCCGTTGGCGATCGCCTCGGTGCCGGTCTTGTCGGTGCCGATGTAGCTGCCCTGAACCGTGTTGTTGGTCCCGGCGCTGCCGGTGAGCAGAATGGCATCGCTGATACAGCCGCCGATGACGTTGCGCGCGCCGGGCAATGTGCCGCCGATGCGGTTGCCCGGCGAATTGACGTTCACCCCGATAAACGTGATGCGCGGGCTGTCGTTGGTGCCGGTGGCATCGGTGCCGATGAAATTGCCCTCGATCACATTGTTCGTCGCGGCTGCCTGAATGAGGATGGGATTACCGAACTGGAAGCCCGTATCATAGAAGCCGTTGAGGACGAGGCCGCGCACCGTGCAACCGCCGCCGGTGATGTTGAAGCCTTGCGAGTTATTGGTGGAGGTCACTTCAATCAACAGCACGGCATTGTTGCCGGTGGCCAACGTGTTCGAGCTGCTGCCCGATTGCGTGTAGCCGTCAATGATCGTCGGCCCGGTGAGGCTCGTCAGATTGTTGGTCACGAAGATCGTCTTCACCATGTCATCGTCCGGCCCGATGCCGAACGCAATCGTGTCCAGATCGGGCATGGCATTGGCGTCAATGATCGCCTGTTGCAACGAGCCGGGACCGCTGGGCGCGGTGGTGGTGACGGTGATGACGGCTGCGCCGACCGTGGATGCGAGTGCTGAGATGAGAACAACAAGTAAAGTGCGCTGCATGATCTGCCTCCTGCCGGGGCCAAAGGACAATGCCGTCCGAGGCAGAATCGTTGGCCGCCAGCATTAACCGTTAGTTTTGAACGATCTCGCCGGTGAAACTACTAGCTGAATCCTGGCTTGGAAGCAAGAATCGATACACAGCTTACGGTGGCTGGAGCAGGGTGATAATGGACTGGGCGCAACTGATCAACCCGTCGCCAGATTCGACATCAAGCGTTCCCGCTTGTTCCAACGCCTCGACATGGTTGATGAACGCGTGGAGTTGATTGATCGCGGTCGCCACTTAATCGTGCGCCAGCGACGCCGACGCAGCTCGGAACTTCGCGCGCAGACTCTTTCTGTCCTGTCTCCGCACGTCAAACACGTCGTTTCCGGGCTTGCGCTCGAATGCCGCCCGCGACTAAAGTATGCGCCGTGTCATTCGAGGACAAACTTACCAACGTCGCTGTGCGCCGGCTCCTGACCAGCCATTGGGTCGATATCACGCTCGTCAACGTGCGCACGGTTGGGGGGGTCGTTTACCTGCGGGGGTATCTCAAGCGGATGACGGCTTCCCACCAGGAATTCCACGAGTCAACATTGCGTGAACTGGACTCGCGTCTCCGGCGAGTGCCGACGGTGCGTGACGTGAAATACCAACTCGACAACTGGGAGCGCAAGCTCACCGCCCAATGGGTGGAAATTCGCAACAGTCCGCTCACGACAGGCGCTAGTGACGCGCCTCCGCCCGCATAGACTTCATCGACTGAATGTACGCTTCCAGCCGGTCTGCTTCGTCGTTCATATCTTTGACCTTGAGCATCGAGCGTACGCGGATGTGCAGTTCCGTCAGATCGATCGGCTTGCCCAGGAAATCATCCGCGCCAGCCGCGATTGCCTCCTCCAGCCGGTCGCGCGTGTCGTAGGCCGTCAAGATGATGATGCGGATGTTGCGCGTCGTCGGCCGCTCGCGCAATTGCCGGCACGTCGCCATGCCGTCGAGGTTGGGCATCATGATATCGAGCAGAATCAAATCGGGCCGCTCCGCGACCGCCACCAGCAGCGCCTCCTGTCCGTCGCACGCCGTCAGCACCTGATACCCCTCGTCCGTCAGCACGCGATGTAGAAACTCGCGAATTGACGGTTCATCGTCCACGCACAGAATTTTCGCGTTGGTCATGTGTGCGTATCATAGAGGATTCGCCTCGCCGGTCAACGCTCATTTCACTATCGTCACCGGCATGCCACCGGTTTTCCTCGTCGGCCCGACCGCCTCCGGCAAGAGCGCAGTCGCCCTCGAACTGGCGCGACATCTCCGAGCCGAAGTCGTGTCCGCCGATTCGATGCAGGTTTACCGTGGGATGGACATCGGCACCGCCAAGCTAAAAGGCCAACATCTTGTCGATGTTTGCGACGTTTCTGAACCATTTGACGTGAAACGGTACGTGACCCTCGCCCAATCTCAAATCTCAAATTTCGAGGCGGTGATCATCTGCGGTGGCACCGGCCTCTATGTGCGCGCGCTCCGGCAAGGCTTGTTTGAAGGCCCGGGACGCAATGAGCCGCTGCGCGCCCGGCTCGAAGCCATGCCGGCCCCCGAACTCTTCGCCGAACTGCAACATCTCGACCCGAAGACGGCCGCGACCGTGGACCGACATAATCCACGCCGCCTCGTCCGCGCGCTCGAAGTGTTTCATCAGACTGGCCAGTCCATCCGCGATTTTCAAACGCAATCCACCACCGGAGGACTGGTCTTCGGCTTGAAGCGCGACCGCGACGACCTGTACCGGCGCATTGAGCAGCGCATCGATGAACAAATCGCCGCTGGTTGGGTCGATGAAGTCCGGCAACTCATGGTGCGCGGTCTCGAACAGAATAAGACCGCCATGCAAGCCGCTGGTTACCGGGAACTTGTCGCCCATCTTCGCGGCGAACTCGCGCTACCGGAGGCCGTCGTCCTCACCAAGACGCGCACCCGGCAACTGGCGCGGCGACAAATGACTTGGTTTCGTCGCGAGCCTGATTTAATCTGGATCGACGTGACCAGAGACGAGTTGCCAAGCCAAACCGCGGGGAGGATTTTCCAGCACATTGAAGATGTATGACACGCAGTCGCCGCCGCCCGAACGCGCGCTACTGATAGGTTTGGAGCGACCGGGTCACGACCGGTGGTCGGTTAAAGATTCCCTCGACGAACTGCGCGAGTTGACCGAGTCCGCCGGCGCGACTGTTCTCGACGCCATCACCCAGAAACGCGACGCCCCGAGCGCGCCCACCTTCATCGGTCGCGGCAAAGCTGACGAAATCGGCGAGCGCTGCGAAGCCACCGGCGCCAACGTCGTGGTCTTTGACGACGATCTTACGCCCGCGCAGGGGCGCAACCTCGGCGACATTTTCGGCAAAGACATCAAGGTCATTGACCGCACCGAACTTATTCTCGATATCTTCGCCCAACGCGCCCGTACCCGCGAAGGCAAGATCCAGGTCGAACTCGCGCAACTCGAATACATGCTCCCGCGCTTGACCGGCCTCTGGACGCACTTGTCCCGGCAACGCGGTGGCATGGGCTGCCGGGGCCCGGGTGAAACGCAGTTGGAAGTCGACCGCCGGCGCGTGCAGGAAAAAATCAGGCGGCTTCAGGACCAACTCGAGGAAGTCCGTAAGAACCGCCGCGTCGAACGCAGTGGCCGGCAGAAGCTGCATTGGCCGAGCGTCTCCATTATCGGCTACACCAACTCCGGCAAGAGCACCCTGATGAACGCGTTGACCGGCGCCGGCGTGCTGGTCGAGGACAAACTATTCGCGACCCTCGACCCGACCACGCGCAAACACCGGCTCCCGAACAACCAGAACATTCTGTTGAGCGACACCGTTGGTTTCCTGCGCAAGCTGCCGCATCATCTCGTCGAGTCGTTCAAGGCCACGCTCGAAGAAACGGCCGAGGCCGATTTGCTGTTGCACGTCGTCGATGTAAGCCACCCGCAGGCGCGGGAACAAATCAAAGCCGTCGAAATCGTGCTGCACGAGATCAATGCCTGGGACAAGCCCACCGTGATCGCCCTCAACAAGATCGACCGACGCGAAGTGGATCCCGCGACGCTGGCGAAATTTCCCGACGGCGTGCCCATTTCAGCGAAATGCGGGACGAACCTCGACTTATTGCAGCAGGACATTGCCAACAAACTCCGAGAGCGCCGCGTCGATGTGACGTTGTCGATACCGGCCAAGCGCGCGCAGACGATCGCGCTTGTGTACCGGGCGGGCTACGTTACCGCGCGCGAACACGCGGATGGCAACGTCGTACTCAAAGCACAAATCCCGAAGGTACTGGCCGGCGAATTGAAACCGTATGTGGTCGAAACTGAAGATTAGTGTCGCGATTCTTGCGTTCGTGTTGCCGGTAACCGCGGACGTCGCTCCCGTCCGGCAATGGGACTTCATCGTCATCCACCACAGCGCGACGAAAGCGGGCAACGCCGAGGCGTTCGACGCCGCGCACCGCGCCCGCGGTATGATCAACGGGCTGGCCTATCACTTCGTCATCGACAACGGCTCGGAGGGTATGCCCGATGGCCATATCGAGACCGGCCCGCGTTGGGTGACGCAACTACACGGCGGCCATTGCCGGCAAGCCTACATCAACGAACACGGCATCGGCATCTGCCTGGTCGGCGATTTCTCGCACAGCCAGCCCACCGCAAAACAACTCGATGCGCTCGTCTTGCTCATCCGCGGCTTGCAGGAGCAATTCAAGATTCCCGACGACAACGTCCTCGGCCACGGCGAAGTCATCGGCGAATTCAGCGAGTGCCCCGGCAGGGAGTTTCCATGGAACGAACTGAGAAATCGACTCAAACCGCCGCCGAAATAAAAGCGCCCTACAGCATCGCCGCGATGCCGGCGGAAGATCGCCCGCGCGAGAAACTCCGGCAGCGCGGCGCCAGCGCGTTGAGCGACGCCGAGTTGGTCGCGATCTTTTTGCGCACCGGCATGAAAGGCCGGTCGGCCATTGACCTCGCGAAGGAGTTGTTGCGCCGGCATCCGCTCGCCTCGTTAGTGAGCGCACCACTCGAAGAACTCTCGAAGACCAAAGGCATTGGTCCGACCAAGGCGATCCAATTGAAAGCCGCCTTCGAATTGGCGCGGCGACTCAGTCTCCCGCGAAAGCGCACCCCGGTCAACACGCCCGCCGAAGCGGCGCAATTGGTGCGCGAGGAAATGCGTGACCTCGACCGGGAGGAATTCCGCGTCTTGCTCCTGAACACCAAGAACGCGCTCATCCGTGTGGCGGACGTGTCGCGCGGTTCGCTCAACGCCAGCATCGTCGAGCCGCGCGAAGTGTTCAAAGACGCCATCGCGGCGTCAGCCGCCGGCATGATTCTCGTCCATAATCATCCCAGCGGCGACCCGACGCCGAGCAGTGAAGACATCGCCATCACCAAACGCCTCGTCAAAGCCGGCGAGCT
>CAZMKD010000189.1:0-1841 GCA_964566575.1 uncultured Verrucomicrobiota bacterium
ACAACGCCGCGCTCGGATGTGATGTATGTCGTCACCGAATATGGCATGATCAACCTCAAGGGAAAGTCAGTACCCGAGCGCGCCAAGGCCCTCATCTCCATCGCGCACCCTGATTTTCGTGAGGGTCTTGAGCGGCAGGCCTATGAGCACCGCCTTATCCCGCGCGGGGTTTCCTTTTGAGGTAACTTCACGAACGTTTGGAAAAATTGGTTGATCGGCGTGCCGGCGAAACGCTGCGGCACGTCGCAAATGGATCAACTGCGTCGGTAGCTCGATGTCCAAGTAATGTCTGCTTATCTTGCGATTGCGGACAGTTTATTAGCGTGCACGATCCGACACTTTGGGCCACGAGCGGACATTTCAGGACTAAAGCCTGAGGTCTGTTAAGGGCCGATAGTGTTGCAAAAGTCCCAAAATGCCGCGTGACAAATTTCCCGCCAAAAGACGGAACAAGCAGTAATTGCTGGTCGATGTACTCTCAGGCACATTGCCGAAGTCGCCTGCGAGTTCCGCTCACAATGATGTAGTCCCCACACAGTTTTTCGAGCTCCGTACCCACGGCCCGGAAAATTTGCGCCCAGTGATGCAAAAAGACTTTTGCAACAGTATCGGCCAACAGCGGACTAACCACGTCGTATGGGGATTTATTATTCCGGTAGTTGGTCATCAGACCGAAATCTGCTTTAACTTCACCGCCGAAACTAGTATAGGGAGGGGGGAGGTGCCATGTCTTTCACCCTGTCCCGACGGAGTCTTTTGGCGGCGGGCGCGGCTGCGCTGGCGGTGCCGGGGCTCGTCCGACCAGGTGGGGTGCGGGCTGGTGCTGGGGCGTACGCACTGCCCCCGCTAAGCTATCGGCGCACCTTCGGAGAGTCCGAGATTGTCGCGCTGAGCGACGGCTACTTCTTACTCGACAACGCTTTCCTCAACATCGCCTCGGAGTCAGTGACTACAGCGATTGCGGCCAGCTATCTCGAGCCAGCGCTCCCCCAGGTCATCGGGGTCACTGCGCATCTGGTTTTCGTCGGCGGCCGGACTGTATTAATCGACACCGGCTGCGGCAACACATCCGGCCGACTGCTAGGTTATGCTGGCAACGCTCTGGCGGCCGTCAACATCGCGCCTAAGGACGTGGACGCAGTGCTGCTGACCCACATGCATCCCGACCACATGGGCGGGCTCCTGGCCGACGGGAGAGCAGCGTTCCCGACCGCTACCGTACACGTCAGCGCGGCCGACCTCGCCTATTGGACCGACGAGCCGCAGACATCCGCGAACTGGAATCCCTCCTTCGCCTTGGCGCGCGAAATTGCCGCCGCCTATCACAACCGTATCGTTCCATTCAGCGGCGATGCCGAAGTGGTGCCCGGCATCACCGCGCTAGCGCTGCCCGGGCATACCGTAGGCCACACCGGCTTTCTCGTCTCTTCCGGGAACACCCAGATCCTGGTGTTCGGTGATACCGCCCATTCCGCGGCGGTGCAGTTCTCGCACCCCGAAGCGGGCCTCGCGTTCGACACCGATCCTGTCCAGGCTGCAGCGACGCGGTCTAACCTGTTCAGCCGGCTTGCAACCGACCGCACTCTGGTCGCCGGCACTCACATGCCGTTCCCCAGCCTTGGCCACGTCGCCCGCTTGGGCGCGGCCTATGCCTGGGTCCCAGAGGAGTGGCGATATGAATGACGACTGTTGTCTGAACTCTATAGGGAAGACGGCAGGGGTTGGAGGTAGCCGAGAGTTTGCCCAGAACAATCCCTCCTGACCAGGCAGCGAGAACCTTAAGACTACCTTCGCAATATCGAGACCAATCGATAAGACGGGATTTCCGGGACGGGTCAACA